>FR887150.1 GCA_000436735.1 Firmicutes bacterium CAG:170
TATTCTTATTCACAGCGAATTGGAAAGACAACATTCATCGTAAATGTAAAGCAGTCCGAAAGTGCCAAAAAGCCTTTGAATACGGTGTTTCAGGACATCTGCAAGCACGAGGTTTTGGGCGGCTTTTTTACGGACAAATCGTTTAATTTAGAAAATCCACAAAAAGTATCTTGACAAACTCGCCCCCGAGGGAAAGAGATTCATAAGCGATGCGAATCAGATCGTAAGTATCAGCGAACGGGCAAAAAAGCGCTTTGCAAGCACCTCCACAGATGAGATCGAGCATCTTGCCATTGGCTGCGAGAGCTTTCCCTTCATGTACCAGATGATAGGTGTTCTTGAAAACCTGAAAGAGAAACGGCCGGGAATTCATCCGGAATTGCAGATAATCCCGTTTCAACACATCTATCGTATGCTCGACGAGGGCGAACTGGATGCCGTGGTCGTTTTTCAGGCACCTGCCGCCGCAAAAGCATCCATCTACTATCGGGAGCTGCAAAAAATTCCCATGAAAATGATTTACGCCAACTTTCATGCACTGGCACGGCGGCAGGAGGTATCCATCGAGGAATTGCGGCAGGAACCGTTGGCTTTATTTGAGCCGCCGAAGATCTTCTCCAATGCTGTGCAGCTGCAAGCGAAGCTGATGGAGGACCGGGATGTATCTGACCTTCATTTTTGCAGTTCGGCCGAAGCCATTACGGTATTGGTATCCTCTGGATAGAAAGCATGATCGTTATTCTGACAGTCATCACCATGAACGCAATTCTGGGAACCGTTCAAACCGTCAAGGCAGCCGCGTCACTGGACAGCCTGAAACAGATGTCCGCTCCCACCGCCAAGGCGCTGCGGGACGGTCAGATCGTACAGATCCCAGGGCGTGAGGTGGTTCCCGGTGATGTGGTGATCTTGGAAGCGGGTGATTCCGTCTGTGCGGACGGACGCCTTCTGGAATGTGCCAGCCTGAAGTGCGCGGAAAGCGCCCTCACCGGCGAAAGCCTTCCAGTGGAAAAGGATACGGATGAGATTAGCGGAGAAACCGCACTGGGAGACCGGAAGAACATGGTTTTCTCCGGCAGCTTCGTCACCTATGGTCGGGGGCGCTTTCTTGTGACGGCCACTGGCATGGACACCGAAATGGGAAAAATCGCTCTGCTGCTGAAAAGCACGGAGGAGCGGAAAACCCCGCTGCAGGTCAGCCTGGACCAGTTCGGCAAAAAGCTGTCAATTATGATTCTTGCAATCTGTGCGGTGCTGTTTGCTGTCAGCGTGTTGTGGCGGCATGAAAACGTGATGAACGCCTTCCTTTTTGCCGTCGCGTTGGCGGTGGCGGCCATCCCCGAGGCGCTCAGCCCCATCGTCACCATCGTGCTGTCCTTCGGAACCCGGAAAATGGCGAAAGAAAACGCCATCATCCGCCATTTGCAGGCGGTGGAGGGGCTTGGCAGCGTGTCTGTGATCTGTTCAGATAAAACCGGCACGTTGACACAGAACCGCATGACTGTCAAGAAACTGTATACCGGCGGAAAGGTGATTGATGCAAAGGACGCCGATTTCCATGACCCGATACAAGAGCCGCTGCTGCGGGCGGCCCTCCTGTGCAGCGATGCCACCATCAGCGGTGACAACGAGATCGGCGATCCGACGGAAACGGCGCTGGTACGGCTCGGAGAGACCAACGGCTTTGATGAGGATGTTGTCCGAAACCGCTGGCCCCGGTTGACAGAGATTCCCTTCGATTCTGACCGAAAGATGATGCCCACCGTCCATAAATTGGAGGGAGGATTTCTGATGGTCACCAAGGGCGCAGTGGATGTGCTTCTGGAACGCAGTATTATATTGAGATGCGCGCGAATATCCTTCTGCGGACGGCCGGTATGCGAGATCGGGATAAGCAGCCGGATCAGTTCCCATTCCTTATCGGTAAGTTCATAACGACGGGCTTTCATGCTTGTCACTTCTTTCTGCCCTTGTCTTATTGAGACTGCATATCGGGAAGCTGTAGGCCATTCCATAGGGACATCACAGATCTATTACGTCCTCCAC
>FR887151.1:0-6708 GCA_000436735.1 Firmicutes bacterium CAG:170
TCCGCGGTCGGGGATTTATTCAGAGGTTCCCTTATTTATTCTGGAGCTTCGCGTCGATGGCAGCGGCAGCCTTCTTGCCTGCGCCCATGGCGAGGATGACAGTCGCAGCGCCGGTGACGGCGTCGCCGCCGGCAAAGACGTTCTCACGGGTGGACATTTCGTTCTCGTCAACGATGATGCCGCCCTTCTTGTTCGTCTCGAGGCCCGGCGTCGTGGAACGGATCAGCGGGTTGGGGCTGGTGCCGAGGGACATGATAACGGTATCGACGTCCAGCACAAACTCGGAGCCTTCAATGGGGATGGGGCGGCGGCGGCCGGAGGCGTCCGGCTCACCAAGCTCCATCTTGATGCACTTCATGCCGTTTACGCGGCCATCCTCGCCGCCGAGGATCTCGACGGGGTTGGTGAGGGTCATGAACTCAATGCCCTCTTCCTTGGCATGGTGCTGCTCTTCAAGACGGGCGGGCATTTCCGCCTCGCCGCGGCGGTAGACGATATAGACCTTTTCGGCGCCCATGCGCTTGGCACAGCGGGCGGCGTCCATGGCGACGTTGCCGCCGCCGACAATCGCGGCAGCCTTGCTGACCAGGATCGGCGTATCGCTCTCTTCCTTATAGGCCTTCATCAGGTTGATGCGGGTCAGATACTCGTTTGCGGAGCAAACGCCCTTCAGCTCTTCGCCGGGGATGTGCATGAACATCGGTAGGCCCGCGCCGGAGCCGACAAAGACGGCCTTGAAGCCCATCTCGTCAAACAGCTCGTCGATGGAGAGCACCTTGCCGATGACCATGTTGGTCATGACCTCGACGCCCATCGCCTTGAGCTTTTCGACCTCGTTGGCAACGATGGCCTTCGGCAGACGGAATTCCGGGATGCCATAGACCAGAACGCCGCCGGCGGTGTGCAGCGCTTCAAAGATGGTGACGGCGTAGCCCTTCTTGGCAAGCTCGGATGCGCACGTCAGACCGGAGGGGCCGGAGCCGACGACGGCGACCTTGATGCCGTTGGACTCTGGCTTCTGCGGCATGGCGTTGACGTTCTCGCGGTACCAGTCGGCGACAAAGCGCTCGAGACGGCCGATGGCGACCGGCTCGCCCTTGACGCCGCGGACGCACTTGGACTCGCACTGCGTTTCCTGCGGGCAGACACGGCCGGACAGAGCCGGCAGCGCGTTGGTGGAGGTAATGATCTCATACGCGGCGGCAAAATCGCCCTCCGCGACCTTTGCGATAAAGTCAGGGATCTGGATGTTGACTGGGCAGCCGCCGACGCAGAGCGGCTTCTTGCAGTGCAGGCAGCGCTTTGCCTCTTCCATGGCCATTTCCGGCGTGTAGCCGAGGGTAACTTCCTTAAAATTATGATTACGGACGTTCGGATCCTGCTCCGGCATCGGAGTCTTGGTCATCTGCATGTTCGCCATTTTCGTATCCTCCCCTATTACTTGATGAGCTCTTCCGCCATCTTCTGCATACGGCACTTGTGGCTCTCGCGCACCTCGGCCTCGCGCTCACGATAGACGGTATTGCGGTTCATAAGCTCTGCATAGTCCACCTTGTGACCGTCGAAGTCCGGGCCGTCCACACAGGCAAACTTGACCTCGCCGCCGACCGTGACGCGGCAGCCGCCGCACATACCGGTGCCATCGACCATGATCGGGTTGAGTGAAACGATGGTCTTGACGCCGAACGGCTCCGTGGTTTTGGAGACGAATTTCATCATCGGGATCGGGCCGATGGCCAGAACCTCGTCGTACTGCCGTCCGGATTCGAGCAGCTGCTGGAGCTTGACGGTGACGAAGCCGTGCTCACCGTAGGAGCCGTCGTCGGTCATGAGATACAGATTGTCGCAGGCTTCCTTGAACTCGTCCTCCAGAATGACGATGTCCTTGTTGCGGAAGCCGACGATCACGTCAGTCTCCACGCCCGCTTCCTTGAACGCCTTGGCAGACGGATACGCAATCGCACAGCCAACGCCGCCGCCTACAACACACACGCGCTTCTTGCCCTCAACGTCGGTGGGCTTTCCCAGCGGGCCGACGAAGTCCTGAATATAGTCGCCCTCGTTCAGGCTGCCGAGCAGCTCGGTGGACAGGCCGACCTTCTGGAAGATGATGGACACCGTTCCCTTTTCGCGGTCATAGCCCGCAATTGTCAGGGGAACGCGCTCCGACTTGTCGTCCACGCGGAAAATGATGAACTGACCGGCCTTTGCCTTGCGGGCAACGAACGGAGCCTCAATTTCCATCAGTGTGACGGCGGAGTTGAGTTCTTTCTTACGCACGATTTTGTACATAGCTTTTCATCCCTTCAAGTTATTCAAATATCAAATTTGAAAAGTCCCATACGTCTTTTATTATATCATGTCCTTTTACAGGTTGCAAACCCATTCGCTCTTTTTTTCCGGATTTCCGATCGTAATATTTTCCTTTGCAGCGAAATTCCATGAAAAACCGTCGGCAAGCTCCCCTGCCGTGACCGGCTCTGCCGTCGGACGCAGCCCGGAAAGCTGCGCGAGGCAGCCGAGCAGCGCCTCCGGCGTATAGCGTTCCCGCAGCGCGCCCATATCGAGATCGTGCTCCCGTTTGGAAAGCCGCCGTCCGTCCGGTGCAACCAGCAGCGGCACATGATAATACTCCGGCGTTGGCAGTCCGAGAAGCCTTTGCAGATAGATCTGACGCGGCGTGGAGGAAAGCAGATCTCTGCCGCGCACGATCTGTGTGACGCCCGCTTCCGCGTCGTCGGTCACGACGGCCAGCTGATAGGCATAGACGCCGTCGGAGCGGCGTATGATAAAGTCGCCGCATTCGCGCGCAAGATTCTCGCGGTATTCCCCCTGAAGCCCGTCGTGAAAGGTGAACTCCTCGTCCGGCACGATCAGCCGCCATGCCGGTCTGCGCGTTTTCCCGGCGCGTTCTTCCTCCGTCAGATTCCGGCAGGTGCCCGCATAGATCACATTGCCGTCCGAAGCATGCGGCGCGGAGGCCGCGTGCAGCTCGCCGCGTGAGCAGTAGCATGGATAAACAAGGCCCATCTCGCGCAGACGCTCGAAGCGCTCCCGATAGGCCTCCGTCCGGCGGCTCTGCGGCGTCTGCTCTGTGTCCCAATCCAATCTGAGCCACCGAAGATCATCCTTCAGCTGCTCCGCATACTCCGGCCTGCACCGGTCCGGGTCGAGGTCCTCAATGCGCAGGACCATAGTTCCCCCGGCGCTCCGGACAGAAAGCCACGCCATCAGCGCAGAAAACACGTTTCCCAGATGCATCCGTCCGCTTGGACTCGGCGCAAAGCGTCCGACGACCTTCATACGCATCTCCCCTCTCTTTTTTTATTGTAGCACGCCGTGCGCTGTGATACAATATGAATGAATGGAGGTTGAACGCATGAAGAACTTTTTCGGCCATCTGAAAACCGTCGCGCACCACCGGCATCTGGTCATGATGGGCTGCTTCCGCGTCGGGCTTTACCGGCAGGGTCTGACGCACGACCTCTCCAAATACTCGCCTATCGAATTCTGGACGGGCGTGCGGTACTATCAGGGCACACGCAGCCCGAACACCGCAGAGCGTGAGGATAAGGGCTACAGTGAGGCGTGGATGCACCACAAGGGCTGTAACCGCCATCATTTTGAATACTGGACGGACCTTTCACCCGTGACGCGCGTCTACGAGCCGGTGGAAATGCCGCGCCGCTATCTCGCAGAAATGGTCATGGACCGCATTGCCGCCTGCAAGACCTATCAGGGCGCGGCCTACACCGACGCCTCGCCTCTCGCCTATCTCGAGCGCGCAAAAGAATCGCGCTTCGTGCATCCGAACACCATGGCGCAGCTTACATATCTTCTGACGATGCTGAAGGAACGCGGCGAAAAGGAGACGTTCCGCTTCATCCGTGAAGTCGTACTAAAAGGCAAGCCGTTTGGTTGACATATTTGTTGTTTTTGGCGTCGCGTTCAGATGAAGCTCTTACTTTTTGTGAATTCTCCACAAAAATATACATCAATTTTTCAATTTCCGGCACTAGCTGTTTCCAGAAAAACGTCGTATAATTAAGGTATGATTTCCCGCCCTCAGCGGGAGAAATAAAAGGAGGAAACTATGAAGAAATTAGTAGCGCTTCTCCTCGCTGTCCTGATGGTCTTTGGTCTTATGACCACGGCCTTCGCAGCAGAGGGAGAACTCGCAGGCAAGACGGTCATCCTGCACACCAACGACGTGCACGGCGCCGTGGGCCTGTACGCAAAGGTCGCAGCCCTGAAAAAGGATTATCAGGCCAAGGGCGCTGACGTCATTCTTGTGGACGCCGGCGACTACATCCAGGGCGAGCCCTATGTCAGCGATTCTCAGGGCAAGACCGCGATCGAGCTCATGAACGCTGCCGGTTACGACGTCGCAACCTTCGGCAACCATGAGTTTGACTACGGCTATGCAAACCTCCAGACGATCGCCAAGGACGCCAAGTTCAAAATGATCGGCAACATCCGCTATAACGGCAAGCTTGCCTTCGACGCCACCTATGTCGTTGAGACCGCGGGCGGCCTCAAGATCGGCTTCCTGGGTCTCACCACTCCCGAAACCGCCACCAAGGCGCATCCGGCCAAGATCAAGGGCGTCACCTTCATGGCCAAGAACGAGCTGTACTCCTTCGCCACGCAGGCAGCCGCCGATCTCAAGGCGGACGGCCGTGACCCCGGGACCCCCCTGCCCCCCCGTGACCTCGTGATCGCGCTGACCCACCTCGGCGTTGATCCCGAGTCCGAGCCAAACCGCTCCAGCGACCTGTACGCCAACGCGAAGGGCATCGACTTCATCATTGACGGCCACTCCCACAGCGTCATGACCGAAGGTGAGAACAAGGAGCCCATCCAGTCCACCGGCACAAAGCTGGAGAACATCGGCGTGATCGTCATCGACAACGCCACCAAGAAGATCGAGCGCAACGAGCTCGTCAAGGTCGCCGACCTCAAGGACGAGGACGCCGACACCAAGGCTCTTTCCGATTCCATCATTGCGGACGTTGATGCCCGTCTCGGCGCTGTGTTCGCAAAGAGCGACGTCGATCTCGACGGCAGCCGTGACCCCGGTGTCCGCACCAAGGAGACGAACCTCGGCGACCTGATCACCGATGCGCTTCTGTGGTACGCGACCAAGGACGGCAAGCTTGACGTTGCGAACGATCATATTGTCGCCGTCACCAATGGCGGCGGTATCCGCGCCTCCATCAAGGCCGGCGACATCACCATGAAGGACATCAACACCGTTCTTCCCTTCGGCAACACCGTTGCCGTCGTCTATGTTACCGGTGAAAAGCTCCTCGAGGCTCTCGAGGCTGCAAACCAGAGCGCTCCGACCGCACTCGGCGGCTTCGCTCAGATCGCAGGCATGGACATTTCCGTCTGCACCGCCGCTCCGTATGACAAGAACGCGGACACCTATCCCGGCTCCACCTACTATGGCCCCAAGACCATCAACCGTGTGACCATCAACAGCATCAACGGCAAGCCCTTCCGTGCGAAGGACACCTATGCTGTCGTCACCAACGACTTCATGGCGGCCGGCGGCGACGTTTACTACGCCTTCGCCTCCTCCCCCAAGATCGTTGACACCGGCACGCCGATGGACGAGGCAGTCGTCGATTACATCAAGACCGAGCTGAAGGGTGTCGTCGGCAAGGAATATGCCGAGCCGCAGGGCCGTATCAACATGGCCACCTACAATGACGTTCCCAGCAACATCTGGTACACCAAGGCGGTCGATTACGTCACCGAGAAGAAGCTCATGAACGGCTCCGGCGCCTCCTTCAAGCCGACCGACAACACCTCCCGCGCCATGCTCGTCACGGTCCTGTACCGTCTGGCCGGCAGCCCCGAGGTCGAAGGCAAGGTCTCTGAGGTCTTTACGGACTGCGCGGACGGCTCCTACTATGCGAATGCTGTTCTGTGGGCATCCCAGAAGGGCATCGTCAACGGCTACGGCGACACCTTCAAGCCGAACAACGCCGTTACCCGTCAGGAAATGGCCAAGATCCTCTATGGCTATGACAAGGTCATGGAGAAGGGCGGCGACGTGGTCACCATTGAGCTGACCTACACCGATCTGTCCACCATTGCGAACTGGGCGCTCGAGGGCGTGAACTACTGCACCGCAGCAGGCTACATGTCCGGCTCCAATAACCAGTTCAACCCGAAGGGCAACGCTGTGCGCGCCATGACGGCTCAGGTCCTGATGAACATGACCGTTGAAAAGGAAGCTGCATAAGCAAAACCTGCATTTCTGAAAAGAGCGGCCATCGGGCCGCTCTTTTTTTGCGTTCTTCCGCTTTTCAGGCCGTCTTTTTTTCGAAAAGGCGACAGAAATCTGAATATTTCCTAAAGTTTTCACAGAAAGATTTGATTCCTGACAGATTCTGTGCTAGAATGTGCAGAGTGATTATCCTGAAATCGGGGAGAAACTGTAAAATGAGTCAAATGAAACTGTTCGGCAGCCGTCGTTCCGCGGCCCGCCTTGCAAAAACGCGCGCGCCGAAAAAGAAAAAGCCGCTGAAAAAGCTGGCGATCTTTCTGACGGTGATCCTGTGTCTGGAGGGGCTGTATTTCTTTGCTGCCTACACAACGATCCCATTCGTGGCGCAGCTGCGCGATACCTACATCAATACTGCGTTGGCAACCATGCGCCATCAGTGGCTGGCCACACGCCTGCTTCCGAAGAGCGTC
>FR887151.1:6832-13240 GCA_000436735.1 Firmicutes bacterium CAG:170
GCACGGCCCTTCCACAGCCGTCCCGGAGCAGCCGGATACCACGCCCACGCAGCCGGATGAGAACACGCGCCCCATTGACACGGAGGTCCAGGAGCCGGAACCTCCGAAGGAATTGACGCCCGAGGAGATCGAGGCGCAGGAAAAGGCGGCCTTCGAGGAGCTTTTCTGGGAGCTTGACCCGGAGACGTGGCAGGCTTATCTGACGGAGCATCCGGAGACGCTGGACAACGGCTGGAGCGGCATTTACATCAACGAAGCGGGCCTTAACGACAACGGCACCAGCATCTATACCACGCAGGGCGAACAGGTGCTTGCCATTGACGCACCGAACAAAATTCTTTTTGTCCGCGTAAAGGGCAGTGGCTGGCGCGGTGTTCTTGCAATTGCAAAGGATCCCTCCCTGCTCTGCATTGGCACCTCCGCCAACATTTCTCAGGGCACCGACCCCTTCTCCAAGGGCAGCGGCCAGACCGTTGGTGAGATCGTCCAGAACGTTGAAGGCGGCATTCTCGGCATCACGGCCAGCGGCTTCATCGATGTCAGCCCGAACGGTGTCCTCGGTCAGGGCAATGGCGGCCGTCTGGCAGGCTACTGCATGGCGCAGGGCACGGAATACAACGTCGATTATCATGCAACCAACAGCGGCTGGCACAAATTCTCCCGCATGGAACTGCACGACGACAATCTCATGTACATCAAGGCAACGACCGACCCGATCAGTGAAAACTGCACGGACGCGTTTGAGTTCGAGCCTGCCATGATCGTGGACGGCGAGGTGCTTGTCAATGAATGGTGGTCAGAATTGAACCCGCGCTCCTGCATCGGCCAGAGCGATAAATATGAAATTCTGATGCTCGTGATCGAGGGCCGCGGCGCCTCGGGAAGCTGGGGTACGGACATTGCACACTGCGCGGAAATTCTCAAGAATCATAACTGTGAGCAGGCCATTAACGTCGATGGCGGCGCCAGCGGCATGATGTGGTACAACGGCGAGTATCTGACGCGCTGTGCGAACGGCGTTTCTTCGGATGGCCGTCCGGTTCCGAACGCCTGCGTCTACCGTGCAGCCGGTTACGATTCCGACACGCCCTCCAGCGATACCCAATAAGGCCAAAATACACAAGCAACAGCGCTTCGGCAGAAATGCCGGAGCGCCTTTCTATCTTTAAGTGCGAGTGCCTCTGCCGCCGTAGACGGGCAATGCGGCTTTCCAAACGCCCCGCCGTAAGTAGATCATGAAAAGCCGCCCCCGGATAACCGGGGGCGGCTGGAGCATTATGAACGTGGGAGAATTACTTCTCTTCCGCTTCCTTCTTGGCCTCTTCGATGATCTTGGCCTGGTTCATCTGCGGGACTTCCTCATAGCGGACGAACTTCAGCGTGTAGCTGCCGCGGCCCTGCGTCATAGCGCGAAGGTCGATGGTGTAGCTGCTCATCTCGCCCATCGGGACTTCCGCCTCGACGATCTGGTAGCCGGGGTTCTCGGGGTCGGGGTTCATGCCCATCACGCGGCCGCGGCGCTTGTTGAGATCGCCGTTGATATCGCCCATGTTGGAATCGGGGACAACGACCTTCAGCTCGCCGATCGGCTCCAGCAGGGTCGGGCCGGCAGTGGGCAGGCCTTCCTTGTAGGCGATGCCGGCAGCGGTCTGGAACGCCATATCGGAGGAGTCAACGGGATGGTAGGAGCCGAAGTACAGCGTTGCCTTCAGGAACACGACCGGATAACCGGCGAGGACACCCTTGCCGACGCAGTTGCGCAGGCCCTTTTCGACGGACGGGATGAAGTTCTTCGGTACGCAGCCGCCGACGGTCTCGTCCGCGAAGATCATTTCTTCGGACTCGGACTGCGGCTCGAAGCGGATGTAAACGTCGCCGAACTGGCCGTGGCCGCCGGACTGCTTCTTGTGACGGCCGTGGATCTCGACCTTCTTCTTGATGGTCTCGCGGTATGCGATCTTGGCGGGCTTGAGAACAGCCTCGACCTTGTACTTGCTCTGAAGCTTGGACATCAGGACGGAGAGCTGCATATCGCCGGTACCGGCAATGATAAGCTCCTTGGTCTCGGGATCGTTGCCATAGGTGAAGGAGGGATCTTCCTCGTTCAGCTTGACGAGACCGGTAGCAATCTTGTCCTCAGTGCCCTTGACCTTGGCGTAAACAGCCATCTTGTACATCGGCTCGTCATAGGTCATGCCCTTGATGGTCACGGTCTTGCCGGCCAGACCCAGCGTATCGCCGGTCTTGACGGAAGCGAGCTTCGTGAAAACGCCGATATCGCCGCAGCAGACCTTGGAGGTTTTGGTGTTGTCCTTGCCCTTCGGGAAGAACATGTTGCCGAGCTTTTCGGTGTCGCCCGTGCGGGCATTGACGACGGACAGGGTATCCTCCATGTCGCCGGAAATGACCTTGAAGTAGGAGTTCTTGCCGTACTGATCAGCCATGGTGTTGAAAACGAACGCCATGGGGCTGCCCTTCGGGTCAAGCTTGAATTCGACTTCCTTGTCGTCCTCGACTGCGGTCATGGGCTTGCCCTCCAGCGGGTTGGGAGCGAACTTGACAAGGTTATTCAGAAGGACGGCCGTGCCGAGGCCGGACATGGCGCAGCCGCAGAACACGGGGGTGATGGTGCGCTCACGGATACCGGCCTTGACGCCGGTGAGGATCTCTTCCTCGGTGAACGGCTCCTCCATGAAGAACTTCTCCATGAGCTCCTCGCTGGTCTCCGCGATCTGCTCGTTGAGCTCCATCATGTACTCTTCGATCTTCTCCTCGGCGTCAGCCGGAAGCGCGATCTCCTTGCCGGAGGCATCATATGCCTTCTTGGCCAGCAGATCGACAACGCCGACAGCCGCATCGCCGTTCAGGATCGGGAACACGAACGGAATGACCGTGTTGCCGAAGGTGCTTCTCAGGGAATCGACCGTACCGAAATAGTTGGCGTGCTCCTCGTCGAGCTTGGAAACATAGAACATCGCAGGCAGATTCGCCTTTGCGAGGTACTTCCAGCCCTTTTCGGTGCCGACACCGATGCCGCTCTTGGCGGTGACGCAGATCAGGCCCGCGTCCACAACGCGCAGCGACTGAACGATCTGTCCGGCGAAGTCGAAATAACCGGGGTTGTCGAGAACATTGATCTTGCACTTATTATACTCGACGGGGATAACGGAAGTAGAGATCGAATACTGTCTCTTCTTCTCTTCGTCGTCGAAGTCAGAAACGGTCGTGCCGTCGGCGCGCTTGCCCAGACGGGTGATCGACTTGGTCGTGAAGAGCATGCTTTCACACAGCGCGGATTTACCGTCGCCGCCATGGCCCAGCAGACAAATGTTGCGAATCTCATTGGCAGTATAGCCCATAGTTTACGTTCTCCTTTCTCCAGACACACTGCGCCGGGCGCGCAGAATGCCTCTCGGCATACACATTTTAGCCGACTCTTAAATTTCATTATAAACGAATATCACGAAGATTGCAAACACAATCTTACAGTTTCACCACAAAAATGCGAATTTCTTTTGCCGTGGCCGTCAAAACGCTCATACTCTGCCGCTCAGACTCGTCACAAGCAGCGGCGGAAGCAGCCACAAAAGCGTGTAGAGCGCCAGATTCCATGCCGAGACCGCCTGCGAGGAACCGATAAAAGTCAGGAAGAACAGGACTGCCGTCCCGATCACGCTTCCCGCAATGGAGATACCGGCAGCAGACCGTGTCGCGCTGCGCATCGAGCGCGCGCCGGAAACCGCCGTCACGAAGCAGGAGAAGCTGCTTCTGACCATCAGTGCCCCCTGTTTCGGCTTCCGAAGCGCTTCCGGCGCGGAGAGCCGCGCGCGCTCCTCCACGGTCGGGAATTCGATCCGGTCGGGAGAGAGCTTATAGCGCTGCTTGAGGAACTGCGGCGTAATCATGAAATCGCGCGTTGCAAGGACCGGCAGAAGGCCCTTCAGGCGCGAAATGCACAGAAGGTCGGCCTTTACCTGCGGCGCAGGCGCGTAGTTGAGCGCAAACACGACGGCAAGCTCCCCATTGATGGCCATATAGACCGCCTGCCGCAGCCGCGTTCCCTCGGACATCCGGACGCGCATCAGCTTCATGAAGCCGAGCGAGCCCATCAGAATCACATCCCCGCCGATCTCCGCGCCGAGTCCCCCGCCCTCATACCGGCGGAAGGTATCGACAGTATAATGCCGCCCGTTCTGGCTCTTCAAAATTTCGCGGAAGAGCGGAACCAGGCCGCTTCCCGCCGTCTCCACGACGGCGGCGGCGTAACCGATGACCTGCGGAACATAGCGATCGGAGTAGATCTTCATGCCGTTGAGCGTCACATTTTCCGGCGGGAACAGGTCGGCGTCCTCAATGGCGACGGCGCATTCTCCGCCGAGATTTTTCGCGCCCTGCCACCCCGCGACCGCCGTGCCTCCGCGGCTGAGCCGCCGCGACTGAATCGCAAACGGACGCGGATACGCGATCAGAATGCCGATTGGATACCCTGCCAGCAGCATGGCCGCCCACGACCAGAGGAAGTTCCCGTCCGGCCGGAGCGCGGCGATCACGGCCAGCAGCGCCGTAAGCCCCGCCGTGACTGGCGCGTAGACGCGCATGACGCGCCGCGTCGCGTCCGGAAGCTCCAGCTGATACACAAATTGCTTTTCATCGCCGGATGCGCGGAAAATGCAGTCCTTTCCGCTCCACGCCTTTTCCTCGCGCACAGCGGCAAACGGCTCCTGCATATTGCAGACGGCCCGCGCGGTTTTCCGCTTGGCAAGCCTCAGCTGCAATTCGCCCCAAAGCGCCATCGTCAGCTCCACGGAAACCGCAGTACAGAACGGGATGCGTCCGGACATCAGCGCCCCCACCGCGTCCAGCGCCGTCACCAGCACCAGCAGCAGGAGCAGCGCAATGTGGTCAAAGCGCAGGCGGATGCAGCGTCCGATCGCGCTCAAAAAAATGTCGTAGGCAAGCAGCGTCTGGAGCAGCATGACAATCAGCATTCCTCCGGACAGCAGTCCACTTTTCTGCGTCAGATCGACGCCCGCGACAGAATAATTGCACAGCACCAGCATAGCCGCCGACAGAAGGCACAGAATAAAGGAAAGGATCGTCCGCCCCTTCAAAGAGCTTTTCTTCGCATAGGCCTGATACGCCTCCGCAGCGGAGGCGAACACGCGCTCCGGCTGCTCCGGCGGAGGGGCAGACTTTTTCGCCTGCTCCTGCTTTTTTTGCAGCCGCTCCATGCGCTTGTGCCGTTTGCGTTCCTCACGCTCTGCACGGGCGCGGCGCGCACGCGCCTCCGCCTGCTCCGGGTCGGACGGATCCGTCTCGGCTGGCTCCGGCGCAGGCTCGCCCTGATAGGTCCAGATCTTTGGGCGCTCCGCCTCCACGTCCTCTTCACGGATCGGCTTGAAGCGGATGGTATCGCCGTTTTTCAGCGCCTGTGCCTGCTGCTCCGGCGGAGGCTCCGCCGCGTCCTGCGGCCTGCCTTCCTGCGCGGCCGCCTCTACAGGCTCGGGAGCCTTCGGCGCAGGCTCCTCCTCCCGCTTTGTCCAGCCGCCGAATTCCCGCATGATCTCCTCAAGGGTATACTCCGGCTCCTGCACGGGCGCTTCGTCTGTATGCAGTTGTTCCGGATTCTGCTTCTGCGGTAATTCTTCCATGCTGACTCCTGAATGTCGCGGTAGGTTTATCCTCTCTGGCGAACGGCCTCATACAGCAAAATGGCTGCCGCCGCCGAGGCATTGAGTGAGGAAATTTTTCCCTTCATCGGAATGCTGACCTTGAAATCGCAGCTTTCCGCCACGAGGCGGCTCATGCCCTCGCCCTCGTTTCCGATCACGATGGCGGCGGGGCCTTTGAGGTCTGCGCCCGTCAGCGGCGTCGCGCCGTCGGCAGCCGTACCGAACACCCAGACGCCCTGCGCCTTCAGCTCCTTGATCGCGGCGGTCACGTTGGAAACGCGCGCGACCGGCACATATTCCAGCGCGCCTGCCGACGCCTTGCCGACGACCGCCGTCAGGCCGACGCTCCGGCGCTTGGGAATGATGACGCCGTGCGCGCCTGCGCACTCCGCCGTGCGGATGATCGCGCCGAGATTATGCGGGTCGGAAAGCTCGTCGCAGATCACGATGAGCGGAGCCTCGCCGCGCTCCCGCGCCAGCGCCAGAATATCGTCCACCGTCGCGTAGCTGTGCGCCGCGACCATGGCGATAATGCCCTGATGCGCGCCGGTTGCGGACATCTGATCGAGCTTTCTGCGGTCGGTCTCGACCACGACCGCGCCGGACTGCCGTGCCTGCGCGGCAAGCCGCGCCAGAGCACGGTCGGTATTGCCTTCGGCAATGAACACCTTATCGATCGCGCGCCCGGAGGCCAGTGCCTCCGTCAAAGCGTTGCGGCCCTCGAGAATGTTATCGG
>FR887151.1:13270-21143 GCA_000436735.1 Firmicutes bacterium CAG:170
GCGCTCTTCCGCCGCTGCGAACGGGCGGCGCTGCGCATTGTCACGCCGGAGATCCTTTCTGCGTTCCTGATTATCCCTCATGGTTCCCTCTCCAGTACACAATAATACGAGCATATTATAGCAGGTCTTGTCTCCGGAAACAACTATAAAGAAATCTGAAATTCACAGAAAATTTACCGCTTGTTCGTCTGCGGTTCTTGTCAAACGATTTTGGGTATGATAAGATGTTCCCACCGCAGATCGAACGGTATTTTTGCCGTTTTCCGCTATAGAAAGAAGGTGCCCGGATTTGAATCAGGATCCGAAAAATCAGAAAAACAAGATGCCGAATACCGACAATGACGACAATAAGGGCAGACGCATCATGCTGCTGGTCGTGGCCGCGCTGGTCGCAACGCTGCTCATCAACATGCTTTATAACGCCGTCTCCAACGCCTATCTGACGCAGATCAGCTACACCGAATTCAAGGAGCTGATGGCCGAGGACAAAATCAGCGAGGTCTCGTTCAAGTCGGACGACCGGCTCATTATCCTTACAAAGGAAGAGGCTGCCAAGAAGTCACAGAAAAAGTATTACTACACCGGTCTCATTCCGAATCAGGACACCACCGAGCTGACAGACGAATTCGACCGTCTCGGCATTGCCTACAACACCGAGCTTCCCGAGGAGATCAGCCCCGTGATCGCGTTTGTGATCACATGGGTCGTCCCCTTCCTGGCGCTTTATCTGCTGTTCAGCCTCATGCGGAGCATGGCCAAGAAGATGGGCGGAGGCGGCTTCGGAGGCATCGGCGGGATCGGCGAAAACAAAGCCAAGGTCTACATGGAAAAGCAGACCGGCGTGACATTTGCCGACGTTGCCGGTCAGGACGAGGCCAAGGAATCCCTCGTGGAGATCATTGATTTCCTGCATTATCCGCAGAAATACGCCGCCATCGGCGCGAAGCTCCCGAAGGGCGCGCTGCTGGTCGGCTCTCCCGGCACCGGCAAAACGCTGCTGGCCAAGGCGGTCGCCGGTGAGGCGAACGTCCCGTTCTTCTCCATCTCCGGCTCCGACTTTGTGGAAATGTTCGTCGGCGTCGGCGCAAGCCGCGTCCGCAGCCTCTTCCAGGAGGCCAACAAGGTCGCGCCCGCCATCATTTTCATCGACGAGATCGACGCCATCGGCCGCACCCGTGATTCCCGCTTCGGCGGTAACGACGAGCGTGAGCAGACGCTCAATCAGCTGCTGGCCGAGATCGACGGCTTTGATTCCAGCAAGGGTGTCGTCATTCTGGCCGCGACCAACCGCCCCGAAATTCTCGACAAGGCGCTGCTCCGTGCGGGGCGTTTCGACCGCCGCATCGAGGTAGACCGTCCGAATCTTCAGGGCCGCTATCAGACGCTCCGCGTCCACACCAAAAACATCAAGCTCGCCGAGGACGTCGATCTGCATAAGATCGCGCAGGCGACGGCGGGCGCCGTCGGCGCAGACCTCGCCAATCTTGTCAACGAGGCGGCGCTCCGCGCCGTGCGTCAGGGCCGTAAGGCCGTCAATCAGCAGGATCTGATGGTTTCCTTTGAAACCGTCATTGCCGGTACGGAAAAGAAGGGCACCGTTCTGACCGATATGGAAAAGCGCATCGTCTCGTATCACGAGGTCGGACATGCGCTGGTCGCCGCGCTCCAGAAGCATACGCAGCCCGTCTCCAAGATCACCATCGTTCCCCACACCTCCGGCGCGCTCGGCTACACGATGCAGCTCCCGGAGGAGGAAAAGTTCCTCAGCTCCAAGGAAGAGCTGACCGTCGAGCTGGAAACGCTGCTGGGCGGCCGCGCTGCGGAGCAGCTCGTATTCGGCGTCCAGACGACCGGAGCCGCCAACGACATCGAGCGTGCGACGAACATCGCCCGCAATATGATTACGCGCTTCGGCATGAGCGACAAATTTGGCCTCATGGCGCTGTCCACCGTCAACAGCCAGTATCTCGACGATACGATCTCCATGACCTGCGCCGATTCCACAGCCTCCGAGGTCGATTCGGAGATTCGGAAGCTGCTGGCCGCGTGCTACGACGCTGCGAAGAAGCTTCTGACGGAAAACCGCTCTCTGCTCGACGAGATCGCGCTTTACCTGCTCCAGAAGGAGACCATCACCGGCGACGAGTTCATGGCTTACGTCAACGCCGACACGAAGCGGCTGACCGGCAAGACCGCCGATGCGGACGCTGCCGNCCCCCCCCCGATGCGCTCGCTGCCGAAGTGTCCTCCGCAGAGGATAATCATTAAACAGGTTCGCTCCGCGCAAGTGCTGCGCGGAGCGAAGCTTTGAAAGGAAGTCTTACCAATGCCCGAAACCGATCTTCAGGCGGTCACCTCCGGCGTGGAGGCCGCACTCGGAAGCACCGCCGAAACCGCGCACTCCTTCTGGGAGAAATACCTCGGCGCGAACGCGCTTTCCAAGATCATCGCCGCGGCGATCCTGCTCATCGTCTGTGTGGTATTCATCAAGCTGCTGATGCGGCTGACCGGCCGCCTGCTTGAAAAGTCAAAGATCCACACCACCATGCACAGCTTCATACGCACGCTCGTCAAGCTGGTTCTTGTATTCATCGCCATCATGCTCATTGCCGGAACGCTCGGGATCGACACGTCCTCCCTGCTGGCCATTTTCAGCATCGCCGGTCTGGCCGTTTCCCTCTCTGTGCAGAGCGCACTGTCGAATATGACCAGCGCGGTCATGCTTCTGACCTCGAAGCCCTATCAGGTCGGCGATTTTGTGGAGATCTCCGGCATGCAGGGCACCGTCCGTGAGATCGGCATTTTGTCCACGAAGCTCGTCACGATCGACGGGCGGCTCATTTCCATCCCCAACTCACAAGCCGTCTCCGGAAGCATCACGAACTTCTCCACTGAGGAGGATCGCCGCGTCGTGCTGAGCGTCTCGGCGAGCTATGACGACGACATCGAAAAGGTCAAGGCCGCGCTCGTCAAGGCCGCGCAGGACCCGCGCGTTCTTCCCATCGAGCCGGTTTTCGCCCGCGTCAGCAGCTACGGCGACAACGCCATCGAATATACGCTCCGCTTTTGGGTCAAAAACGCGGATTACTGGAGCGTCTACTTCGATGTGCTGGAAAACGTCAAGCGCGTCTTTGACGAGGACGGCATCTCCATGACATATCCCCATCTGGTGGTTCATACGGCAAAGCCGGGCGTTTCCTGAACGCCGGATCCCAAGCCTTGCCGAGCCTCCGCAGCAGCGCTGCGGGGGCTTTTCTTTTGGATATGTTTATCGGGAATCACAAGCTTATTTTGCGTTCGCATGTTGACATTCTCCCCACCCCTTGTTAAAATGGGATTAAACTGTGTCGGCGTATGCCTGCGTGCAAATCGGTTTCACACGCAGGACTCGCCAGTATCGGTTCTTTGGATCGGATCGATCAAACAAATCCCCGCCGGAGGCGCGTGACCGCAGCCTCTGTCCAATGACGAGAACAAGTTTAGGAGGAAACATCATCAATGGATTGGGATCGCTTAATCACTATTGAACAGATGGAAGCCGCCACCAACGAATTGCTTGAAACCGGCAAGAAGGTTGGCGCGGATTCCTGGCAGCAGCGTGTCAAGAATCAGACTCCCCACTGCGGCTTCGGTGAAGCCGGTACCTGCTGCCGCATTTGCTCCATGGGCCCCTGCCGTATCACGCCGAAGTCCCCGCGCGGCATCTGCGGCTGCGATGTCCACGGCATTGTCGGCAGAAACTATCTGCGTTTCACCGCCGGCGGCTCTGCCACGCACTCCGACCACGGCCGTCAGATCTGCCACACCCTGTATCAGACCAAAGAAGGCGGCTCCTATCAGGTCAAGGATCCTGAAAAGCTGAAGCGCATCGCCCATGAATGGGGCATCGAGACCGAGGGCAAGGACATTTATGATCTGGCCCATGAGGTTGCCGAGACCGGCCTGCTCGAATACGGCAAGCCCTTTGGCGTACAGCGCTTCCTGAAGCGCGCTCCGGAGCATACCCAGGAGCTTTGGCACAACGCCGGAATCGAGCCGCGCGCCATCGACCGCGAAGTCTCTCAGGCCATGCACATGACCCACATGGGCTGTTCTTCCCTGCCTGAGGCACTCATCAAGCAGTCTCTGCGCGCCGGTCTGTCTGACGGCTGGGGCGGCTCTATGATGGGCACCGAGTTCTCCGACGTCCTGTTCGGCACGCCGAAGCCCATGGATACCACCGCCAATATCGGCGTCATGGAAAAGGACATGGTCAACATCATTGTCCACGGCCATGATCCCTCCCTCTCCGAAATGATCGTTTTCTATGCGCAGGATCCCGAGATGGTCGCGCTTGCCAAGTCCGTCGGCGCCAAGGGCATCAACATTGCCGGCGTCTGCTGCACCGGCAACGAGGTCGCCATGCGTGAGGCCATTCCGATGGCCGGCAACTTCCTCCAGCAGGAAAACGTCGTACTTACCGGTGCCTGCGAAGCCATCGTCGTCGATGTGCAGTGCATCTTCCCGGCACTTGGCCCGCTTTCCAAGTGCTTCCATACCAAGTTCGTCACCACCTCCCCCATCGCCCGGATGCCGGATTCCGACTTCATCGAGTTCCATGAGGAGACCGCTGCCGAGAACGCCAAGGCGATCGTCAAAATGGCAGTCGAGAACTTCAAGAACCGCAATCCCGAGCTGGTCCACATTCCCCAGCTCAAGACCAAGGCCCGTGTCGGCTACTCGGTCGAAGCCATCAAGAAGTGCCTGGACGGCGTCACCAACTCCCACGTCGATCTCACCGGCACGACCCGTCCGCTGGTCGATGTCGTGAAGTCCGGCGTTCTTCGCGGCGCGGTCGCCATGGTCGGCTGCAACAACCCGAAGGTCCGTCCCGACACCGCCCATATCGAGCTGATGAAGAAGCTCCTCAAGAACGACATCATCGTCATTCTTTCCGGCTGCTCCGCGCAGGCTGCCGCCAAGGCCGGCCTCATGGATCCGGACGCGAAGGAATACTGCGGCGAGGGTCTGCGCCGTGTCTGTGAGCTGGTCGGCATTCCGCGCGTCGTGCACATGGGCTCCTGCGTCGATATCTCCCGTATGATGGTTCTCGCCTCCGACATCGCCAAGGACTGGGGCATCAACATCTCCCAGATCCCGCTGTGCGGCTGCGCACCGGAGTGGATGTCCGAGAAGGCCGTCTCCATCGGCAACTACGTCGTCGCCACCGGCATCGACACCTTCCTCGGCGTCGATCCGTACTCCAAGGGCTCCAGCGAGATCACGGAGCTTCTCCAGGGCGAGACCGGCTGCAAGGAGTGGGTCGAGGCGCACTTCGTCGTCGAGACCGACATCGAAAAGCTGGGCGACAAGATGATCGAATGCATCGAAGCAAAGCGTACCGCGCTCGGCATCTGATTTTTGATTAAAGAAGGTCTTTCCCCTATGAAAGTAGCAATTACCGGCAAGGGCGGCGTCGGCAAAACGACGCTTGCCTCTACGCTCGCAAGGCTTTACGCCGACGAGGGCCGCACCGTTCTCGCCGCCGACGTCGATCCGGACGCAAATCTGGGTCTGGCGCTCGGCTTGAGCGAGGAAGAGGTCAACGCCATCGTGCCCGTCTCCAAGATGAAGCAGCTTGCCAAGGAGCGTACCGGCGTCAACGACCAGAACTCCTTTTATAAGCTCAATCCCGAGGTCTCCGACCTGCCGGACAAGCTGGCCAAGGAGATCAACGGCGTCAAGCTGCTCGTGATGGGCACGGTCGATACCGGCGGCTCCGGCTGCGTCTGCCCGGAGCATGTGATGCTCAAGGCGCTGCTGTCGAGCCTGGTATTCCGCAAGGATGACGTCGTTGTGATGGACATGGAGGCCGGTCTCGAGCACCTCGGACGCGGTACGGCCAGCATGGTCGATCAGTTCATCGTGGTCATTGAGCCGGGCGCGCGCAGCGTCCAGACCTACGAAAAGGTCAAGAAGCTCGCCGCCGATCTCGGCATCCACAAGGTGCGCGTCGTGGCCAACAAGATCCGCGACGACTCCGACCGCGAGTTCATCCGCAGCCGCATTCCCGAAGCCGATCTGCTCGGCTTTATCCGCTACAACGGCGACGTGATCGACGCCGACCGGAAGGGCCTTTCCCCTTACGATTGCAGCCCCGAGGCGCTGGAGGAGATCCGCGCCATCAAGGCAAAAATCGATTCTGAAGAATGAATCTGATCTGAAAGGAATGAACGCACAATGAAAACATTGTTCGAACGCGTCTTTAACGGCTCTGACGAAATGTTCGCCAAGGCCGAAGAAGAAGTCAATAAAATCGTTGCCGAAGTAGGCCCTGACGCTCCCCTTTCCCTTCCCAGCACCGCTTACTTCCTGGCCTGTATCTATGCCTATATCGGCAAGAAGGTCACCACCACCGGTGAGCTTCAGGCTGCTCTGGCCGATGTCAAGGCCATGATGCTCCGTGAACCGCGCACGCACTCCATCTTCCAGTCCGGCGTCGGCACTGCCATCGCCGCGGAAATGATCGAAGCCTGCAAGTACGTCAAGACGCAGACTCCGTATGAAGGCACCAACTATCATGGTCACTTCACCGACGCAGAGGTCCGTGAGCTCGGCGTTCCGCTGGTCACCGGCGATATCCCCGGCTTCGTCGTCATGATCGGCCCGGCTCCCTCCACCGAGGAAGCGGTTGAGACCATTAAGGGCTATCAGTCCCGCGGTATTTTCGTATTCCTGATCGGCGGCATCATTGAGCAGGCAGTGGAAGCCGGTCTTTCCATGAGCTTCCCCGTTCGTGTCGTTCCCGTCGGCGAGGACATCTGGTCCGTCGGCCATGTTATCTCTCTGGTCGTCCGCGCGGCCATGATCTTCGGCGCCATCCAGCCCGGCGACGTCGAGGGCTTCCACAAGTACACCTTTGAGCGCATCAATGCGTTCGTCAACGCCTATAAGCCCGTCAACGACATCACTGTCGCCTGCGGCGCCGGCGCCATCAAGCTCGGCTTCCCGGTCATTACCAACGACCACGACGATATGTGGGCCGTTCCGAAGTCCCTGATTATCTATGACGATACCAAGGACTGGATCGACACCTCCATCGAAGCGCGCGGCATCAAGCTGAAGATCACGAAGATCGACATTCCCGTCTCCTTCTCCTCCGCCTTCGAGGGCGAGATCATCCGTAAGGGCGACATGCAGGTCGAGATCGACGGCTCCCGTAAGGACTGCTTCGAGCTTGTCACGACCAAGGATGCCTCCGAGGTCGAGGATCACAAGATCGAGGTCGTCGGCCCCGAGATCGACGAGATCCCGGTCGGCTCCAAGATCTCCATGAGCTACACCGTCGAGGTCGCAGGCAAGTCCATGCAGCCCGACTTTGAGCCTGTCTTTGAGCGTAAGATCCACTCCTTCCTCAACTGCGTCGAGGGCCTTATGCACACCGGCCAGCGTGACATGATCCGCATCCGTATCAGCAAGGCTGACTTCGAGGCCGGCTTCAAGTTCAAGCACATCGGCGAAGTTCTCTATGCCAAGATCAAGTCCGAATTTGACACGGTCGTTGACAAGTGCCAGGTCCGCATCGTCGTCGGCGACGAGCCGAACGCCGAACTGCGCAAGCAGGCTAACGTGGTCTTTGACAAGCGCGACGAGCGTCTGAAGTCCATGACCGACGAGTCCGTTCCGGTATTCTATTCCTGCATCATGTGCCAGGCGTTCTCTCCGAGCCACGTCTGCATCGTCACTCCCGAGCGTCTCGGTCTCTGCGGCGCTGTTTCCTGGCTCGACGCCAAGGCCACCAACGAGCTCGACCCGCAGGGCCCCTGCCAGGTCGTCACCAAGGAGCGCTGCGTAGACGAGCGCACCGGCCGCTACGAGGACGTTGACGAGGCTG
>FR887151.1:21168-24311 GCA_000436735.1 Firmicutes bacterium CAG:170
TGTTGCCGAGTACTCCCACGGCGCGCTGGAGCACGTCACGCTCTATTCCCTGCTCGAGGATCCGATGACCTCCTGCGGCTGCTTCGAATGCATCTGCGGCATCGAGCCGTGCTCGATGGGCGTCGTCATTACCTGCCGCGAGTACGCGGGCATTACTCCGCTCGGCATGACCTTCTCCGAGATGGCCTCCATGACCGGCGGCGGCGTGCAGACTCCGGGCTTTATGGGCCACGGCAAGCACTACATCGCTTCCCACAAGTTTCTCAAGGCTGAGGGCGGCGTTGGCCGTCTGGTCTGGCTCCCGAAGGAGCTGAAGGATCAGATCCGCGACAAGCTCAACGAAACTGCCAAGGATATGTACGGCATCGACAACTTTGCCGACATGGTCGCTGACGAGACCAACTGCGCAAGCGGCGATCCCGAAGAGCTGCTGGCATACCTCTCCGAGGTCGGCCACCCGGTTCTCAGCATGGATCCGCTGGACATCTAAGCCTATCCAAAGTAAGAGGACGCTCCGTGAAAACGGAGCGTCCTTTTTCTGCGCAGTTTCTTAATTTTTCCTTTAAGCGTTGCCGGAACTCGACGAAAATGGTAAAATGGGGTCATAAATTGAAAGAAGGCGACTCCATGCAACATAAATTCCGTTCTTTACTTTGTCTGGCGCTCTGTGCCATTTTTACGCTTTCGCTGACGCTCCCGACCCTTGCGGCGGAAAACGAACAGGACTGCGGCGCAAAGCTGATGGCCATTACGTTTGACGACGGCCCGGGCGACTATACGCTTGACCTTCTCGCCGCACTGGAGGAGCGCGGCGTCAAGGCGACCTTTTTCATCACCGGCAGCCGCGTTTCCGCCTACCCCGGCGTCCTTGACGCCATCGTCGCGGGCGGTCACCAGCTTGCCAATCACACGCACAACCACAAAAATCTCAATACGCTGACTGCCCAACAGGTAAGCGACGAGATCAATGCCACGCGCGACCTGCTGGTCGAGGCGGGTGGTGATCAGACCTACTATGTCCGCGCACCCTATGGAAATGCAAACAAGACCGTCAAATCCGTCGTCAACGCGCCGCTCATTTACTGGTCGGTCGATCCGGAGGACTGGAAATACCGCAACGCCGACACCGTCTACGCCAACATCGTGAACAATTCCTACGACGGCTGCATCATTCTCTGCCATGATGTCTATAAAACGACCGTGGACGGCGCGCTCCGTGCCATCGACGAGCTGCAATCGCAGGGCTATGAATTCGTGACCGTCGAACAGCTGCTGACGCGCCGCGGCATTACGCCGGAAAACGGTGTCGTCTACTACGACGCAAAGAACAACGGGATCAATCTGCCTGCCGGCGTGAGCGGCTCGGAATATTACGACGAATCGAAGCTTTCAGAGCACTGGGCCTACGATGCACTGACCTTCTGCCTCGACCGCGGCTATCTGGAGCGCGACGCGGATGGAAACGTTCTCCCGAATCACAAGATCACACGTGGGGATTTCATTGCCTCCCTTGGCCGCTTCTGCGGCATCTCCAAGAGCTACCGCCGCCAGAACGGAGACGTGCTGAACGACGTTTCTTCGGATGATCCCGACCGTCCCTATATTGAATGGGCAAACGACATCGGCCTGATGACCGGCTACAACGGGAGCTTCCGTCCGGACGATACGCTGACGCGCGAGGAAATGGCGACCGTCGTTTCGCGCTATCTCCTCATGCGCGGCAAGCAGCCGAAGCCCGGCTCCGTGGATACCTACAAGGACGCAGCCCGCATCTCTGGATGGGCTATTGACGGCGTCGGCCTCTGCACCAAACTCGGCATTCTCAAGGGCAGCAAGGGCTATTTCCTGCCGAAGCAGTCTCTCACCCGCGCGCAGACCGCTGCTGTTCTCCAGCGCCTGAGCCGCTATTGAACTTCTCGCTGAAATGCGCTATACTGTATCGAAGGATGTGAGCGCATGAACAAAAACGACGCTTTTCGGATGGGCGGCTGCGTCTCTGATCGTCTCGGCTTCGATGCCGCGCACAGGATCGGCAATCAGCTTGCCGCGATGGAATGTGCGCAGGAGTCCGACGCGCAATACATTGAAAGGCTCTACCAGTATGTAAAAAGCCGCTGCGAACGCAGCCTGCCCGTGGCCGACGAGGATCTGGACACCCTTCGCAAGGCGGGCTTCATCGTCCGACAAATTCACCGCTGAACGCAGGAGGAATCGTATGGAGATTCTGAAAGGAAAAATCGCACTCATCACCGGCGCCAGCGGCGGGATCGGCTCCTGCATTGCACGCCGCTTCGCGCAGGATGGCATTTCGCTCGCGCTGCTTGGAAGGAGCAAAGAAAAGCTCGCGGCGACGGCCGCTTCTGTCCGGGAATACGGCGTAGAAACGCTGCTGCTTCCCGGCGACCTTCTGGACGACGCCTATCTGGAGGATTGCTTTGCAGCCGTAAAGGAACGCTTCGGAGGTCTGGATATTCTGGTCAATAACGCCGGAATGGCACTTTCGCGTTCCTTCGAGGAGACCACCATGGCGGAGTTCGACCGCATCATGGCGCTCAATGCCCGCGTTCCCTATCTTGCCTGCCATCTCGCGCTGCCGCTGCTCCGCTGCTCGGAGTGCGCGTCCATTCTCAACATCGCCTCCGTCGTCGCGCACAAGGGCTATCCGCTGCAAAGCGCCTACGCCGCCTCCAAGCACGCGCTGGCCGGGTTCACGAAGTCTCTCGCCAGCGAGGTCTACCGTGAGGATATCCGCGTCCACCTTATCAGCCCCGGCGGCGTGTTTACCGACATGGTGCGCATTGCGCGGCCCGATCTGACCGGCGAGGATATGATTCTGCCGGAGGATATCGCGGAGATCGCCGCCTTCTTCATCGAGCATCGGACGAACGCCGTGATCGACGAGATCTGCGTCCACCGCAGCGGCAAGGAGCCGTTCCTTTGATCGCACTACGCCACAGCATGATAAAATGCCGGCCTGTTCGAAGCAGGCCGGCGTTTTTCGTTTTCAGTTGCTTTGCTGCGGCCATTCCAGCTGCGTATACTGCATTTGCAGCAAGCCCTTATCTCCTTCAAACAGCGTTTCCAGAGTCTGTGTTTCCTGCTCCGGCCCGTAGAGTGCGCGACTCTGCGTTCCGTCCACCGCC
>FR887151.1:24460-26654 GCA_000436735.1 Firmicutes bacterium CAG:170
GGCCGTGCGGCAAGCTGCACCTTGATGGCACACTCAAAGCTGCGCGTCTGCGTCTCCCCCTTCTGCGTCTCTGTCAGCGTCTGTGTGAGCGTCTGCGTCATGGCCGCCGTGGAGCCGGTCTCGCCGGAGAGCGACATGCCCTGACCTGCAAGCGCATAGACACGGCCATCCGCCGTCTGATAGATGGGATTGCAGTAAAACACCGCGTAGGTTCGATCATTCGGCACGTAGAGCGTGGCGCTGAATTCATAGCTGCTGCCCTCGTCCGTTACATGAACGGCGCTCGTGCCGTCGCAGAACACATCGTCATTCTGCATTCTGGTATAGTCGCCGCTTTCGTCGCTCTCTTCCGTGCAGAGCCAGACATAGCCCTCCGTATCGGGAAACACATAGCTTTGCTGCGCATCATCCCACGCGGAAAACAGCGCATTGCTGTATTTTTCCGCGTCGTCCGCGCGGATCATCCCGCCGTTCAGAACTGAACTCGCATTTTCGCGGAGATACGCCTCGCTGTCAAACAGATCCAGCGGCTGCGTCGTAATCAGCACGCCAACCATTGGATCCCCGTCCGTCTTTCCGTCCTCCTCCGGCAGCGCCAGACTGCACCCCGAGAGCAGCAGCGACGCAGCCAGAATGATCGCCAGAAGTCCCTTTTTACGCATCGTTTTCCTCCTCCAGCTGTCCGTCAAATTTCAAAATATCGCCCGCGTCGCATTCCAGATAGTAGCAAATGCGGTTGAGCGTCCCAAAGCGCACGCCCCGCGCCTTTCCGCTTCGCAGAATGGAGAGGTTCGCCTCCGTTATGCCGACCTTTGCGCAAAGCTCCTTCGCGGTCATGCCGCGCGCGCGCAGCACATCGTCCAGATACACCCGTATCGCCATGGCGTCACCTAAATGAACAGGTCGTTGTCTTCCCGCAGCTTCCGGTTCTCCTGCATCAGGCGGGCCAGAAGCAGCGCGGCAAGACACAGCGCGACCGTATCGAGTGGAAGCGAAACATTCAGCGCGATGCTTCGCAGCTGCCGCGCCAGCAGAACCTGCGCCAAATTGACCGCAAGGCCCGCCAGAAGCGTAAAGCGCAGCGTCTGCGCGCTTCTTTCTGCGATGCGCGACGCGCACTCGGATGCCTGCACCGGGTCGCCGCCATCCTGCGCAGCAAGGAGTCGCAGCGCCTCCAGAATTACCCCGACGCCAAGGAGCGCCGACGCCGCATCGATCAGATACCGTATTGCCAGCATTGCCTGCGTCCACAGAAAAGACGGCCCAGCACCGATATTCCAAATCTGCGGCATATTCGCAGAATTCCCCTCACGAAGCTGCGTCAGTGACGCCAGCAGCTCCCGAAGGCTGCTTCCAAACGCAGCGTAGACGAGCACCGTTGCAATTGCAGCCAGCACCCATCGCACATAACGCCGCAGCGCTCTCGCATTGGCTGCACCTGCTGTGCGAAGCAGCCGGAGGATCGCATATGCGATCACTTCTGCATAAAGAAGCCCGCCGAGCATCGGCAGTCCAAGCGTTTTCCCGGCAAACCACCGCTGCGCCAGCCATGCCGGGTTGACCGCCGCCCAGAGCGTACCGAAGAGCGTGCCGCTCATAAGAAGCAAGAGTCCGTCCTCGCCAACCAGCTTCCGTTTGCGACAGACTGCCGCAAGGAAGCCCGCCGGAAGCAGTGAGACTGCCGCATAAAGCATGATCGCCAGTACGTTCCGTACTCCGCCCATCAGCGACAGCGCCCGCAGTCCCGCACCGATCTGCGCAAACGGGAACGCCATCAGTCCGGCGTCCGCCGCCGCGCTTCCGTTCAGCAGCAGCGTCAGCCCCGCGCAGAGTACGCCCTCCGCCGCAAAGGCGGCGATCCAGCGTCTTTTCTTCATTGCCATCCCTCCGTTGATTATCGTTTTTCAATAATTTCATTTGCAGAATAGCATAAAAATTATCGTTTGTCAATAATCGAGTGTCGAAAAAAACGCACACCCTTCGGTGTGCGTTTTTCAGCCGTTTCAGGCCTTCTTCAGTTCCTTCATGCAGGCTGCGCAGATGTTCTTACCCTTGTAGTTAATGACATTCTTTGCGTCGCCGCAGAAAATGCAGGTCGGCTCATACTTTTTCAGAATGATAGAAGCGCCGTCCACATAGATTTCAATGGCATCCTTTTCCACGATGTCCAGTGTGCGGCGCAGCTCGATCGGAA
>FR887151.1:26676-42408 GCA_000436735.1 Firmicutes bacterium CAG:170
TCGAACCGAAGAACAATTCTTCCAAGCTCATCGACCTTACGAACGATTCCTGTTGATTTCATAATAATATACCCCCCGTTGTTCATTTTGCAAGAGCACCGTCCCAATCGACAGGATATTACAGCACTCCCCAAAATTTTACTTTTTGAGTGTAACATTGAATTATGAATAAGCTATGAACAAAATTGATTTTTATAAACATTTAAGGAGAAAATTCAAATGCTTCTTTCTTACGTCTGGATCATCATGGTTATCTTGTCGATTTTTTGCAGTATCTTGACCGGCAGGACAGCCCAGACAGGCTCCGCCGCACTCATCGGCGCTCAGAACGGCGTCACGCTGGCGCTGTCTCTGTGCGGCTCTCTCTGCCTCTGGAGTGGCTTTGCGAAGCTGACCGAAAAAAGCGGACTTGCCCGGAGGTTCTCCGCGCTGCTCCGTCCCCTGCTTTCGAGGCTCTTTCCGGAGGCCTCCAGAGACCCGTCGGCCCTCCAGGATCTTTGCGGAAACTTAACGGCAAATTTTCTCGGACTTGGCAATGCGGCGACGCCGATGGGCATTTCCGCCGTCCGGCGGATGCATGCGCTTTCCGGAAAGCCGGACGCAAGCGACGAGATGTGCCGTCTGATCGTGCTGAACACTGCCTCCATTCAACTCATTCCTTCCACTGTCGGTGCCGTCCGCGCTTCGCTTGGGTCGGCCCGCCCGTTTGATATTCTGCCCGCCGTCTGGCTCACCTCCGCCTGCTCTGTGACGGCAGGGCTTCTGGCGGCACGGCTTTTCAGCCGGCGGTGGCGCGCATGACCGAGCTGATCGTACCGTTTCTGCTCTGCGCGGCTGCCTGCTGCGCGCTGTATAAAAAGCAGGATGTATATTCCCTGCTTCTTCTCGGCGCGCAGGACGGACTGCGGACACTATTGTCCATTGTGCCCGCGCTGATCGTGCTTCTTTCTGCGGTGACGATGCTGCGCGAAAGCGGCTGCATCGAGCTTCTGACCGGCCTTCTGGCCCCGGCCTGCAAATGGATCGGGATACCGCCGGAGGTCGTGCCGTTGATGCTGATCCGACCCATGAGCGGCAGCGCGGCGCTGGCCGTCGGCGCGGATCTGATGCGCACCTACGGCCCGGATTCCCTCGTTGGCCGGACGGCCGCCGTCATGCTCGGCAGCACGGAGACAACCTTCTACGCCGTCAGCGTCTATTTTGGCGCAGCAGGCGTCCGGAAAACGCGCTACACGCTTCCGGCCGCGCTCATCGCCGATCTGACCGGCTTTCTCGCCGCAGCGGTCAGCACCCGACTCTTTTTCTGAGCCGCCGCAGAGGAAGCGCGAAGAATTCTGTGTGGAGACTATACTTTTCGGGAAACAATTGCTATAATATATCCAAATATCGAACGAATGCGAGGAATCCCACATGGAATTACTGCTTGACCTGATCTCCTGTCAGGTCTCCGACGCCTTTGCCGAGGCTGGCTATGACGCCTCCTACGGAAAGGTCACGCTCTCCAATCGCCCCGACCTGTGCGAATATCAGTGCAACGGCGCCATGCCCGCCGCAAAGGCCTATCACAAGGCCCCCATCCAGATCGCGGAGGAGGTCGCTGCGAAGCTGAACGGCAACGCGCTGTTTTCTCAGGCGGAGGCCGTAAAGCCCGGCTTCCTGAATCTGCGCGTTTCGGAGGAATATCTGACCGGCTATCTTGCACAGATGGCGCAGGACGCGCATTTCGGCGTGACCGCCGAGGGTGCGCCGCGCACCGTTGTGCTCGACTATGGCGGAGCCAACGTCGCAAAGCCGCTCCATGTCGGCCATCTCCGCAGCGCCATCATCGGCGAGTCCATCAAGCGCATTTACCGCTTCTTCGGCGATACCGTCATCGGCGACGTACATCTCGGCGACTGGGGCCTTCAGATGGGCCTTGTCATCGAGGGCCTGCGTGAGCGCCAGCCGGAGCTTCCCTATTTTGACGAGAGCTACACCGGCGAATATCCCGCCGAAGCGCCGTTTACGATCTCCGACCTCGAGGAAATCTACCCCGCCGCCAGCGCGCGCAGCAAGACCGACGAGGAATTTGCGCACCGTGCCCATGAGGCCACGCGCAAGCTCCAGGAGAAGGTTCCCGGCTATTACGCGCTCTGGCAGCACATTATCCGCGTTTCCGTCGCCGATCTCCGCAAAAACTACGGCGACCTCAACGTGACGTTCGACGTCTGGCTCGGTGAAAGCGACGCGCAGCCGTATATTCCGCAGATGCTGAAGATCGTCGAGGACAAGCATCTGGCCGTCGAGTCCGAAGGCGCGCTGGTCGTGCCGGTGCAGGAGGAAAGCGACTCCAAGGAGCTTCCGCCCTGCATTCTCGTCAAGTCGGACGGCGCAACGCTCTACGCCACGACCGATCTTGCCACCATCGTGCAGCGCGAGCAGGACTACCACCCCGACAAGATCCTCTATCTGACGGACAAGCGCCAGAGCCTGCACTTTGAGCAGGTTTTCCGCGTCGCCCGCAAGGCGGAGCTGGTTCCGCCCACAACGGAGCTTCAGCACATCGGCTTCGGCACGATGAACGGCAAGGACGGCAAGCCCTTCAAGACCCGCGCCGGCGGCGTGATGCGTCTGGAGCAGCTCATCCGCGAGATCACCGACTTTGTCATGCAGAAGATCACCGCCAACCAGACTGTCTCCGACGCGGAGCTTCCGGCTACAGCGCGTCAGATCGCGTTGGCCGCGCTCAAGTACGGCGACCTTTCCAACCTTGCGACCAAGGATTATGTGTTCGATCTGGATCGCTTCTCCTCCTTCGAGGGAAACACCGGCCCGTATCTGCTGTATACGATCGTCCGCATCAAGTCCATTCTCTCCAAGTATGACGGAAACGTCTCGGAGGCAAAGCTTCTCCCGCCGGAGAGCGCAGAGCAGAAGGAGCTTATGCTGATCCTGTCGCGTCTTGCCGATTCGCTCCGCGCAGCCTGCCGCGACTCCGCGCCGAATGTGATCTGCGCCTATGTCTACGAGCTGGCCGTCGCCGCGAACAAGTTCTATCACGACGTGCGCATCATCACGGAGCCGGACGAGGCAAAGAAGGCAAGCTATGTCGCGCTGGTCGACCTCACGCGCCGCGTGATGGAGACCTGCATCGACCTGCTCGGCTTCTCTGCGCCGGATAAAATGTAAGGTTTCAAAAAATTGCCGGATGCAGCGCATCCGGCAATTTCTGCAATCCCTATTTTTCGTAGGCGGGCCAGAGGCTGCGGTATTCCTGCGGCGTCAGGCCCTCCTGCTTCTTGAACTGGCGCGTAAAATACCCCAGATTCGTCACGCCGACCATCGCCGCGATCTCGCCGATCGGCTTGCGCGTCGTGCGCATCAGCTCCTTCGCATGAAGCATTCTCTGGCAGATCAGATAGTCCGTCGGCGACTGGCCGACATAGCGCTTGAACTGCTTTTGCAGGTGGCAGGCGCTCATATTGAAGCGCACGCCCAGCTCCTCCAGCGTATGCTTCTGCGCATAGTGATTCATCAGATAGACGCAGATCTCGCGGACGGACTGCGGCAGATTGCTGGTCTGGCTATGATCCATGGCGGACAGCAGGCACTGCGTCAGAAGCCGCGTCAGAAGCTCCGCCGCGCGTAGGTCGCGCTCCATCTGGCCGTTCTCCGACGGGCTCAGCTCCAGCAGCGCCTGCATCGCGCTGTAGGCCGGAGAATCGGTCGGCAGCGTTCCCACCGGCTCCGCGCCGTTATTGCGCAGGAAGCTTTCATAGTAGAATTTCGCGTTCGCACCATAAAAATGCACCCAGACCACATGCCAGCCGTCCGCGTCCGGCGCAGTGCGGTAGCTCTGCTCCTCCCGGCAGTCGATCCAGAAAAAATGTCCCGGCGGAACAGGATAGCATCGTCCGCCGTAGCGCAGCTCTCCGCAGCCGGAGATGGTCAGCTTGATCAGATAGCTCTCTGCGCCCTGCCGCGTGGTATAGTAGTCCTTACCTGCGTAAAAATCCCCCGCCTCCTGCGCGTACAGAAGCGCATATTTGGCCGCAGCCGTCGAGGAAAGGATATTCCACCGGGACTCCGGAGCCAGATCCAGCTCATAGCGCAGCTTGACGTCCATGCCGTTTCCTCCGAACAAGATAGTGTAAAAACTGAGCAACACAAATTGCTTTTCCGGTGGTATTATAGCTTATGGAGAGGATTTTGTAAAGAAATTCAAAATGTTATTTTCAACAAACCAGGTACATCAAGATTGTGTAACTTATACAAAAGAAAGGAAGTCATGCTATGAAAGAAGAACTGATCCTGAAGGGCTATGAGTATGCAAAGGCGCAGTACGCCGCGCAGGGCGTCGATGTGGACGCCGCCATCGCAAAGGCAGATGCCATCCCCGTCTCCATGCACTGCTGGCAGGGCGACGACGTCATCGGCTTCGACGGCTCCGACAGCCTGAGCGGCGGCATTCAAACCACCGGCAACTATCCCGGCCGCGCACGCACCGCCGACGAGCTTCGCGCGGACATCGCGTTCGTGCGCACCATGATCCCCGGCGCGACCAAACTCAACCTCCACGCCTCCTACGCCGAAAAGAACGGAAAGCAGGTCGACCGTGACGCCTATACCATCGACCTGTTCCAGAACTGGGTAGACTTCGCAAAGGAGCAGAAGATCGGCCTCGACTTCAACCCGACCTATTTCGCGCATCCGAAAATGGACGGCGACTTCTCCCTTTCCAGCACCAACCCCGCAATCCGGAAATTCTGGATCGAGCACGGCAAGCGCTGCCGCGAGATCGGTCTGGAGTTTGCAAAGCAGCTCAATCAGCCCTGCGCCATCAACTTCTGGATGCCGGACGGCTACAAGGATGTCTGCGCCGACACCAAACTGCACCGCGACCTTATGATCGATTCCCTCGATCAGATCTTTGCGGAGGACATCGACCGCAAGCTCGTACCCTGCGGACTGGAGAGCAAGCTCTTCGGCGTCGGCGTTGAAAGCTACACCGTTGCAAGCCATGAATTCTCCTATGGCTACGCCGTCAAGAACGGCCTGCTGTATACGCTCGATGCGGGTCACTTCCATCCCACCGAGGTCATCAGCGCCAAGCTGACCGCCTGCCTTCCGTTCCTTGAGGGCATCATCCTGCACGTCTCCCGCCCTGTCCGCTGGGACTCCGACCATGTCATCCTTCTTGACGACGAGATTCAGCGCATCATGGACGAGGTCATCCTCAACAACTATCAGGATCGCACCTTCATCGCGCTGGACTACTTCGACGCCTCCATCAACCGCGTCGCGGCATGGGCCGTCGGTATGCGCAATGCCAGAAAGGCCATTCTCTCCGCCTGCCTTGCTCCGGCTTCCATCCGCGACGCCGAGCACAAGGGCGACCTCACCAGCCGTCTGGCCCTGATGGAGGAGCGCAAGACGCTTCCCTTCGGCGCGATCTGGGACTACTACTGCATGAAGCAGGACGCAGGCGTCGGCACCGACTGGCTTGCAAAGGTCAAGCAGTACGAAACAGACGTTCTGAGCAAGCGATAAAAATTCACGCGACCGGCTGCGGTATGTCTGCAGCCGGCCTCGCAGCGAAAAGAGGATATGATCATGACTGATTTTATGACGAAAAACAAGGAAAAGCTCGAGCAGTTTGCCGCCATGTCGCAGGCTGCCGGCAGCCGCAGCGACTATGTGCAGGGCGGCGGCGGCAACACCTCCGTCAAGCTGGCCGACGGCCTCATGGCCATCAAGGCCTCCGGCTACTGCCTGTCGGATATCCGTCCGGACAAGGCCTACGCCGTGCTCGACTATGAAGCGCTCCGCCGCTTCTACTACGGCAACGAGCCTGCTCAGCTGGCCGACGTTGAAAAGCTCGGCTCCGCCTGCGCAAAGGAAAACACGAAGCTCATCGAGGGCATGGACGCGCTGCGCCCCTCCGTCGAGGCCGGCTTCCACTCCATTCTCAAGACCTTTGTCTGCCACACCCACAGCGTCTACGCAAATCTCGCCGCCTGCTCGACCGCCTGCTGCGAGATCGCGGAAAAGGCGTTCAACGGCGCGGACTACACCTGGGGCTGGGTTCCCTACACCGATCCCGGCGCGAATCTGACCTTTGCCATCCGCGACGAGCTTCGCCGCGTCGGGGAAAAGACCGGTAAGGTTCCCTCCGTCATTCTCATGCAGAATCATGGCATCATCGTCCATGACGACGATGCGGAGCGCTGCCTTGCCATCCACGCCGACGCCAACGAGCGATTGGCACAGCAGTTCGGCATTCACGGAGACAGCTTCCCCGCGATCTCCGTCCGTCAGACCGGTGAGGAGCTCTACGAGGCTGACACGCCCTACCTGCGCGAAGCCCTCAAGAATTGCCGCTACGACTACAAGACCTTCATCGAAACGCCGCTCTACCCCGACCAGATGGTATTCCTGATTGGCACGTTCTTCATGGACAAGGAAGGCACACCTGCCGAGGGCGAATGCTATGCCGATACCAGGACCGGTGCGCTCGTCCTGCATATGGGCGAAAAGAAGGCGAAAACCATCACCGAAACGCTGACCGCAGTCATTTTTATCATGGACACCATCACAAAAATGGGGTATACTGTATCTACCATGGGCGAGGCGGCCAAGAGCTTCATCGCCAACTGGGAAAGCGAAAAATACCGCAAGAGCCTTGCGGGAAAGAAAGGTTGATCCTATGAAGAATCTGCTCGCCTTTGACCTTGGCGCCAGCAATGGCCGCGCGATCCTCGGTCAGCTGGAAAACGGCAAGATCACCATGAAGGAGCTGCACCGCTTCGAAAATAACTACATTGAGATGAACGGCGTATTCTATTGGGATTTGCCGTATCTCTACAATCAGCTCAAGCTTGGCCTGCTTGCCTTCAAGCAGGAAAACGTCGGTGATCTCGACTGCATCGGCATCGACACCTGGGGCGTGGACTACGGCCTGCTCGACCGCAACGGCCATCTGCTCGGCAATCCGCGCGCCTATCGCTGCGCAGTGGACGAGGATTTTGAGGAGACCTGGAAGATCATCGATTTCCCGACGCTCTTTGCGCGCACCGGCATCGCCAACCAGAACTTCAACACCGTCTATCAGCTCTACCGCCGTAAACGCGAGGGCGACGTGGCGCTGGAAAATGCGCAGACGATGCTGCTTCTGCCGGATCTTCTGGGCTATTTCCTGACCGGCGAAAAAAAGTCCGAGTACACCGAGGTCACGACCACGATGCTCTACAATCCCACCACGAAGGACTGGGACTGGGAGACCATCCGTGAGCTCGGCCTTCCGGAGCATATTTTCACCGAGATCGACCGCGCCGGTACGCTCCGCGGCCATCTGCGGCCGGAGCTTGCCAAGGAGCTTGGTATAAATGAGGCAAGCTTTGCCGCCGTCGGCACGCATGACACGGCCTCCGCCGTCGCCGCTATCCCCGGCACCGGCAGCTTCGCGTTCTGCTCCTCCGGCACATGGTCGCTCTTCGGCGTGGAGACGGACAAGCCGATCCTCCGCGACGATGTACGCAGCGCCAACTTCTCCAATGAGGGCACCATTCAGGGCGGCTTCCGTCCCCTGCGCAACATCATGGGCCTCTGGCTCATTCAGGAGTGCCGCCGCGATTGGATCAAGGCCGGACACACCTACAGCTGGAACGAGATCGTTATGGAAGCCGAAAAGGCGGAGCCGTTCCGCTCCATTATTGATCCCGACTTCGGCGAGTTCTTTGCCGGCGGTCAGATGATCGAGAAAATTCAGAGCTACTGCCGCAATACAGATCAGCCCGTGCCGGAGACTGTCGGCCAGATCGCGCGCTGCATCTATGAGTCCCTCGCGCTCAAGTACCGCTGGGCGCTGGAGCGCCTCGAGGAGATCAAGGGACAGCGCATCGATCAGCTGAACATCGTCGGCGGCGGCTGCCAGAACAAGCTGCTCAACCAGTTTGTCGCGGATTCGCTTGACCGCCCCGTCGTGACCGGCCCCGTTGAAGGCGCAGCAATCGGCAATCTGCTTGCGCAGGCTATGGCACTCGGCGAGATCAAGGACATCGCGGAGCTTCGTGAGGTCGTCCGCCGTTCGGAGGCCGTCGCGGAATTCCAGCCGCACCATACCCCCGCATGGGAGGCCGCTTACCAGAAGCTGCTTGCTCTTGCAAAGTAAGCCTCTGCACCCCCGCAGCTTTGGCTGCGGGGGTGTTCTGGTAAATGTCGTACAAACAAATAAGGAAAAAATCTGCACACATTATGTCAATTTCTGTAGACAAAACGTGCCCACTATACTATAATATTTCTGCCTGATAATTGTACGACTCTGACCTCTGGAGGATACGCTGATGAATTCGAGGACTTGGGGATGCAAGGCTCTGACGCTTTTGCCTCTGGTCTTTTTTTTACTGCTAATTTTATGGATTTTTGTATTTCCGTCGAAGAGATCCGTCCCCGACGCAACGGATGCGCAGGTCGCCTCCGGCGTGGAATGGCTCCGTCAGCAGGAGGCCAACAGCCCCGCTGATGTGGAGGCAAAGCTCAAGGCCATCCGTCAGGCGGAGCTGGACGAAAAACGGGATGAGTGGCTTGCAAAGCTCCGCAGCGGCGAGATCTCTGTCTGGTCGCTTTTCGACGACTATGCAATGCTCGGAGATTCCAGAACAATGGGCTTCACCTACTACGGATATCTGACCTCCGACCGCGTGTTTGCCGACTCCGGCGCGACCATTGAAAAGGTCGCCGACCATCTGGATGAGCTGATCGAGCTGAATCCCTCGAGCATCTTCCTGACCTACGGCATCAACGATGTCGGCATTGGCTACTGGCCGACGCCGGAGGATTATGTCAACAAAATGAGTGATACGCTCGATCTTCTCAAGGAAAATCTCCCGGATGCGACGGTCTATGTTTGCTCCATTATTCCCGCCATCGATCCTGCCTTTGAACGCGGCCCCGCATGGCGAAAGATCCCGGATTACAACGACGCCGTCCGCGCCTTCTGCGAAGAAAACGGCACGCCCTATGTGGACATTACGCAGATCTGTGAAGAACATACGGATCTTTATCAGGCAGACGGCGTTCACATGATGAGCGAATTCTACCCGCTTTGGGGTATTGAACTGATCTCTGAGGTATACAACTATGTCTTTGTCCTTGAATCAACCGACTCCGCGGCTGAATGACCTTCTCCTGCGCGGCGGCGACGATCTTTCGCCGGAGCTGAAGGAACAGGCGCTCGACGATATTCTGGCTGAATTCGGCTCCGCGCCTGCCAAAAAGGCGCCCGCCCAGACCGCACCGAAGCCGAATCCGGGCTTTTCCTCCGCTCCCTCCGGCACGCTTACTCCGGAGGCAGAGGCAGAAGCGATTCGCGGCTGCCGCAGCCCATCGACAGAGCCGCTGGCGCCGGGCACCCCCCCCCATCCGCCGGCGGTTTCGCCGGTCACCGCCGCCGATCCGCAGTCGATTCCCTTTCCTACCGCTTCTGTGCAGCCGGACTCTGCTCCGAAAAGCAATGCCGCACCGGCAAAGTCCGCGTCCCCGTCCCTCGTGATCGACGGGATCGACTTTTCGGAATTTCTGAACGACGCCCCGACTGATTACTCTGATAGCTCAGCCAATGCACCCGTTTCCTCCGGCCACCCTGCGGTTGCTCCGGATCCCGCCCCAGAACACCCGGAGGCCGCAGAGTCCTCGCGTGTTGTCGATCCGGAAGCCCCGGCAAAAGCGTCCAAAAAAGTAAAAAAAGAAAAGAACGCCAAGGAATCCGCAGCGGAAAAGCCCGTTGTCATGGACCACGACACAGCCTTGGATGACACCGCGCCGCGGCCTGAAATTCGCCGCCGCGCAAAGCCTGGAAGCATCGTTCTTCGCATTCTCGCCTTCGCCGCCGTTCTGGCGACCGTCGGCTTCCTCTACACACAGACGATTCAGGACCGGCAAAGCAGTGCGTCCTTTGACTCCGTCCGCAGCGCCGTTCTGCAAACGCTCGATCTGGCGGATATGCAGGAGGCAGACGCGCAGATGGTGCGCCGACTTTATGGCTTTGCGCCGTCTGAGGTGGATGGCTGTCTGCTCTATTACCCGTCCACAAATATGGGCGCGCGGGAGCTGCTGATCGTCAAGCTCTCCGACCTTTCCCAGCAAAAGTCCGTCTCCGACGCCATTCAGGCCCGCAAGCAGACGCAGATGAAGAGCTTCGAGGGCTACGGAATTGAGCAATATGACCTGCTCTCCAACTCCATCGTGGAGGTGCAGGGCAACTATATCCTGTTTGTCGTCCACGAGAACGCAGCCGCTGCCGCGCAGGCATTTCTGAAAGCGCTTTAAGGAGGAAACGTCGTGAATCTGAGCACGCTCTTTTTTGTCTTTGCGTTTCTTCCCGTCAGCCTGATCCTGTATCTGCTCTGCCCGCGCGTCTGCAAAAATGCGCTCCTCATTCTCGTCAGCTTTCTCTTTTATGCCTGGGGTTCGCCGGTCTACCTGCTGCTTCTGCTGCTGGTGACGGTGTTCAACTACTGCATCGGCCGCGATATCGGCAATCGCGTGGAGTCAGAGCAGCGCGGGGCGAAATTTGTTCTCGTTTTTGGCATACTTTTCAATCTGCTGCTTCTCGGCTTCTATAAATACGCCGCCTTTGCCGTCGAAACGCTCAACGCCTTTCTGCCGTTCACGCTGAACGCGCCGTCTCCGGCGCTTCCGCTGGGCATTTCCTTCTTCACCTTCACGAATCTGTCCTACCTTTCGGACGTTTATCACCGCCGCGCACCCGCGCAGAAAAATCCGCTGGATTTCTGCCTATATGTCAGCTTCTTCCCAAAAATGATCTCCGGGCCGATCGTCGAGTATGCGCACATCGCGCCGCAGCTGAAGGAGCATCCAGTGACGCTGGACAAGGTCTCCGACGCCGTCCCGATGCTTGTCCTCGGCCTTGCAAAAAAGGTCTTGCTGGCCGACAATCTCGGCACCGCATTCCAGAGCATTTCCGCGCTTTCGTCCGGTTCGCTTTCCGGTGGCTCCGCATGGCTCGGCGCGATCTTCTATTCGCTCCAGCTCTACTTTGATTTCAGCGGCTATTCCGACATGGCCATCGGCATGGCGAAGCTGTTCGGCTTCGACTTTGAGGCCAACTTCGACCATCCCTATCTCTCCGGTTCGCTGACGGAATTCTGGCGCAGGTGGCACATTTCCCTTGGCCGCTGGTTCCGCGACTACGTCTATATTCCGCTTGGCGGCAGCCGCGTAAGCACGGCGAAGTGCGTCCGAAACCTCCTGATCGTCTGGATCCTGACCGGCCTGTGGCACGGCGCGTCGTGGACATTTGCCGCTTGGGGCCTTTACCACGGAATTTTGCTGCTGCTGGAAAAATATCCGCTCAAGGGAGTGCTTGAAAAGACGCCCTCCCCCATCCGTCATATCCTGACGCTGCTTGCGGTCATCATTGGCTGGGTGCTTTTCTTCTCCCCCGACTTTTCCTCGGCGCTCTTCTATCTTGGCCGGATGTTCGGAGCCGGAAGCCGCGCGTTCTGGGATTCCACCGCAAAATACTACTTTGCGGCCAATTGGAAGCTCCTTGTGATTGGCATTCTTGCCTGCGGCCCGTGGATCCGAACGCTTTATCAGCGGCTCGTGTTCTCGCGGCGCGGTCTCGGCCTTGCCCTTTCCGCATTGCTGCTGGTCGGCATTTTCCTGCTCTGCGTTCCGTATATGATGAACGCCACCTATCAATCCTTCCTCTATGCCCAGTTCTAAGCGAGGTGATCCCATGAGACCGCAAAAAAAGCGCAAGCCCGACCCGGAAAGGCAGCAGCTGCTCCTTCAGCGCAACCGCCAGCTGCACGGCGTCCTTCTTGCCGCGCTGCTTGCCGTGCTTCTGCTTGTCTTTGGTCTTGTCAATCTGCTTCATACAAAGAGTGATTTTTCAGAAAACGAAAACCGAAAGCTGCAGGCCTATCCTGCTCCGACGGCAGCCTCTATCTTAGACGGAAGCTTTATGTCGAAGCTGCAAGCCGCCTTTTCCGATCAATTCTTTGCGCGCGACCGCTGGATCTCCACGAAGCTGCGGATCGACGAGCTGCTTGGCCAGAAGGAGTCCAACGGCGTCTATCTCTGTCAGGACGATTATCTGATCGAGGTCCCGGAAGCACCCGATCAGGCAGTTCTTGGCCGGACGCTGACCGCAATGAAGAATTTCGCCGTGCAACATGACGACCTCCGCATGACCGCGATGATCGTGCCGAACGCTTCTTCCGTTATGCGCGACTACCTGCCAAAGAACGCTCCCGCGCACAACCAGCAGGAGGATCTGTTCGCGGTCAATCAGACGCTCTCGCCCTTTATGCAGTACGCAGACGTGACGCAGGCCCTGAAGGACCACGTCAAGGACGGTGTTTTCTTCCGTACCGATCACCATTGGACGAGCCTCGGCGCGCACTGCGCGTTTGACGCCTCGGCGGAACTGCTCGGGATCGAAACGCCGATCACGGACTATAACGTCCACGTCCTGACCAACTCCTTTGAAGGGACGCTTGCCTCCAAGAGCGGCAAGCATATCGCTGAGGACGCCATCACGGCCTATGAGCCGCTCGGCACCGACGTGAGCTACTACGTCGTCTATGACAGCACGCAGGAAAAGGCCGGCTCTGTCTATGTCGATTCCGCGCTGGATAGCAAGGACAAATACACGGTCTTTTTCGGCGGCAACCATCCGCTCGTCACCATCAAGACGACCGCAAACAATGGGAGGGTCCTGCTGATCTTCAAGGACTCCTATGCAAACTGCTTCGTGCCGTTCCTCATTCCCTATTATCAGCAGATCGTCATGGTCGATCCACGCTATTATTACGACAACGTGGAGCAGCTCATGACGCAGCGCGGCGTTACGGACGTCCTTTTCCTTTACAATTTCAGCACCTTTTCAGCCGACACCGCGCTTGCGGATACGTTGGGCGCGTCGAGCTGACGCGCGGAATTTCTGCATGGATAAGCCCGAAGGCAGCGCAAACCGCCTCGCGCCCTCCATTTCTGCAACGTGTATACAGAAAAACAGGCATGACCTCGGTCATGCCTGTTTCCTTTTCGCCGCAACAGCCCGGCGCAAACGCTCCGGGCTTTGCTGTTATCGGAGCGTCTCCGTCACCATGCGCGCGATCTGCTCCGCTCCGTCCTTCGGAAGCTGCGTTTCCTGCGCGGAAAGCATTCTCTCCGCAGCGCGTGCGTCATAGATCAGCCGGTCGGCAAATCGCGCCGCCTCATCGACATTGCGCGCAAAGAAGGACATTCCATGCCGCGCGAAGAATTCCGCATTCAGCGTTTCCACGCCCGGGATCGCCATCGTATGCACCAGCGGCACGCCGAGAACGGCGGCCTCTGAGCTGGAAATGCCGCCCGCCTTTGAAAGCAGGACATCCGCCGCGTGCATATAGACTGCGACCTTGTCGGTGAACGGGACAGTCAGGACACCGTCGCCATGGTATTCGGACTCCAGCGTACTGCGAAGCTCCTCGTTGCGTCCGGGCAGGACGCACAGCAGCGACTGCGTATCCGGCACACGCCGGATGGCGTTGCAGAGTGATACCGCGTCTCCGCAGCCGATCCCGCCGGTCATAATGAGATAGATCTTCTGATCCTGCGGCAGGCCGAGCATCGCACGGGCCGCTTCCCTGCTCATAGGCGCTGCAAATTTCTCCGCGACCGGCATACCGGTGACAAACAGCCGCTCTTCCGGCAGGCCCGCGCGGACGCAGTCCGCCTTGACATCCGGATGCGGAAGAAAGTATCCGTCAAGCTCCGTTTCAACAAGGAACGGAATGCAGGTGTAGTCGGACAGGATACCATAGCAGCGCGTCGGATACTGCCCATGCCGGCGCAGATAGGTCAGCGTCTCCATCGGGAAAAGATGCGAACAGAGTACCGCGTCGTATTCACGCTCACAGATGAAGTCGCAAAGCTGCTTCGCGTGGCGGATATTGGCCAGATAGACAGGCGAAGTCACGCCCGTCGCGCTGTACATCTGCCCGGCGTGGTACATCATGCCGAAAATGTCCGGAGCCTTGGTCGAAATGCGATTGAGCACCTTGTCGAAGCTCAGCGGGCCGGGATCGCCGAACATGTTGAGCATATCCAGAAACTCCGCCTGATGGCCAAGCCGCTGCAGCGCCTCCTTGACAGCCAGCGCACAGTGGTTGTGGCCCTCGCCGGTGCTGCAGCTGAGAAGCAATATCTTCATTCACGAGCACTCCTTTGTAGAAAGTACTACCATCATATCGGAAATCGGCCTGTTTGTCAATTTCCCGATATGGAAAGGGCTGTACCCGGTTTCCCGGATACAGCCCTTGTTGCTTCCATGGATGTTCGCTGCTGACGCAGCAGCAATGAACTTATTCCGCTGAGGATTAGTCGTAAACCAGCAGAGCGATCATGTCATCATCGATGTTTGAGGCGTCATACCACTGAGCGCCGGTGTCCACATCGGAAACAGCCTCGCCGTTGGCAGCCTTAACAGCAAGCTCAACTGCCTTGTAGCCGATCTGATACGGATCCTGCGTGACGGAGCCATAGAACCAGCCCTGACGGACCGCGTTCTTCTGAGCCTGACCAGCGTCGAAACCAGCGACGACCAGACCGTCGTACTTGCCGCCCTCAGCCAGATCCTGACCGTCGGAAACAGCAGCGAGGAAGCCGGTGACAGCGCCTTCGTTGGAGCAGAAGATCGCAACGGGATTCAGGCCGAGCAGAGAGTTGGCAGCGGTCTGAACAGCGGTAGCCTCGGTGGTAGCGGAGATAGCGACCTCGATGATGATGGCGGGATTCTCAACCTTCTTTTCCCACTTTGCGTGGCCTTCGATGGAGACCTTGCCGGGCTGATAGGTCTCGGCGATCTCAGCCATCTTGTCCACGAAGCCGGTGGTACGTCCCATAACAGAAGCGGAGACAGCATCCTGAGACAGGCAGCCGATGATAACGGGGTTGTCGGAGGTGGCGTTCTTCATCGCCTCAACGACAGTCTCGTTCTCGTTGAACTTTTCCGCAGCGATGGCGGCAGCGCTCTCGTTGTTGGTGCAGGCGGTCGCCTTGACAGCGCCGGTGGTGTCGCCGGGAACGCCGGAGTCGAAGCCGATGACGGGGATGTTCTTGGAGGCGCACTCTTCAAGGATCTCGGTAACAGCGTCGGTAGACAGAGCTGCCAGAGCCATTGCCTTCGGGTTCTTGGCCATCTCGGTCTTGACCATGTTGACCTGCGCGTCGATCTCGGTCTCGGAAGCCGGGCCGTCGAAGTAGATCTCTACGTCATAGTCCTTTGCAGCAGCCTCTGCGCCGGTCTTGACAGCCTGCCAGAACTGGTGCTGGAAGCCCTTCGCCATAACGGGGATGTAGAGCTTGCCGTCAGTGGAGGTCTCGTTGTTGTTTTCCTTGGCCGGTTCGTTCGTCGTCGAGCAGGCGGCGAGAGCGAATACCATGACCAGCGCGAGAAGCAATGCGATCAGTTTTTTCATTCTAGTATCCTCCTTAAATTTTATATCAAGCGCTTTGCGCTCAATAAACACAGATCAGTGACCTTCTCAGCCCTTCTTGACGCGGTTGGCCGCGTTCGTTCTGGCGATGTCCAGAAGCACCGCGCCGATAACGACTGCGCCGGTCAGGAAGGTCTGCCACGGAGCCTGAAGGTTGCAGGCGGAAAGGCCGGTCTTGAGGACGGACATGATGAACACGCCGATGAGGGTGCCGACCATGGAGCCGGAGCCGCCGGACATGGAC
>FR887151.1:42522-48529 GCA_000436735.1 Firmicutes bacterium CAG:170
GGCCGGACATGCCGATGAAGAAGCCGGAAAGCGTATAGACTGCGACCTTCCACTTATCGACCTTGATGCCGGAAAGGCGGGTCGCTTCCTCGTTGGAGCCGATGGCGAAAGCATAACGGCCGAAACGGGTCTTATGCAGGATCAGCATGGCGATCAGGAAGAAGCCGATCAGCCAGAACGCGCCGACCGGGAAGCCCTTGACGCCGAAGATATCCGCGCGGATAAAGACCTTTTTGAACCAGCTGCCGACCTCTGCCGTAGCCGTCGGCCAGGTCTGGGACTGCACCTTGGTGATGATCGAGCCGAGACCGGCGGCCATCATCTGCGTGCCGAGGGTCGCAATGAAGGGAGGCAGATGGAGGCGGGCGATCAGGTTGCCGTTGATGAAGCCGAACGCAACGCCGACGAAGATCGTCAGCAGAACAGACAGGATCAGGGGCCAGCCCTGCTTGAAGGAGTAGCCGCCCAGCAGTGCCGAGCACATCATGACCGTGCCGAGGGAAAGGTCGATGCCGCCGGTGATGATGATGAACGTCACGCCGAAGGCCATGAAGCCGATGTAGTAGCTGGATTCGAGAATATTCTTGACGGTGTCGAGCGTCAGGAAGTTCTTGCCGAAAATCGAGAATACGACATAAAGGATCACCAGTGCTGCCGGAGCCAGCAGCTTCTGCATATCAAGCTTTTTTGTTTGCATTTTCATTACCCCACTTCTCTCTTCGTTGCAAGCGTCATGATTTTTTCCTGCGTAGCCTCCGCGATGTCCAGCTCGCCGGTCTTACGGCCCTCGCACATCACGACCACGCGGTCGGACATACGCAGCAGCTCGGGAAGCTCGGAGGAGATCATAATGATCGATTTGCCTTCTTCCACAAGCTGATTCATCAGCTTGTAGATCTCGCTCTTCGCGCCGACGTCGATGCCGCGCGTCGGCTCGTCAAAGATCAGCACGTCGCAGTCGTTGAGCAGCCACTTGGAAAGGACGACCTTCTGCTGGTTGCCGCCGGAGAGGCTCCGGACGAGCGTGCGGACGGTCGGCGTCTTGGTGTGTACCTTCTCGACATAGCTCATGGAAGCCTGCTCGATCTTGCGGTCATTGACGACGCCAAGGGTCGTGAAGCGCTCCAGCGAGGAGAGGACCGTATTGTCGGAAACGGAAAGTCCAAGGCAGAGGCCGTAACGTTTTCTGTCCTCGGAGAGATAACCGATACCGGCCGCGACTGCGTCGCGCGGAGAGTGAATTTTGACTTCCTGGCCGTTCACACGGATCACGCCGCTCTTTCTCGGATCTGCGCCGCAGACAAGGCGCATCGTTTCGGTTCTGCCCGCACCCATCAGTCCGGCAAAGCCGAGTATCTCGCCCTTACGGAGCTGGAAGGAAACGTCCTTCACATCGTCGGAGACCAGATGCTCCGCTTCGAGAATGACCGGCGCATCCGCACCGACGTTGGAATGCGTTTTCGGCTCCTCATAGATCACGCGGCCGACCATCATCTGAACGACCTGATCGATGGAGGTCTCCGCCGTCTCTACCGTTCCGACATACTGCCCGTCGCGCATGACGGTGATGCGGTCGGTGATCTGCTTCAGCTCGTCCATGCGGTGAGATATGTAAATGATGCCGACGCCCGTTTCCTTGAGGCGGCGGATGAATGTGAACAGATCCTCGATCTCGCTTTCTGTCAGCGCCGCGGACGGCTCATCCATGACAAGAATCTTCGTATTATTATGAGAAAGGGATTTTGCGATCTCGACCATCTGCTGCTTGGCAACGGTCAGCCGTTTGACAGGCGTTTTTGCAGGAATGTTCAGATGAAGCGAATGCATCAGCTCGTCGGTCATACGGTTCTGCTCCGCCTCATTGAGGAAAACGCCCTTGGTCGGCTCACGGCCGATGTAGATATTCTCCGCGACCGTCAGATCCTGCATCAGGTTCAACTCCTGATGGACGATGCTGATTCCCTTGGCCTGCGCGTCGCGCGGACTGTGGATCTCGACGGGCGAGCCGAACAGCTCGATCGTGCCCTCATCCTTTGTATAGACGCCGGTGAGGATCTTCATGAGCGTGGACTTTCCGGCTCCGTTTTCTCCGATCAGCGCCATGACCTCGCCCGCGCGGACCTCAAGCTGCGCGTTGTCGAGTGCGTGAACGCCCGGGAAATACTTCTGGATCCCATACATTCTGAGAATCGTTTCAGCCATCTTTCTGCCACATTCCCCTTTCCATACCGAACGCGAAACGCACAAAACAAATCGCTTCGCGCACGTTCGTTTATTCTGTACTTCTAAGATAGCAAATCATTTCGACTCTGTCAACAGAAAAGTGCAAAAAAGTTAGGAATTTTTGGTTTAGTATGTTAGCGAATCACTCCGCTGCTCTGTTTTGCAGCGGCAAATATTTTTCGTCATTTTGCATTTTCATGGATTTTGTTTTTATTCCGAACCAAGCTTTTTGCACAATTTTCTCGTATAGTTTTATGCACAAAGACGAAGATTTTGAGGTTTTCAATCAAACCGCACTCGATTTTAAGCAAATCCGACAAGTGATATGGTTGACATAATTTTATTCGTTTTTCGATAAAAAATTATAGAAATGTCCTCGGCTCATTTTTGAGCCGAGGACGAAACGATTCGTTTTTATTTTTGCCGAAAAGAGGTTTCGATTCAGTGTTCGCGCTGTTTCGACAGTCCGTCCGCAATGAACATCGCATCCCCAAACGAAAAGAAGCGGTACTTTTCCTGAACGGCCGTCCGATAGGCGTTCAGAATATGCTCGCGGCCCGCAAATGCGGAGACCAGCATGACCAACGTGCTCTCCGGAAGGTGGAAATTCGTGACGAGCGCGTCCATGGCCTTGAAGCGGTAGCCCGGATAGATGAAAATGTCCGTCCATGCCGACTTTTCCGTGCAGGTGCCGTCGTCTGCCGCAAGGGATTCCAGCGTCCGGCAGGAGGTCGTACCGACACAGACCACGCGCCCGCCGTTTTTCTTTGTCTCGTTGATGATCTCCGCAGCTTCCTTTGGCATCATGCAGAACTCGGAGTGCATATGATGCTCCGTGACATCCTCCGCCTTCACGGGCCGGAAGGTGCCGAGACCGACATGGAGCGTGATATAGGCCAGCTTCACGCCCTTGGCCTGAATTTTCTCCAGAAGCTCCGGCGTAAAGTGCAGTCCGGCCGTCGGTGCGGCGGCAGAGCCGCTGATCTTGGAGTAGACCGTCTGATAGCGCTCGCCGTCAGCCAGCTCTTCCTTGATATAGGGCGGGAGCGGCATTTTCCCGAGGCGCTCCAGAACTTCAAGGAAGATCCCCTCATAGTGGAACTGCACCAGCTTGTTTCCGTCGTCACGTTCGCCGACGACCGTCGCGGTCAGCGCGCCGTCGCCGAAGGACAGCTCCGTCCCGGTGTGCGTCTTTCTGCCGGGCTTCGTCAGGCACTCCCATACGCCGCCGCCCTCGTCCTTGAGCAGCAGCACTTCCACCGTGCCCATGGTCGGCACACGGTGGCCCAGCAGACGCGCGGGAAGCACGCGCGAATTGTTCAGCACCAGGCAGTCGCCCGGATTCAGCAGATCGACAAGCTCGTAGAAATGACGGTGTCCGACCTCTCCGGTCGTGCGGTCCAGCGTCATGAGCCGGGAGGCGTCGCGCCGCTCCAGCGGCGTCTGCGCGATCAGCTCCTCCGGCAGGTCATAGTAAAAATCGTGTGTTTTCAACAGGTATTCCCTCTTTTTCCGGCTGAATTTCAAATATCCTTCACATTGACAGACACAGCTGCATATGCTATCATGAAGCCATATTGATTTTGCGGACACATGTCTTTCCAATAAAAACATTTTCGCATATCCTGACATCTACCCGCATACATTATAGTACATTTTCAGCGTACATTCAACCGCCGTATTCCGGCAATCCATTACAGATCGGAGCGAAAACAATGAAAAAATACAAGGTCGGCATCATCGGCGCGACCGGCATGGTCGGTCAGCGCTTTGTCCTTCTGGTCTCCGCGCATCCGTGGTTCGAGCTGACGGCTTTGGCCGCCAGTGCGCACAGCGCAGGCAAGCCCTACCGTGAGGCCGTCAGCGCCAAATGGCACATGGCGCAGCCCATCCCTGCGCAGGCGGCGGAAATGACCGTTCTCGACGCGGAGGCCGACGCAGAAAAGCTCGCCTCCATGGTCGATTTCGTGTTCTGCGCCGTGGACATGAAAAAGGACGAGATCCGCGCACTGGAGGAGCGCTACGCGCGGCTCGAATGTCCCGTCGTCTCCAATAACTCCGCGCACCGCTGGACGCCGGATGTGCCGATGGTCGTCCCGGAGCTGAACGCCGACCATATCCGTATCATCGAGGCGCAACGCCGCCGTCTCGGCACGCAGCGCGGCTTCATCGCCGTCAAATCCAATTGCAGTCTCCAAAGCTATGTCCCGGCGCTGCATCCGCTGCTGCCGTTCGGCATCGACAAAGCGCTGGTCTGCACCTATCAGGCGATCTCCGGCGCCGGAAAGACGTTCGAAACGTGGCCGGAAATGATCGACAACGTGATCCCCTACATCGGTGGTGAGGAAGAAAAATCGGAGCAGGAGCCGCTGAAGCTCTGGGGCCATATCGAAAATGACCGCATTGTGAACGCGGTCGAGCCGTCTATCACGGCGCAGTGCCTGCGCGTTCCCGTCTCTGACGGACACATGGCCGCCTGCTTTGTCTCCTTTAAGGGTAAAGCGCCCTCCATCGAAACGATCAAGGAATGCTGGCGCTGCTTCCGCGGCCGCGCGCAGGAGCTTCAGCTTCCCTCCGCTCCGAAGCAGTTCCTCCACTATTTTGAAGAGGATAACCGTCCGCAGACGAAGCTTGACCGGATGCTGGAGGGCGGCATGGCCGTTTCTATCGGCCGTCTGCGTCCGGATACCCAGTACGACTATAAGTTCGTCTGTCTGTCCCATAATACCCTGCGCGGTGCGGCGGGAGGCGCAGTCCTGCTTGCCGAGCTGCTCTGCGCGGAAGGATATATCACCGCAAAATAACGGAATACGGAAAAAGGAGTGCTTGGATGAAAAAGCCTGTCTTTGAGGGTGTTGCGACCGCGCTGGTCACCCCCTTCAAAAATGGTACGATCGATCTTCCAACACTACAAAAGCTGATGGATCGCCAGATCGGCAGCGGCATCGACGCCATTGTCATCTGCGGCACGACCGGCGAATCCGCAACGCTCACCACGCAGGAGCAGCTGTCCCTTATTTCCCACGCTGTGGATTATGCGGCGGGCCGCTGTAAGATCATTGCCGGAACCGGCAGCAACTCCACCGCCCACGCGCTGGAAATGAGCCGGATGGCCGCCTCCGTCGGCGCGGACGCGCTCCTGCTCGTCACGCCGTACTACAACAAATGCACGCAGTCCGGCCTGATCGAGCATTACACGACCATCGCCGATCAGGTCAAAACACCGGTGATCGTCTACAACGTCCCGAGCCGTACCGGCATGGACATCACTTTGGAGACCTATAAGACGCTCAGCGAGCACCCGAACATCAACGGCGTCAAGGAGGCCGGGCCTAGCATCGCAAAGGCCGCACGGACACTCGACGCCTGCGGCGACGCGCTGAATGTCTGGTCGGGCAATGACGATTCCGCCGTTCCGCTGCTCTCCATCGGCGGAAAGGGCCTCATCTCCGTACTTTCCAACGTCCGCCCGGCGCAGACGCTGGACATGGTCAAGAGCGCGCTGCGCGGCGATTATGCGCGGGCGGGCAGGCTCCAGCTCGAGCTGATGCCGCTCATCGACGCACTTTTCTGTGAGGTCAACCCCATCCCTGTCAAGGAAGCCATGCGCATCGAGGGCATCGACGCGGGCGATCCACGCCTGCCGCTCACGCCGCTCTCTGCGGAGGGGCGTGAACGCCTCCAACGTCTGCTTCTATCGTAAACGGAAAGTGCCTCCGGCAGCCGCCGGAGGCACCTTAGTCTGTCAAAAGCCTCGTAGAGTTCCGCCGCGCACGGCGGAATA
>FR887152.1 GCA_000436735.1 Firmicutes bacterium CAG:170
CTTTTGTCGAGAGGATATTCAAGTCATTTCGCAAAACAATAATAGAACATTTGTACTAGATTTGATGCCGAGTATGTGTTATACTGTATTTACAATATCTGCTTGGCGCAGGATTTTTATTGGAATCGGAGGCGATATGTTCATGAGCAACGAATCGGTATTTCTCCCCGCGGCTGTCCGTGACCGCATTTGGGATCTGTTGAAGGAACGGAAGGTTACGCAGGCCGAGCTTGCCGCAAGAATCGGCTGTTCGGAAAGTTCGCTGAGCCGCTTCATCAGCGGCAAGACGGACAAGTTGGGTGACGAAAATATCATCCGCATCGCCCGCGCGTTTGATGTGTCCACCGACTTCCTCTTGGGCGAGGTGGACGAGCCGGATCGCAAAAACTATGATATCTCGGAGCTGGGCCTCTCCGTCGAGGCGGCGCGGAATCTCTATACGCAGAAGGTCAATCCGAAAATCGTCAGCTACCTTCTGGAAAATCCGCAGTTTGCCGACACCACATACCAGATCGCCCGGTATCTGGATAACGAGCTGACCGCCGGATTTGCCGCGCAGAATCAGCTTTATTCGATGGTTTCGTCCATGCTGGGCACAGTGCCGCAGGCCGCGGACGAGGTCAAAAGTCTGCGGACGCCTATCGATCAGGCGGATTTGAACTCCATTCAGAACTCCTTTATGAAGGCTGTCCGCGCCGTGAAAAAGGAAGCCGAGGTGGAGGTGCCGCCTACGCGCCAGCTTACGGCACAGGCGATGAAGAGCATCTATGCGGAGCTGACCAAGGGCGGCCAAAAACTGAACCGGAAAATCACGAAGGAACAGGTTGCAGACGCGGTGGCGGCCTCCGTTTCCCATCTGCCCGGTGTTGACACGGCACAGGTCAGAAGGTTGTTCCTCTCCATGACCGGCACGGCGGCAAGCGATGAATCCGACCAGCTTGACCAATGAGCGGCTTTGCGCCTTGGCTCAGAAGGGCGATGGGGCCGCGCGGGAGCTTCTTGTTGAAAAGAATATGGGCTTCATCGTGCAGACTGCTGACATAGTATACCGGAGTTCGTCGCTGGAGGGCAGCGACCTGAACATCGACGTGGACGATCTGGTGCAGGAGGGCAGCATCGGTCTGCTGCGTGCGGTTGATGGTTTTGACCCGGCGCGGAAGCTCAGGTTCTTGACCTATGCCGCGCCTGCCATCAAGAACGCTATGCTCGACCTCGTGCATACGGCGCAGATGTCCTTCGAGTATCGCATGGCGACCGCAAAAGTGCAGGACGGCGTGGAGGGCCTTGGCCTTGAGCGCGTGCATCTTGATGAGATCCTGCCCGGCGATGAGCGGCTGCTGCGGATTGAGGCGATTGCTGATCCGCATGCGCTGTCTCCGGAGGAGGCTTTCATCAAAGCGGAAACCCTGTGGGAGCTTTACGCGGCACTGAATAAGCTGGAGCCGCGGGAGCAGACATATTTGCTGTACCGTTTTGGCTTCACGGACGATATCGAGCACACACTGACCGGCGCGGCGATACATTTTCATCTGAGCGAGAACCGGACAAAGCTGCTGGAGGAACAGTCGCTGGATATGCTTCGGAAGGAGATGCCGTAAGACAAAGGAACGTCGCTGCGGCGGGACGGGGGCCTTATATACCTCTGCTTCCTTTTCCATCCAGTCGGATTTTGCTTCTCAAAAATCCTGCGTTTGTACTGTATCTCACATCACAAAATCCGCCTGTCCTACTGCCGCGAAAAAGCGTTTGTTGCCACACTCTGCTGCACCGCAGAGTATGGCGCCACCCCCTTTTCCGCGTCAGACGGAAGCAAAGGTATAACACACTAGACTTTGCAAAGCAAAATCGTGTGCCAACAGGGATGCTGCACGCCCCTATTGGAAACCCTGCGTCAAAGGGGATTTTCCCCTCTGAACTCCCCATATTTTCTTCGCAGACGGGTACCCAAACTGTAAAAACGCAGTTTGGAACACCTGCTCAGAAAATGCAAAAGGAAGTCCGTACCGATGAGTGGCGGACTTCCTTTTTGCTGACAATCTGAAATCGTTACGATATAGCTTTCGATTGTCAGCGCCTGCGAGGGGACATGATGCATAGCAGACGACAGCCAAATTCTAATTTTATCATTAATGCAAAAATGAGAAAATTGATATTGACAGCGATGTAATTTAAGGATATACTATAATTGCATCATTCGATGAGATTTGATGAAATTGAAATTCAAATGAGGGCAGTGCATGAGAGCGTTCGACTTCAAAACAGAATACAACAAATTGCTGACGCCAGAGGTCGTGGCCTACCTGACGCAGATTCACGAATACAAGGGGCAGCAAAATCTCTTTATCGAGGCTAAAGCGGATGCGTTGTCTGAACTTCTGGAAGTTGCGAAAATTCAGAGCACAGAGGCATCTAACCGCATCGAGGGAATTATCACCACGGATGACAGACTGAAGAAAATCGTGCGTGATAAAACAATGCCAAAAACTCGCAGTGAAAAAGAGATTGCCGGATACCGCGATGTGCTTGCAACGATTCATGAAAGCCATGACTATATCCCACCAAAGCCGTCCATCATTTTGCAGCTTCACCGGGATCTGTACAAATACAGCGGTAAGTCCATCGGCGGCTGCTTCAAAAATTCGGATAACGTGATTGCCGAAGAACTGCCGGACGGTCAGCAGATTGTCCGGTTTGAGCCTGTTCCTGCATGGGAAACGCCGGAGGCTATTACGGCGCTGTGCAGCGCGTTTGAAGCGGCTATGCAGGATGCTGAACTCGACCCGCTACTGCTGATTCCCATCTTTATACTGGACTTTCTCTGTATCCATCCCTTCAACGACGGCAACGGCCGCATGAGCAGGCTCCTGACGCTGCTGCTCCTGTACCGCTCCGGCTATATCGTGGGCAAGTATATCAGCATTGAGAAATTGATTTCCGACACCAAGGAAACATATTACGAAGCTTTGCAGCAGAGTTCATACAACTGGCATGAGGGAACCAACGACTATGCCCCCTTTGTCACCTATATGCTGGGTGTTCTGGTGGCGGCGTACCGAGATTTCGAGAGCCGGATCGAGCTGCTGACCACCAAGGGCCTGTCCAAGCCCGACCGTGTGCGGGAGATCATCAAGAACCACCTCGGCAAGATCACCAAGAGTGAAATCATGGCCAAATGCCCGGATATCAGCCAGATCACCGTCCAGCGCGCACTGGCGGATTTGATAAAGTCTGGAGAAATCTTGAAAATCGGCGGCGGACGCTACACTTCTTATACTTGGAACAGGGAGAGAGAATAATGATTACAGGTGAACTGAAAAACAAAATCGACAGCCTCTGGGATATTTTTGCGGCGGGCGGACTGGTGAACCCGCTGGATGTTATTGAGCAGATCACCTATCTGATGTTCATCCATGATCTGGATGACACCGACAATCTCCGGGCCAAGGAAGCTGCCATGCTGGGGCTGCCGTATCAGAGCATTTTTGCGGATGAGGTGCAGGTCGGTGACCGTACCATCGACGGCCAGCAGCTTAAGTGGAGTGTATTCCACGATTTCCCCGCCGGAAAGATGTACAGCGTGATGCAGGAGTGGGTGTTTCCGTTCATCAAGAACCTCCACGGGGATAAGAACAGCGCCTATTCCAAGTACATGGACGATGCCATTTTCAAGCTGCCCACGCCGCTTCTGCTATCCAAAGTGGTGGATGCGCTGGACGAGATTTATCGCCTGATGAACGAATCTCAGGCGGTGGATGTGCGGGGCGATACCTATGAATATCTGCTGAGCAAAATTGCCCAGTCTGGCCTCAACGGCCAGTTCCGTACCCCGCGCCATATTATCCGCATGATGGTGGAACTGATGGACCCAAAAGCGGACGATGTGATCTGCGACCCGGCCTGCGGTACTTCCGGCTTCCTTGTTTCTGCGGGTGAATACCTGAAGGAGCACCGCAAAGAAGAAATCTTCTTCAACCGCCAGAAGAAGGATCACTATATGAACCACATGTTTTTCGGCTACGACATGGACAGAACCATGCTCCGCATCGGCGCGATGAACATGATGACCCACGGCATTGACAATCCCTTTATCGAATACCGGGACAGCTTGTCCGATCAGAACCCGGACAAGGAAAAGTATTCTCTGATTCTTGCCAATCCACCGTTCAAAGGCAGTCTGGATGCCGATACCGTGTCAGTAGATTTACTGAAGGTCTGCAAGACCAAGAAAACCGAGCTGCTGTTTCTGGCGCTGTTCCTGCGGATGCTGCGCATCGGCGGGCGCTGCGCCTGTATCGTGCCGGACGGTGTGCTATTCGGCTCTTCCACCGCACACAAAGCCATCCGCAAAGAGCTGGTGGACGGCAACCGGCTGGAGGCCGTGATCTCCATGCCCAGCGGCGTATTCAAACCCTATGCAGGGGTGTCTACCGCGGTGCTGATCTTCACCAAGACCGGCCACGGCGGCACGGACAACGTGTGGTTCTATGACATGACCGCCGACGGCTTCTCGTTGGACGATAAGCGCAGCCCGGTGGCAGACAACGATATCCCTGATATCATTGCACGGTTCCGCAATCTGGATGCCGAAAAAGACCGCCAGCGCACGGAAAAATCCTTCTTCGTGCCCAAGGCGGAGATCGTAGAAAATGGCTATGACCTGTCCATCAACAAGTATAAGAAAACCGAGTATAAGCCCGTGGAGTACCCGCCCACCAGCGAGATCATGGCCCAGCTGAGAGAGCTGGAAGTGGAGATTGGTGAGGAAATGAGCAAGCTGGAAGAACTGCTTGGATTGTGACTAAATTCGGATTTGTGGGGATGAAGAGATGAAATACAGACTTGGGGAACTCTGCAATGTTGTTTCTGGTGGGACCCCGTCAAGGGCAATCGCAGGATTCTGGGATGGCGGCACTATTCCGTGGATAAAAATAGGAAATATAAAAGGAAAGTATGTCGGCGAAGCGGATGAATATATTACACAGGCAGGACTTGAAGGTTCATCTACAAAAATGCTTTCAGCCGGAACAATCTTATTTACTATTTTTGCAACGCTTGGCGAAGTGGGAATATTGACAATAAAAGCCTGTACAAATCAAGCTATTGCTGGAATTACTATTAAAAATCAGTCGGAAGTTTCAACGGATTATCTGTACTACTTCCTTAAATCTAAGAAGTCGTATGTAACCGCTTTGGGACGAGGAGTTGCACAGAATAACATTAATCTTTCTATACTGCGTAATTTTGAGGTTCCAATACCTGCTTTGTCAATGCAGAAGCAAATTGTGGATGTGCTTGATAAAGCTGAGAAAATTATTGAAGCTCGCCAGAAGCAGCTTCAAAAGTTGGACGAGCTTGTCAAAGCCCGATTTGTCGAGATGTTTGGCGACCCGGAAATCAATTCCTTCGATTGGCCAGTGTGCACACTGAAGGAATTGGTTAGTATCGAGCCGCAAAACGGGTTGTATAAACCTCAATCAGCTTATGTACAGGATGGATCAGGGTTTCCAATCGTTAGGATAGATGCCTTCTACGATGGTAGAATTACCAACTTTTCGGCACTAAAACGTTTGGAGTGTTCTGAATCCGAAGTTCAAAGATATCTGCTTCAGGAAAACGATATTGTCATTAACCGCGTGAATAGCATTGAATATTTGGGAAAATGTGCACATATTAAAGGATTACTCGAAGAAACAGTTTTTGAGTCCAATATGATGCGGCTGCATTTGGATGATACAGTTATGAATGCCGTTTTTGCCACGAAATTATTGTGCTCCCAATATATATACAAACAAATAATGATTCGAGCCAAGAAGGCTGTCAATCAGGCAAGTATTAACCAGCAGGATGTATTAAGCTTTCGTATGTTTGTTCCGCCGCTTGAACTCCAAGAGCAGTTTGCTGCCTTCGTCGAACAGACCGACAAATCAAAAGTTGCCGTACAGAAGGCGTTGGACGAAGCACAACTACTGTTTGACAGTCTGATGCAGAAGTATTTCGGGTAAGGAGATATATACAATGGAGTTGTCTTTGACAATAAGAAATATCCGCAATATTAAAACGGCCGATATTGCTCTGCCGCTTGATAAAGGCCTCTATGCGATTGTAGGGGAAAATGGTTGCGGGAAAAGCACAATAATGTTGGTTATGTCTCTGATTGTAAAGACATCATCAGCACATATGTTGACCAATGCGGATATAGCAAATGATTCAAATATTGATATTGCTACAGATGAAGGAAAGGACCATTGGTTTTACAAAAACGGGAAGCTAACAACAGGAAGATTTACGACAATCAAGGCAAATAAATTGACAAAAAAGACGCACTCCGCATTGGTAGTGCATTCACATTGGCCAGGATTTTATGAGGGAAGTATTTTCTACGGATGTAGATTCGATGATTACGACACAGTTGACACATTCTTAGCACAGCCAGACTTTGAAAAGGATTTGATAGAAGCTGACCCGTTTGTTGCTGAGACATTAGGATATATTTTACATAACAATAAAGGGTATTACCAATCTCTGTATAAGATTCGAAATCGAGCAACTGCCGAAAAGTATAAATTCAAAGGGATTCCCTATTTTGTGAAATATGGGAATAGTATTATTAGCCAATTTAAGATGAGCAGTGGCGAATGCTTACTTATCTCTCTAATTGACTTTATAAATAATTTGGTTGTCAAAGGAGGAAGGTTTGGCAAGTTTCTTTTTCTTATCGATGAGGTAGAATTAGCTTTGCACCCGGGAGCAATCGACAGGCTCGTTCTTTTTATTAGAAATCTAATAGACACCTCAAAATACCAGTTGGTATTTTACTTCTCAACACATTCTGCGGAACTAATCCACCGAATTGAGCCTCGCAATATTTTTTTGGTTGAGAATAACATGGGGACTGTCGAGATGATAAACCCATGTTATCCAAATTACGCAATACGGAACTTATATATTCCGAATGGTTTCGATTTTGTCTTACTTGTTGAGGATGAGCTAGCCAAAGGAATTGTAAATAAAGTCATACGAGAAAACCAACTAGCCAAAAGCAAACTATGTTGTGTATTGCCGGCGGGTGGTTGTACACAGATGCTCAAACTACACCATGATATGGTTACATATAACGCCCTTGGCACAGGGCGGAATATTATTAGCATATATGACGGCGATGTCAAAGAATCCATATCAGGGAAACGAGAATACGAAAGTTTACCAAAATGTTTTCTACCTATTCCGAGTGTAGAAAAATACTTAAAAAAGAAGTGCATTGATGAATCTGATAGGGTGTTCATCAAATTGATTGGTGACAAGTACTTTAATATTCGTTCGCTCCCTGACATTATCGCCGATTATAAGAATGATGAACGCACAAAAAAGTCAAAGGATTCGGACGGTAAAGCGTTTTACAAAGTAATATGCAGCAACCTAAAACAAGCGGGTATTTCAGAAGCGGATTTTATCAAGTACATATGTGATGACATCTATGCCTACGAAAACCCTGTTAAATTTGTTGAAAGTCTGAGGCGGTTGCTTCAATAAATGAAATGCCAAAAGGAGGAGAATATGACCAATTTTGATGGTTTAATTTCCACTGCACAATTTGAATCCTTCGCCTCCGTAGCAGTATCGGCGGAAAAGATTCTACATATCGATCCTTCTGCCTGTGTGCTGAACTGCCGCAGGGCGATGGAGTTTGCGGTGAAGTGGATGTATTCTGTGGACAAGGCGCTGGTCATGCCTTATCAGGACTCTCTGGTGAGCCTCATGAATACCGAAGACTTCCGGGACATTGTGGGCGCAGACATCTGGCGGCGAATGGATCTGATCCGCCGCATGGGCAATAACGCCGCACACAGCGGTAAAAAGATTACCGAGGAGCAGGCGGCGCTGTGTCTGGAAAACCTCTATGTATTCTTGGACTTCGTGGCCTATTGCTATGGTGAGAACTACACAGAGGGGCACTTTGACCGTTCCTTGCTGATGCAGCCCACCGAAGCGCCCACAGTTCCTTCGCAGACGATACCCGATGTGGATTTTGCAGCCCTTATGGCGGAGAATGCCGCTTTGAAGGAAGAGCTCACCGCCCGCCGTACCGCGCAGCAGCAGACCTATGTGCCGAAGCCGCTGGATTTGTCCGAATACAAGACCCGGAAACTTTACATCGACACCATGCTCACCGACGCCGGATGGATAGAGGGGAAGAACTGGCTGAATGAGGTAGAACTGCCCGGTATGCCAAACAAGTCCGAGGTGGGTTATGCAGACTATGTGCTCTACGGCGATGATGGCCGCCCGCTGGCAGTGGTGGAGGCTAAGCGCACATGCGTGGATGTGGCCAAGGGACGCCAGCAGGCAAAGCTCTATGCAGACCTGCTGGAAAAGAAGTATCACCGCCGCCCGGTCATTTTCCTGACCAATGGCTTTGAGACCCGCATTACGGACAATATCTATCCCGAACGCAAGTGTGCCGCTATCTACTCCAAGCGGGATCTGGAAAAACTGTTCAATCTCCAGACCATGCGGACAAGCCT
>FR887153.1 GCA_000436735.1 Firmicutes bacterium CAG:170
CGCCGTGCGCGGCGGAACTCTACGAGGTTTTTTGACAGACTGGGAAAAGCCCTGCTGTGCAGGGCTTTTCTTTGTTTTGTAGCAGAGTGGCAGACTCCACGAAAACATCATTTATATATAGTTAGGGAGATTTCCGAATAGCGGAAATCTCCTTTTTGTTTTGCCGTATATATTTTAAGCTGATCGTCCGGTCGCCTATTTTGTGCGAACTCTCTGGCGCAAGCCATTTTGGTAGCACTGGATCGCCGATTCAATGTGCTCAGAAAGGCAATTCAGCGCCTCTTTAAGATCTCCGGCTTCCATCGCGCGCAGCAGATCAAAATGCCGCACGATATTTTCGGAGCGAGCCGGAACAAATGCCTGCGACTGGAATACACAGAGCTTTACCTCCGTCAGAAGTCCCTGATACATCTTTGTCAGGCGCTTGCTTCCGGCAGCCTCGACCAGGCCCTCATGAAATGCCATATCTGCATTCAGATTTGCGATCCGTTCCTTTTCCGGATCACGTTCCGAAACGGCATCCGCCAGTGCGTGCAGCCGCTGCGGGACCTCTCCGGACGCGATGATCTCGCGGATCGCCTCTGCCTCCAGCAGCTGGCGCAAATGAAATATTTCAACGATATCTGCTGCCATGATCTCCTTAACGTATATGCCTTTATTTGTTACCTTTTCCAGCAAGCCTTTTGATGTCAAATACGCCAAGGCCTCGCGGATCGTGTTGCGGCTGACATTAAATCGAAGGACCAGATCGGTTTCCTTGATTTTTTCTCCCATTTCGTAGCGCAGGGCATAAATGTCCTCCTCAAGTGCGGTGGAGACAGCCTCCACAGTTGAAACCGTGCGCAGTTGCTCTCGCTCCATCATATACTTCCTCCGTTTGTGATATTCGCTGTTTTACACGCAATTTGCATATAAAAAGTACGGCTTGTGCAATATCGCCAATTTTCGACTGTATAATTGTTGAACAATCCTACTTTGCAACCATTAGTAAGTTATAATGCAATTATAGCTATTTGGCAACAAGAATATCAAAAAATGGAGGAAAAATGATGAAAAAGGCACTCGCATTCCTGCTTGCGCTGGTAATGGTCCTTGGACTTGTCGCCTGCGCCGCACCGCAAAAAGACGCGAACTCTGCAACTACCCCCGCAAATTCTGCACAAGATGGGTCCACCCAGAAGCCCGCCGACAATGCCGCATCCGAAGATCCTTCTGCTGAGCCGATCCTGATCGGCCTTTCCGGTATGGCGACCGGCGACTTCGTGGAATCCGGTCTGCTGATGATGGATGCCGTCTATCTGGCTGCGGAGGAGATCAACGCCGCTGGCGGCGTGCTCGGCCGTCCGTTGGAGATCTACATGGTCGATAATGCCAGCACCGCGCAGGGCGCCGTCACGTCCATCAACAAGATTCTTTCCGAAGACGTCGTCGCCTGTATCGGCCCGACGACGAGCGGCATGGTCAACTCCTGCCTTCAGTATTTCCAGGAGTCCGGCGTTCCCTTTGTATCTGCCGCAACCAGCCCCGCGATCCGCGACAATGAATCCGATACGTTTTTCCGCATTTCTGTGTCCGATGCGCTGGTCGGCACTGTTATGGTCAAGTTTGCTGCCGAAACGCTTGGCTCCAAAAAGATCGGCATCATCCACAACACTGATGATTACGGCATGGCTGCCATGAACGCCGCTGTCGAAGCGGCCGGGGAATACGGAATTGAGACCTTTACCGAAGGCATGACCAGCAGTGATACGGACGTTTCTGCACAGCTGCTGAAAATCAAGAACTGGGGTGCGGACTGCATCTTCTCTTTCACGCATGATGCCGATACAGTCCTTGTTGTACGTCAGCTTTTTGAGCTCGGAATGCATGACATCGATTACGTCGGCCCGAATGCACTGCCGATGCCCGCAAACATTCCTCTGATCGATGCAGAAGCACTGGAAGGCTGCTACGCTGCAACCGATTACTTCGAGGACAAGAATGACGAAGTTCTGCAGGCGTATGTCCAGCGCTATGCAGAGCGCTGGAACGGTCTTGAAGTCGACCGTCTGGCTGCACTGTATTATGCTGCGACCTATGTTGTTGCCGATTCCATCGAACGCGCCGGCAGTACGGATCCGCAGGCTGTAAAGGCAGCTATGGCGCAGACCTCCGGGCTGGAAACCGTTCTCGGTTCGCTGACCTGCGACGAAAACAATGATCTGAACTCCACGCTCTTCATTGTCCAGTTCGATGGCGAGAAGAATTGCACGCTTGCAGAAAAGGTCACTCTGAACTGAGTCTGCACACATCGCTGAAAAGCAAAATGCACCACAGATTCTTCGGGCAGGATCCGGCATCCTGCCCGAGAATTTCACCCACGGTTTGGAGGCTGAAAAGCAATGAATATTTTTCTGCAGGTCCTCATCACCGGCATTGCCATGGGCTTCATCTATGCGCTGGTCGGTATTGAGTACACAATTATCTGGAATTATTATGCCAAGAAAGAGACAGAAGAACAA
>FR887154.1 GCA_000436735.1 Firmicutes bacterium CAG:170
TGAAATTTTCCGCTGTCGTCCATCGTGACCGCGCCTTTGGCGATCAAACGCTTGAGCATCATAAAGATCGTCGCTCGGCTCCAACCCGTGTCCGAATCCAAAGCGGAAACAAGCTCCGCCAACGTCTGCCCCTGCCGCGTCCAGAGCGTTTTCATCAGCTTCCATTCGCCGTCGGACAGTTTGAGATGTTCCATAGCATACCACCCCTTTTGTAAATGTTAACGCATGTTATATTTGAAGAATATCACAAGTGATAACGTTTGTCAACATATTTCGTTTATCTAAAATTAGTGTTTGATGCCTGAATAGTATTGTTGCTTTATCGTTCAAAGGAGCGGCGCGAACGTTTCTGTTCCTGTTTCTGCTGTTTGGCGGCATTTAGCGTTGCTTCAATCTGTTCTGCGCCGAGGATTTGCTTGAGCTGCGCATAGTCGGCAGAGGTGCGCCGAAGGGATTTGTTTTCCAGATTGACTTCCTGCAAGCGTTCAGACAGGCGGCTGTTGGCCTTCTGAACCTGTCCATAATCCGCTTGTAGCCGTTCAAACTTTCCTTTCAGCTCGACGTAGGCAAGGTATAATGCCCGCAGCACCTTGACAATTCGTGCAAGCAGAGGTTTTGCTTTTTTCTCGCGGTAGGAGCGTCCTGTTTCCAATGCGCCTGCCTCCGGTAGAATCTGTTCCGGGTTGGCGGAAAAGTCCGCAGCCAGCCGTTCCATGTTCTTTACCGCCGGGGCAAGCTCACTTAGACGTTGCTCTTGCTCCGCAACCTCGCTCTCTTTTTCTACTTTGACGGTTTCTAACGCTGCAATTTCTTTTGTCCGCTGCTCTTTCTTGTAATCCAATACAGACAGGTGCTTTTCGTGTGTGTCTTTCTTCTCCCATTCAATTCCGTGACGCTGCATCACAAGCGAAAGTTGATCTTTTTCTGAGCGTACCCATTGATTCCACTCTGTATCGCCTCGACTTCCGCCTTGAAATCCCTGTGCAGCCAACGCCTGTTTGAGAGATACCCGCGTTTCCAAGCCGCGCTTGCTGCCGGTTGTAAATGGAATAAAATCAATATGCAGATGCGGCGTGGCTTCGTCCATGTGCAGATGTGCGGAAAACACGCGGAGCTGCGGATTTCTCTCCCGAAAGCCAGTCATGTATTCTTCTAAGATTTCTACGGCAAGCGAACCCTCGTCGCTCCCTGTGTGCATATCGTCCTTATTGCCAACTTGCAGAATAATCTCATGGAATGTCTTTTCCTGCTTGCTTGCACGAATCTTCTCATAATAATCTTTGATTTTTCGGTCTGCTCTGGTCTGCTTGGAATTGTATCGTGCAAGAGCTTCGTCAAACAGTTCATGGTAAACAGCCTTGATATTTTCCTCACAATAGGTGATATTCAGGTGAGAACGTTCCGGGTCAGTGTTCTTTGCGTGAAACTTTCGGGTGTTGTGATTTACAGAGCCGCGTCCAACCCTTGCGCTGATCGTTCGTTTCATTCATTCACTCCTTTCCGCCGCGCAAGCGGCGT
>FR887155.1 GCA_000436735.1 Firmicutes bacterium CAG:170
CCGGAATACTCTGTACCGGGTCACGCAGATGCGCGGGGAGGTTTGACGGTTACCTTCAGGCGTACCTGGACGAGTTCTGCTTCCGCTTCAATCGCAGAAAAACCGGCGATCAGATCTTCATGCGCCTGGGAAGAGCCGTCGCTGCATCTTGTGCTCTGCTGTGTTAAGCCGATAAGCACATTAAAAAATAGTATAAAAACAAAGAAACAGCGCACTTTTGAGAGGCAAATGACCTGCCTCTCAGGTTTGGTGCGCTGCTTTTTGCGTTTTTCAACCGTTTGGATTCCAATTTCTCCGAAAAAGAGGGACTGCCTCAATTGAGTTTGGAAAATCTTTTTGAGGCAGCCCCCTTTGTTTGAATGCTGTCGTTAGCCTCCGCGTCAAAGCTCGATCATGCCCATATGATTACTTATCCGGATCTCGGTACCAAACGGTCGAGACAATTCTGCGAGGTATTCAAGGACATCGTCATTCTCCGCAATGCTGGGAACGCCGATTCTGGCGCGAGGCTTCTCCATATGCAGATCGATAGGATACAGGCGAATCTGGCAGATCCTTCCGTTCTCCACCGTAAACCCGGCCATTATGGAGCGCCAGATGTTTTTCTGCACAATGTAGCCGGTCGTACCGTTGTGATTGCGCATACCGATGTATGCACCGACGGTCGTGGTGTTTGGCATATCCGCATTTTCGTAGGCATCCGCAGGCTGTACCCGGACCGTATCGGTCTCAAAGATAAAATTGCCGAGACTGTAGAAGATCGGTTTGTTCTGATATATCTCGATGCCGCGCAGCTCATGTGGGCCGTGTCCAATGATCGCATCTGCACCGGCGTCAATACACTGATGTGCAAAGGTCTTCAAGAATTCCGCCGGTTCTGTCGGCTCTGTGCCCGCAAACTCGTGGGAATGCACGCTGACGAGAACATGATCCGCCTGACGGCGCGCCTCCTGAATGGCACTGCAAATACGCACCATGTCCTTGCCGTTCGGCTCGGTGGTGATATAATTGCGCTCATCCAGTTGGAAATGCATACCATCGAAATACAGTTTTCCCTCTGGCATGGGACGGGCGTATCCGTTCTGAACGTTTCGCTCATAGATCGCATTCAGGTGCGTATCCGCGCTGAGCTTACTGAGCATATCGTAGTAGCTTTTCTCAACATGGACTGTTTTTTGGAAGCGCAGACCGTTGAGACCGGGACGCCCGCTCAATTCGATGCTCTGATTACCGGCCATATCTGAATCATGGAAGGTGGAACAGACGCCGATCATAGCGATCCGCGCATCGGCAGCTTCCACATAGGCAGCAGCACAGGCATCCGCCATATTCTTTCCGGTCCCGGCAAAAATCATATCCCGTTCCCGAAGATGACGGATGGTCGCAAGCAGGCCGCTGTGACTATAATCCAAGGAATGATTGTTCGCGGTATTGTACAGATTAAATCCGTATTTTTTCAGATCATCCAGTATTTCAGGCTCGGCCATCGCCCATGTGCCGCCAGAAAAGGCAGCGGGAACGCCTTCTTGGTCATGGGTCGTGATCTCCAAATTGCTGAAACGAACATCGTATTGAGAAAGGATCTCCCGAATCTGTTCAAATCCATCGTATCCGTTTTCCGGCAGTCTCCGTGTCATGAACGAATCGCCGGTCGCAATGATTGTCGTCTTTGACATAATACTCTCTTTCCTTCCTGCCAGTTTCACAGGAACAATTACTCCGACCTCAAGCGAAGTAGTTCATCAGGATATCCATGACCAGCTTTCTTCCTGGCAGCAGGCTGTCGATCAGAACATATTCTTCTCTAGAATGCGCGCCGCCGCCATTGTAGCAGGCAAGACACAGAGACGGGATCCCCCGCGAAAGCGGGATGTTGCAGTCAGTCGAACTAGCAACGAACCGCGCTTCGCGTCCAAAATAGTCCAGATATGCCTGATTTGCCATATCCATCATTTTTTGCTGTTCTGCCGTATCCACATCGCCGGTGCAGGGACGCTCGCCGAGCAGTTCTACCTCTAGCCTGACATCTTTCTGTCGGTAGAAAGAGACACATGCGTCGAAATGCGCCTGCATCTGCTCCATGGCCTCCATTCGGTCGGAACGGAATTCATAAAGCATCTGTACACTCTGCGCGATGGTGTTTACAGATGTACCGCCCTGGATTACACCCACATTATAGCTCGTGCCCACAGGCGGCTTGATCGTATATAGCGCATCGATCATGGACGCCATATAGGCTATGGCGTTTCGATTGCCGAAAGCATTGTACGAATGGCCGCCCTCAGTCTCCAGCGTGACCCGGAAGCGCCTCGATCCGACGGCAATGTTTGTCATATTGCCGTTCCAACCGTCAATGGCATAGAAATGGTGGATATGGTCACCGTAGTCCTCCATGATCTTACGGCTGCCCTTCAAATTGCCCAATCCCTCCTCGCCGGAATTGATGACGATCAGAATATCGCGCATTCGGGGGCGGAGCTGTTCGCGAATCGCATACCGGACAGCCATCAGCAGCGCAACGATGCTGGTCGTATTGTCGCCGATACCCGGACAGCAGATGCGCCCATCCTCAATGTGCAGGGGAAGCTCGTCCAGATCAGGAAACACGACGTCGCTGTGCGCCATGAATACATCCACCTCACCGCTGCATGGCCCCAGTCGGCAAACCACATTCCATGCGTCGTCTATGTAGACATCCTCCGCACCTGCTCTGAGCAGCCAGTCCCGGCAAAATTCTGCACGCTTTTCCTCGTGATTGGAGGGCGCCGGGATCTTCGCCAGTGTTGTCAAAAGCTCTATAGCTTCCTGATCGGTACTGCATACATAATCCGCCATTTTTTTGCTTAGTGCCATATTTATATCTCCCTTTTCGGCCATTGTCCACACATGCGAAGCAGCGCGGAAAGGCACTGCATTTATCTTTTGTTATGTGTTGTCGAGCTGCCGACACGAACGCCCACGATCTTTTGATTCATCCGAACAAAGATGACTGCACCGAGTTCACAGGCAAAGGTGTCGCCGAAAACATAGGTACAGGCATACGCACGCCCGTTTTTCTCTATGCCCAGTCCGCTTTCGGAGCACCTGACAGTATAGTGCTCCAACACCGTACCGTATGCGCCCTCGTATTCGCGCAGATCCAGATCCTTTGGAAACCGTTGTGCATCGACGCGCCTGCACAGCAGGGACTGCACCATCAGGTGTCCGGAAGAACCGCCGTTGACTGCGGGCAGACCTACACAAACTTTCTCCCCATCTGCTTCATAATAATAAACACCGCAGCGGCTATGCGGATAAAGCAGATGCTCGCCGTCCTTGTCCGCCAGAACAGGCTTGCCGTCCACCATTCTCAGGCTGAACAGGCCCTTGGCGTCACCAAGATAGGTCCCCTCGTGAAGCCGTTCCTTCTCGGGACAGTAGCTGCCGCTTTTCCAGAGCTCAACACGTTCTGGCAGAGCGCACAGATCGTCTAGGATCAGCCCTGGGATCAAATCAGTGCTCAGGATATCGCCGCCCTCGGTATTCAGCGTCAGTGTGACGGCAATGCCGCGTTCTGGAACAGTCCAGATCGAGGCGAAATAGGGTGGCGATTGTCCGTCATGTCCAGCCAGCGCGATGGTTTTGTACTGCTTCAGACGCATGGTGATGCCGTATTCATTCCGGTAATTCAGATACAGGCTCGTCTGCGGCGTCATCATTTCCTGCATAGAAGCACGGCTGATCAAAGGCGCACCGTCGTTGAGCAGGACTCTCGCCAGCTTGGCCATATCGTCCACAGTCGAAAACAAGCCGCCGACAGCATGCCTCGTCGCGTTGACCGGAATATAATGCAGCACTTCCGGACCGGCTCTGTGCGGCACAGCGAGAGAAAATGTCGCCGCCTCGCACAGTGTGAAGGTCGTATGATCCATCCCAAGCGGCTGAAGGATATACTCCCGTTCCAGCTGCGTGAAAGGCTTTTCCATGATGCTCTGCACTGCGTAGGCCACTAGCCGGATGCTCCAGTTGGAGTAATAATAAAGCCGATCCTCCGGCCGGGCAACCGGCTCAAGCGTACTTAGCCCCTCTTTCAGTACTTCCTCAAGCTTATCCTCATCGCGCGGGCCATCCGGCGTATATTCCGAAGGAAGTCCCGCCGAATGGCTCAGCAGCCTGCGGATTGTGATCCGGTCGCGCGTGGAATTATCCCGAAATTGAAGCCATGGAACATATTTGGTGATCGGCTCGTCCAAATCGAGTCTGCCTTCCTCCACCAGACGCATTACCAAAATGCCCAGTGTGATCTTTGTGCAGGACGCGATACGAAACAGCGTCTGCGTCGTGACTTTGTCCCAGGGCTTCTCCACGCTTGTCACGCCGTAAGCATTGTGCCATAGAATTTTTTCGCGGTCGGAGACCGCAACAGCCAGACCGGCGATCTTGTATGCGTCCATCAATTCACGGATCTTACGATCCCATCGTTCCTGATACTGCATAGACACCTCCTGTGCCTTTGTAATACTCGGCGCTCACCAGACGCGGCATTACATGCAGGCGCTGCGCCATATGCATTGCTGCCCTTAGTTTTACGCATGCTCCCTAAAAATTACGCGCTCATCCGGCGCTGATTTTGTTAGGGAAGCTCTGATTAAATCAGTGGCTGTGGACGGCGAGA
>FR887156.1 GCA_000436735.1 Firmicutes bacterium CAG:170
CGGGGGCGCTTGCCCTCCGGGATGCGGCGTTTCTGCAAAAGCCGCGCTTTTCTCCCGGAAAACGCAGCTTTTTTCTGCTTTACTTTTGACCGCATCTTTGCTATAATATTTGCGCAGTCAAGCTGCATCCCCATGCGCTCGTAGCTCAGTTGGATAGAGTGACAGACTCCGACTCTGTAGGTCGCACGTTCGAATCGTGTCGGGCGTACCAAAAATGCCGTGAAATCGTATGATTTCACGGCATTTTTATATGAATTTGTTTGAATTTCAGCTTTTGAAGCATAGCGCAACCGGACAGAGCTTTTCGGAAGATAGCTCAGATCTCCAAGCTGCTTTGCATAATCTGGCTGGCGGCTTTCTTGTTTTTGTCGAAAGCGTGGGTGTAGATATCCAGCGTGGTCGACGGCTGGCTGTGACCGAGAAGCCCCGCGACCGTGCCAACGTCTGTGCCGCTGGCGATGAACAGGCTTGCCGCTGTGTGGCGCAAGCTGTGGACGTTCAGGTCTGTAGGCAGATCGTTTGCTTTCAGGATTTTCTTGAAGCGCCAAGTGAACGTTGACGGCGTCATCGGCAGTTCCATGCCTTTTCTGCGGAACACATAGTCATCCTTGGTCTGCTCGCGCCGATCGTAACGCTCTGTTTCCGCTGCGCAGAAGGCTTCGTATTCGCGCAGCAGGCTTTCCATTTCGGCGGAGAAGTACACATAGCGATTGCCAGCTTTCGTTTTCGGAGCCTTTACGATGATCTCGTCGCCGGTCGTTTTGACGGCATTGCGGCAGACGTGGATGCTGCGCTCGGCGTAGTTGATATCCTCCCATTTGAGGGCGCAGCACTCGCCGCGCCGCATCCCTGTCGCGATGATGAGCTTGAAGTAGGTTTCGTACAGAATGCTCACGCTTTCCAGCGCCTGAATCAGCTTTTTCACCGTTTCATCATCCGCAATCTTTTTCTCTTTCTTCTGACCTGCATATTTGTATGTCCTCCACGCAGGATTGTGATCCAAATAGCCGCCCTCCATCGCGTCGGAGAGAATGCCGCACAGACAGCTGTGGACACCTTCTACCGTCGCTTCGGAGAGCGGCTTTCCTGTCGCTTTATTTTTCTGTTTCCGCAGTTTCGCGTACAGACTGCGGAAGTGTTCCGGCCGAAGATCGACCAGCTTGTAGCTGCCGAGGTACGGTTTGAAACGCTCGATGTCCTGTTTCTCGCGCACGAGCGTAGACTTTGCAAGTTTGTCCGGAGCAATGGTTTGCAGCCAAATTTCTGTGTACTTTTCCAGCGTGATCGACCGGTCGATGTCCGGGTTCATCTTCTTGCAGCTCATCTCGAACAGCATCGCCTGTTCCTGTAACCACTTCTCCGTCTGCTTTGGCGTAAGGCCTGTGGGCGGCTTGACCGTCTTCTGCTGCGGGTTGCGCCGCCGACCGTCGGGTGTGTAGCCCATCGAGACGACGAGCAGGTAACTCCCACCACGTTTTCTGATACTTGCCATGTTGCGATTCCTCCTGTTCTGCTCAGCACGGCTGAGATTTTGTAACAGCAACAATACCAGAAAAAACGGGAATAGCTAGTGAATTTTGAAGATTCTACGAAACCAACAATTCCAAATTGGGTGTCGCAAACAGGCTATTGCTCATACGCTTTGCCGCCTCCTGTTTGAGCTGCATCTGCGGGTGACAGTAGGTGCGCTCCAAGAACGACGTATCGCCGTGACCGGCGAGGTCCGCGACCGTGTTTTTGTCCACGCCCTCATGCAGAAGTGTTGAAACAAAAAAGTGACGGAGCGTGTGCAGGTGGTAAGTTTTCGGCAGACCGATTTCCGCGAACAGGGCTTTCAGGTGCTTGCTGAACGTGTCCGGGTGGATGGGCGTGCCGTCGTCTTTCGTGAAAATGTATTCCGGGAATGGGATACCATGCTCATCGCGGAGTCTCATTTTGCGATAGCAGAAACCGCGCAGCAGGCTGAACATTTCCTCGTTCATCGAGACTGTCCGAGTACGTCCATTCTTGGTTTTGCCCTCCTGCACGCCCTCGCCGGAAACAGTGCTGCGGGAATGCCGGACAATGATGTAACCCTCGTAGCTGCCGGTCACGATCACGTCCGACCAACGCAGGGCGCACAGCTCACCGCGCCGCATCCCCGTGTTGATGGCGAGGAAATAAAAGAGCTGAAACACCGGTTCTTCATAACAGAGGGCAGAGAGAAATTTCTGCATTTCCTCCATCGTCGGAATCTTCTGCGCTTTTCGTTCCGCGTCCGGCAGGTCGATCATACGGGCAGGGTTCTTTTCGATAATCTCGTTGCGTTTTGCGTCGCTCAGAACGGCAGACACGACGGTCAGGTATTTCTGCACCGTCTTTTCCTTGATCGGCTTGCCGCGATAGGTGCGCTTGCGGAGCTTTGCCAGCAGATTTTCCAGTGCAATCGGGCGCAGCCGATTCAGCTTGATCGCGCCGATCTCCGGGAAGACCGTTTCGAGCGAACGCCGGTAAAAGGCAATCGTGCCGGGTGCGTATTTTGTCTGCCGTTCCAGCCAGCCGCGGGCGTAGGTCTCAAATGTCATCTCACCGTCCTCACTGTAACCCTGCTTGAATAGCCGTTCCAGCCGCTCGGCTTCGTGGTAGACGTACTGCTCGATGCCGCGTTTCGGGACGCTGTCCGGCACATGAATCGTTTTTGCCTTGCAGATTTTTCTGCCATCCGTGCGATAGCCGTTGCTGATGGTGATTTTGTATTTTCGGTCAGATAATTGCTTGATACTTGCCATTGAATTCCCCTTTCACATTTTTTGTTCCATATTCCAATCTTCGTGATCGTCCTCGGCGTGACCGAGGGCGGTTTTCTTTTGCTGGAGCTTTTTGCGGCGCTTGCTGTCGATGGGCAGCAGCATAGTCGTTCCGTCGCGCGTCGGCGCATCGTCCGTCATCTGCTCCACAGCACGACCAAGCTGCACAGCGCCGCGCACAAGATCACCGCTGTAATCGAGATCCACGCGCACAGGTGAATTTTTTTCTTCGCTTCTTGCAGCACCGTAGAAATCGCCCGTTCGCCGTTCTCCGAAATCAAAGTCACGGCTTTCTGCGTACTGTCTGTCAACTCTTTGCAGACGGAAGAATATCTCGCGCTCAGGCTCCCAGCCTGTCTCTCGAACTCTGCTGCGCTCATCTGCATCGCGGTCAGGGCTTCCTGTGCTTCCTGCTTCGTCAGGAGCATTTTCAGATCGGTGTCCAACTGCATCTGCTGCCGAAACAGCCTG
>FR887157.1 GCA_000436735.1 Firmicutes bacterium CAG:170
CAATCACGCAGAACGGGGCGCGGCTGATTATGAATCGAAGGGGATCACGCTGAAAAAGGCATCCTGCGCAAATGTTGAAATGCGCTGGAACCGGGTCGCCGCACGGGTATCAAACCTCATTCGGCAGGACCGCTATCTGACACCAGAGGAACGGACGCTCTACGACGAAACCCTGGCGCAGAATACGGCGCAAAATACCGCCTACGCCAGCTATAACGCCATCAAGGAAGCGTACCCAGACGATATAGTGCTGTATCGCTGATGCTCGTGCCGTTAAATAGAATTTCTCCACTCGTCGGATTCAGCACCGTGCAGATCATGCGCATCAGCGTTGTTTTACCAGCGCCATTTGCGCCGAGCAGACCATAGACACCGTTGGACATGGCATAGCTGAAACCGTCTATCCTGATACGCGTGTTCGGGTCGGGTGAAATTAGCCACCTAGAGTCAAGTGGAAACAGCCAATCTTAGCCAAACAGAAATCGCCAACAACCCAGACTGGTATGTTAGATTTTTACAGAGTAGGCGTCTCGGAGGAATCCGGAGCCTTCACTCTACTGGTTTGCAGGGCAACGGTTTCTAGTTTCTTGCCCCGGAAGCTCTCGCCCTTAATGTTGAATACCGTGGCATCATCAAAGATCCGGTCCAGGGCACAGAGCAGGGCGTCGTCCTCATTGAAATTGCTGCGCCAGTGGGACGGGTGCTTGTTGCTGGTGAACACAATATTGAAGTTGCCTTCCTTGTTGTATCTCCTGTCAATCAGATCAAAGAACAGCCGGGTGTTCTCGTTGTCGAACTCACAGTGGCCCACCTCGTCAATAATCAGGCAGGAAGGACGCACCAGGCCGTTGAGAACAGATGCTTCCTTGCCAGCCCGTCTGGCGGCGGTAAACTTGTCCCGCAGTTCAGACATCTTAATGAAATAGGTCTTTATTCCGCGCTGGCAGCATTCATAGCCAAAAGCCTGCGCCAGATGGGTCTTGCCGGTTCCGGCAGGGCCAATGAATGCCAAATTCCTGTGAGCGTAGATTGCTGACAGCGACGGCAGCGTTCTCAGCCTGTTCGCATCTCGCCCCTTAATGACAGAAAAGTCAAAGTTCTCAAAGGTTTTGGAATCTTTCAATGGCAGACGACTCATTTTCAGAAGTGTATGGATGGTGGTATCTACTTTCTTCCTTTGCAAATGTTCAAATACCATGCCTACTGCCTGAATCTGTGTCTCGGAGAAATCCTGTTCCTCCACCAGCTTCGCAAACTCAATGGATGAGAAATCCAGCCGCAGGATCCGGCTGCTCTTTTCCACAGCCTCAAATACAGTATCGTTCATCCCAGTTCACCTCCTTGTCGAAGTTGAACTTTTCAAAGGAAAGGCTGGGTTCAGGCTCCGGAAGCCGGGAGATCTCCGTTCTTACCGGCATAGTGGGGAACTCTTCCAGTTGAGGCGCATACTGGTCGGCACAGTAACGATCCCGTTTGCTCCATGTCACATCATTGGGGAAGAACTCTACATACCGCTGACCGCAGTGGTGACAGACCATGGCAAAGCAGGCAGCATTGTATTCACTGCCGTCATAGTCCACCACCTTGGTGAAGCCCCAGTCCATCTGGTAGGCTTCTCCCGGCTCCGTGGTGAACCGACGACCGCAGCTTCCCTGCGGAGCTACCAGCTGACGTTTGGCGGGGATGAGATGTTTATGAGACGCAATGTAGTCCTTAACCGTTGTCAGCCCGCCGGAAAATCCCACAGACTGAAGCCGTTCCAGGCAGACCGAGGAGTTGGTGATTCCCTTCCCGAGCAGGTCGTCTAAGATGGCTGTATAGCCGGTCAGAATCGAATGAGGAGCCTTGCGCCCTTCCAGCCCGTGCGGTTTGGGGGTAAAGCCATTCTTCTTGAGCCGCCGCAGTTTTGCACGGGATATGCCTGTCCGACGCTCCAACTCTGCCAGATTGATCTTTTCCAGAGAGAAATGATTCCCTTGCTCGATCTTCATTTCTTCTATGGCTTGTGATATAATGTCATCCAAGCCATTACTTTTATTTTCTTTCATGTTGCTCCTTTCACTGGGTTGTTGGCACTTTCCAGTATAAAGGATTTGAAAGAAAAAGTAATGGCTTTTTCTATTTGACTACGATTGGCGCTTTTCGCCCGGCTCAATATGGCGATTCTCGCCCGGCGCTAACACGCGGCAGCAATGGCATCTTCGATCATATTCTTACAAGCCGCGCTGATGCGCAAAGACGCGGTGTAGTGTTCCATTTCATTATGTGCGACAGCATACGGAGAAAGCGGTTGCAAGGAAAGCGGCCTTTCCCATGAAAATGGAGATGTATTGTAGTCCAACACCGCCGTTGGCGCGGCACAGTGAAGCAATTCTTGCTTTTCTCGGCAGAAACTGATACAATAATAAAACATTCATCGAAGGAGTGATCCTTGTGGCAAAGCGTATCACAAGAATCGTGCTGACCGGAGGGCCTGCCGCCGGAAAAACGACGCTCATCAGCCGCATTCTCAAGGAATTCAAGCAGGACGACGGCTGGAAGGTCATCACCATCCCAGAGACGGCGACGGATCTCATCTCCGGCTTCGGCATCCGTCCGTTCGGCAACTGCGTCTCCATGCTGGATTTCCAGTATTTTGTCATTGACGATCAGCTACACAAGGAGCGCCTCGCGCTCAAGGCCGCGCAGATGGTGCCGGAGGAAAACGTCCTTGTGATCTACGATCGGGCGCTCCTCGACGACAAGGCCTATATCACGGACGAGGAGTTCCGCGAGGTCCTTGCAAGTTTCGGCACAACGGAGGCCGAGATCCTCACGCACTACGATGCCGTCCTGCATCTGGTCACCTGCGCCAAGGGCGCGGAATTTGCCTATAATTTCGGTAATGAGGCGCGGTATGAGCCGGTGGAGCGCGCCCGCGAAATGGACGACCGCACGCTCCGCGCGTGGAGCGGCCACCCCAATCTGCATGTGATCGACAATTCCGTCGATTTTGAGGATAAGATCCATCGCGGCCTGAATGCCGTCTATGAGATCGTCGGCCATCCCGCGCCGATGGAGACGAAGCGGAAGTATCTCATCGCCATGCCGGAGCTGAAGGTGCTGGAGGAAAAGTACGGTGCGGTGCCGGTCGATATGATGCAGACCTATCTGCTGGAAACGAATCCGCAGGTCGAGCGCCGCGTCCGTCAGCAGCGGAACGGCTCGGAATACCTTTATTTCTACACGGAAAAGCGCATGACGGACTCCGGAAAATGGGAGACGGAGCGGCCCATCTCGCAGAAGGCCTATATCCAGTACCTGATGGAGGGTGACAGCAGCCTCCACGCCGTACATAAGCTCAAATACCGCTTTACCTATGAGCGGCAGAGCTTTGCCATCGATGTTTACCCCTTCTGCAAGGACAAGGCGCTCATGCGCGTGGCCCTTCCGGCAGAGCAGGAGCATGTCGTGCTTCCGCCGGAGCTGACCATCCTCGAGGAGGTCACCGGCCGGCCCGAGTATAAAAACCGTTTCCTCGCAAGCTCCCAGCAGCTTTGAGCAGGGGAGCAGGCAGTTGACCTTTTTCAGAATGAGGCTGGCGGCGGAAAATACAGTACAGGGCAGTTTTTACAACGAAAAGCTATAAAAATCAGCGCCGGAGTGGGCTTCCACTCCGGCGCTTGCGTATGTCTGCGGTCTGTTCAAGGCGCATCCTTTCCGTCCAACGCTTCGCGTATCGCCCGCAGGGCCTTTTTCTCGATGCGCGAGACGTAGCTGCGGCTGATGCCGCACTGCTCCGCGATCTCCCGCTGTGTCAGCGGCGCGCCGCCGCTCAGGCCGTAGCGCAGGGAGACGATCGCCTTTTCGCGCGGCGTCAGGACCTGTTCCATGACGGCGCGCAGCTGTCCGTGCAGCTCGCGTGTGCTGAGATCCTCGAAAAGATCCTCCTCCGAGCAGATCGTGTCCATGAGGGACAGTGCACTGCCGTCCCGCCCGGTCTCGATGCAGTCCGAGAGCGAAACATCCTGCGCGCCCTTTCGTTGAGAACGAAAATACATCAGGATCTCATTCGCTATCCTCTCCCAACGGATACATAGGTTGCTCAACAGGGGGCAAATCCGCCTCTCCGTCCTCTGCAAACAGGTACACATAGGCATTTTTGCCGTCCCAGACCACCTTTTTGACGATGGTGCGCAGCAGGCGGCGTTTTTCCTCCAGCGTGGCAGAATCCACCGCGCTGGCAAACGACTCGATCATTTCCTGATGGAAGGCGAACTCCTGATGCAGCATCCGGCTCTGTTCAGTCAGCGCTTCCAGCTCGGCAAGGCGCAGCTGCTGGGTCTCGCTCTCCTGATGGAGCGCGTCGATCTGCTCCATGACGTACTTCGCGGAGGTGTCGCTGGCAACGGACAGGGATTCCACCAGCCGCTTGATGCGGTCCTCCGTTTCGGTGTGCTTTTCCCGGAGCAGCGCCAGCTCTGCGTCGTAGCCCTCCTTGCTGCCGCTGATAACCTTTTTGGTCTGCGCCAGCAGCCGGGTAAGGGTCTCCTTGTCGGCGGACAGCTTACGGATTTCCTCGATGATCTTGGCGTCCAGCGTGTTGCCGTTGCAGTTCTTCATGGCGCAGACCGTGCCGTGGCTGCGCTCCTTGGTGGAGCACATATAGGTGTAGATCAGTTCGCCGTCCGCCGTGCGGCGGTTGGTCAGCTTCGGGCGCATATAGTCGCCGCATTCGCCGCAGCGCAGAAGTCCGGACAGCAGCGCCACATTGCTGCGGGGTCTGCGGTAGCTCTTGGATTTGTTGACATCCAACATGGCCTGCACCCGCACCCAGTCGCTGCCCGCGATGATGCCGGGGTGCTTGCCCACCGCCACGATCCACTCCTCCATGGGGCGGATCTGATTCGCCTTGCCGGGGCGCTGGAGCGTGCGGTTATACGCCATGACGCCGTGCTCGCCGTCGAATTCCGAACGCTCGGCAAACAGGTCAACATTGTTTTCTTTTAGATACTGATACGCCGTCTCGTCGGCAATCATGTAAACCGGGTTCGTGAGAATGCCCCGGATGGCAAAGCGTGTGAACTGCTTGCCGCGCTTCGTGACGCAGCGGTGCTCCAACAGGTACTGGTCGGTCTTGCTGAGAGAGCCAGTCCCCATAAACACCTCGAAGATTGTCTTGACCAGCTGGATTTCCTCCGGAATGGGTTTGAGCTTGCAGGCTTTTTTCACCTTGCCGTCCACCGTCACGCTGGACAGGCTTTCCGAGGCGTAGCCGGTGGGCGTCGTGCCGCCTAACCAGCGCCCGGTCTTGGACAGCTCGTGCATGTTGTCCCGGATGCGCTCGGCGATGGTCTCCCGCTCCAGCTGGGAGAACACGGATGCAATGTACATCATCGCCCGGCCCATGGGCGAGGACGTGTCGAACTGCTCACGGATGGAGATGAAGTCAATGTGCCGGTCGCCCAAGTCCTCAATGAGCTTGGCAAAGTCGCCGATGTTGCGGCTGATGCGGTCGAGGCGGTAGACCACGATGGCGGCAAAGGCGATTTTCTGCGAGTCCTTCATCATTTTCTTGAACTGCGGGCGCTCCAGATTGCCGCCGGAAAAGCCCTCGTCCTCGTAGACCAGCACGTTTTCCGCCGCTTCCTCGCCAAAATGCATGGCGATGTACTGACGGCACAGCTCGATCTGGTTCTCGATGCTCTCGCCCTTGCCGGTGAATTTGGACTTACGGGAGTAGATGACATATTGCTTCGGCGTATCTTTCGTTTTCATGGCGGCACCTCGCGCTATTAGTTAGGTTGGTAGATATATTATAACGGATTGGAATCCATTTGAAAAGGTACCCAAGGGAAAAATCTGAAAATTTCTGCGGATAGGCAGAGGTTTCCGCGCGCTGATTGTGCCCGTTCGGAGGGCATCACTCATGTGCATCGAGAAAATGATTGATGAAATGAGCGATGGGTGCTATTTAGAACATTATTGTTTTCGTCATCAACTGCATTCTTGCAGTCTCGCCGCACGATTTTTGCACATCGCTACTTGTCATACGTCAAGTTTATTTTGCGTCACAGCTTGTCATATGACAATCTGCATCGTAAAAACCGCCGCCCCAGACGAAAAATCGGGACGGCGGTTTTGTTATGCAAGGTTTCTCAGATATTCTTCCACGTTCTGATACGAAATGCCGTCTATCTCTTGGCTTTCCCCGCGATAGAGGACAAACTTTCCTGTAATCGGGCCATAGCGGTGCTCGGTCTGGGCGCATTTTTGCTCGTCGATCAGATGGCGGTACTGCTGCGACGCAGCTTCTTCGCTGTGCTTGATCTCGAAAATCCGGCAGGAGCCTGCCTCCGGGTCAAACACCACCATGTCAAATTCGCCCACGGGGAATTGCAGGACAAACACCTGCTTCTTGGGGGTTGCCAGCTTGGTTTCCAGCAGGACAATGTCCTCCAGCATCCGACCTTTGATCTCGGTCAGGACGCGCTGCTGCACGGCGGTGCGCTCCGCCAGAGACAGGGCGCTGAACGTTTCATCCAGCAGCAGGCTGCGGATCAGCGCATCCGCCTGCGCATAGCGGAGACCCGGCTGTGCGATCACCGTGCGTCCGGACTTCGTGCTGACATCCGGTAGGTGCAGCACGTCGATCTCCCGCGTTAAGTCCAGCAAGTCCAGATACTCCTTGATCTCCGCTGCGTGAACATCGTCCAGCGCTACGGTCTGCTCTTCCTTGTTGCGGATCTCAAGCAGCTTCCGCAGGCTGTCGGTAACAAGCGCAAGGTCGATGCGGTCGAGGATGTCCGTCGGGTTCTTCCGATCCCGGCGCAGGTTGCTGGCGGAAATGCCGATGTCGTGGGACTTCCAATCCTGCGACAGCACCTCCAGCGTGAAGCGGTGGTTGATGTCCTCCACGACCCGGTTGATGGCGCTGGTCAGCTCGCCCTTCTCGTATAAATCCCGCAGATGGCGGAAGTGCCCCTCGTACTGATAGCAGCGTAGGGAGTGCTGGATGTTGCGGGCGATGGCGGTGTCCACATATTCGTCGGTGCTTTCCTTGCTGGCAAAGGTGGAGGTCTCGTTGTAGTGGACGCCGCCGAGGCTCATGGTGCCGCCGTAGCGGATATACTCATCGATGCCGTGAACGCCGAGGACAGATTCAAACTCACGGTAGGGGATGAATGTGGTGTGCAGTAGGATGCAGCGGTCATAAAGCTGTTCGTCCTCGGTAAAGAGAAAGCCCAGCGAGTCCGTGCCGGAGAGCACGATCTTCATACCGCAGGCCGCAAACACATCAGAAAACAGCGCCGCACCCTCGATGAAATCCTCCATCAGCGTCACTTCATCGAGGAACACGTAGCGAAAGCCCTGCGCTTCCAATGCCTTGAGGTCGCGGTTTACATCTGCCAGCGTATCTTTTGCGGCGATCTGAATGAACGCTGCCTTGGCAAGCTGCGTGTCGCTCATCTCCGCGAAAATCTGGCGGATCATGGTGGTCTTTCCCGTCCGGCGCAGACCGTAGAGAATGAACACCTTGTCCTGCGGCTCACCGTAGACAAAATCGTGCAATTGCCGGAAGCACTCGCGCTTGCGATAGCCGCGAACAGACGCCGCAAAGGAACGCAGCGCTTCGCCGGTGCGGACATTGGTGGCAAACGCGGAAAGGTTCGCAGATTTCGCCTTGGGCAGCTGCTTTTTCAGCGCTTTCAGCTCCTGCTCCAGTTCCTTCCGCCGCTCGATCTGAGCACGGAAATTTTCCAATTCGTCAGCGGGAATATACTTCTCCCGCCGCTTTTTGTTCTCCGTCCAACGGTGGTAAAAATACTCCTTGCCTCTGACGGTTTTCTTCGTAACAGAGCCAGCGGGCAAAGCAGAAATCTGCTGTTCCAGCTCCGCCGCACGGGTTTGCATTTCGGATAAGTCCATAGCGCACCTCCTGTGAGATACTATTCTATACAGAATTATACCCCGTTATACCCAAGAAATCAAGGGTATAATGGGGTATAGCAGAATTATTACTCAGGGTCACAACAGCGCAGATATCATGAGAATGTGTTGCCACAAGTTGCTCGACTTTTGTTAGGAAATACGGTGCTATGGAATTCAAAGAAACCGGAGATTATGAATAAGAAGCAGATGCAAATTGCCAGCCAAATCAGTAAGCGGAAAGCACTCCATCCACCGTGCGCCAAGGACTAGAAGAAGCTTCAACGCTACTACGAGGGCAAGATAGCCGTGCTGCCGGACGTGTTCGATGTGACCACCGCTGTGGACTTTACCGGCTATAACCACCGCACCGTCTGCCAATGGATTCGAGTGGGAAAGCGTCAGCCTCTTTTTGCTGAAAATTATAATTAAATAATGGTAATTTGTGGAGACCAGCCTAGCAAAAATGCTTGACAAGGATGCTTTGAAGTCGTTGGCTGTCCGATAATGCTATTTCTCCATCATTCAATGCATCTGCTATGGCAACTCGTACGCATCCTTTGACCTTCTCATTTTTTGCAATCTGCTCCAATGTATGTGGGTAAAGGTTTAGCAGCCACGAAACATCAAATTTATTGAAATCAAATTTTGTGTATTCACAATAAAAGTCAAACGCCGCACTATTACCAAGAAACTCACGGAAGTCCTTTGCATTGAGAACATTGATCAAGCACCAATACCCAACTTGGTCTAACTCTTCATAAGGGCGTTTAGTCGGATATACAACTATGCCATTGTTGTTATTATTCTCTTTTGCTGCATCTATTCTCTGCTGAAGGAATATCTTCAATTGGGTTTTAGCTGATTTACTAATCCGCGCATCGTATTGCACTAACATTTCGAATAGATCGAAGCTAAAGTTCGTGCGCAATTGTTTATTAGCCCATGTGATTAGCTTTTTCTGTTGATTGTTTGAAAGATACCCGTAGTAGTGCTGCGTTATCTGGCGATTCATCTGGAAAAGATTATTGTTTATAATCTGCGAGACTCTTGCAGCCAGTCTTCGCGAAAAGTGTTTTTCCCCTGGTACAAAAATATAATGAACAAGATTATAATAATTGATACCTGTGTTTCCAGAGAGTACTTCAAACCGCTCACCGGTCTTCAATGCAGAAATATGTTTATCCAAATACGAAATTAGAGTATAGTATTCTTCCTTGTTCTCACCTAAAGAATAATAGAACATCTGCGGAATTTGCAGATACTCATCGGAAGAATACTCATCTTTTCGTGCTTGTCCCAATCTATCACTAATTGCATGAATCAGCCCCTTCCAAGTTGGTGCTCCGGAAAGTGCCGATACACCTGCGCCGACGAAAAACGTAAGCGCATTGTTTTGTGAAGCAGTTAGTATTCTCTGTAATTTCTTCTCGTACATACGCTACCCCCATGACGCAACAAATAAATATATAGTGTATTAATAGACACTTATCTCTCCTGTCGGTGGCGCACATCATTCAGCCATTCGCCCCTGTACTTGAAATAGCGCGGGCCGGCAACGGAGTACTTGCTACCAGTGAGTAGCTGAGCCAAAGCCGAAAGCGAGTAGGGCTGCCCCTGATAGCTTACCGTTTTGTCATCCACTACAGTGCATTTGATTTCCGGGTTATTGCAATACTCGATCTCCTCACCGGGTTGAATGCCGCACATGGAAAAGCGGAAAGGAGACTGGCGTTCTTTGTGCTCAGCATCGATCTCCTGTGCGGTTTCCTCCGCCTGCTTCTGGGATTCATCCATAGCAATTCGTTTTAGCTTGTCCGCACAGCCGTGGATCTCCGCAATGGCCTCCAGGATGGAATAGGCGTCTTCCGGCGACATGGCGTAGAACTCACGGATGCGCTGCTTTCCATTGAAGTTCTCGATGGAACGCAGGTTGGGGTTCAGCTTGTCAATGATGCCGTGGATCTTCAAATCAGAAAGCCGCGAATTGACCTCGTAGGTCGCATAGACGCGAAAGGCAAAGGGAATACACTCGCTCCGGTTGAGCTGCAGTAACCGCTTGTCGATATCGTCCGCATACCCGATTTTTACATATTCAGGAAAGGACGGATTGGTCAGTATGTAAATGACTCCTGTTTTATCCATATAATCTCCTCCGCTTCTTTCACTTAAAATATAGCACCGTCAAACAGTCACTCCGCTAATGCTTTTCTAATAATCTCACTTCGTCGAGAAGCTATTTTTTCTAAAGACCCTTCCAGTTCTTTTATAGCCATTTCATAGTCCGCTACTTTCGACATAGCGTTGTTTTGTATTGAAATATCAGGAACAGTAAATGTAATTCCCTGTACTCTGTCGATGGAAGCACGATACGACCGAGAGAAGCCCATTTTTCCACCTTCGACTTCGAGAAGGTGTGCAAGATAACGAGGATTTACTTCAGAGGTCTTGCAGCGGAGGACACCGCAGTGATCTGTGGGATAGAACGGCATGTCTGAAGGCAAGTAGCTGGTCATCCAGTCTCCGTCGATTCCCCACAACACAGAGGGAACAGAGAAATCCGTAATCAGCAGCTTGTCAATAAAGCCAAACGGTGCAGTGACATTGGCGCTGTAAACGGGAATTTTACCATTCGATACAAGCTCTTTGTCCAAAACCCGCTTACCAATGGCAACGCTGAATTTTTGTGTATCAGACAGGCTCAGTTTGTACCCACCGGTTGACATAACAACATCAAGTTCTGCAAACAGATCGGCTATCTTCTGCCTGTAGGTCTCAATGCTCATGCGGGTAGTATTGAATTCCTCGTCGATTTTGGCACATGCATCTACAATCTCCTGTTGAACGGGAATAGGTGGAACTGGGACCTTAATGCTTTTTATGGTCTCAATAGACAACTCAACTTGTCCGCTTGAACCATCTGCCATCTTCTCAAGCGTTTTGAATCCGACAACTGAAGACAGCACCAATAGCACAAAAGTGGGTAATACTTCGTCGTTAGGGCGGAATATTGTGATGTGGCTGTCTACCACATAATCACCATCCAACTCAAAAAGGGTTACTCGGCCTGCGGTTCCAACACCTGTCGAATTGATCAAAATATCTCCCTTTTGAAGCTTCCGCTCATCGATCTCAGTATCCTTAGCAAGATAGTATTTCGATGAAAAATCAAAATCCCGGTACCCTCGTGCTTGCCCGGATTTAATGACTTGTACTTTCGAATCGCCATATGTCGGTGACTTTCCGCGTTTTAATAATACCTGTAGCTCATCTATGGTTTTCAAGGGATATTTACTTTCGATAACAATCTTCTTGTTTACGCTTATTCTGATAGACTTATTGAAACCAGCTCTGGAATAATCCAACATATTTTTTGTGGCAACAGCGGCTCCGTAAACAAGCTGGTCCTCACTAAACTGCGGAACTAATCCTTCAAAAGATACCTTGACTGCATTGGCCAGAGTTCCCTCAGCCGCGCGATTCGCATCATCATACATCTTGCCGCCTGGCGTGATGATCTGAATGCCCTCATTACCCTTGCGGTTTGACCAGTCATATCCAAGGAATTCTTTCTGTGCCTTGTTATCTGCCGGAGCCGTAATGATCACAGTTGTCTGCTGATACACCAGCGAGAAATAAAACAGCTTTTCCCGCTCAATGGAGTAAGCGTACGAATACAATTTTTCCAGATACACGGCTGCCTGCTCGTCAGCACTTTTCTGCTGATATGCTTTTGTTTTCAGCAGGTTCTTCGCATCTGCGGAATCGGCAAACGCCGTCACATACATTTTGAAGTATTTGGATCCTTCCAGGTCTGCAACGGAAAGGGATTTATTCAAGAAGGCTCTGTACTCATTCTCACCGACATCAATCTGTGCAAGATATGCCTCGAAAATGTCTTTATCTTTCCATTCGGCAAGCTCTGCACCGCTAAAAACCGCATCAACAGAATCTGCTGACAGGTCAATCTGTTTCGGCGGTTCATTGAATTTTTCCAGAAACATCACGACAGTATTCGTTCCGGTCGCGCCAAAGGTTTTGGAACCGAAGGCGGCAATTCCCCGGATGTAGAAATTCTGCAAAAGCTGCTCCCTGGCTCCGGTGTAGCTTGCGCTGTCATTCGAGAGAATAGAACTCGGTAGGATCACCGCCGCGACTCCCTGCGGCTTTAGCAGCTGTGCAATTCGCTCCACAAACAGCGTTTCAATCTCTCCGCCGTTCATGCCAATTCGGTCAAGAAGGGTAAAGCTGTTGTTTTTAAGTTGTAAATGCTGCTTGAAATCTTTTACTGCATATGGCGGATTAGCAACCAGAATATCAAAAGTGCCGTTCTCAATCCCCTTATCAGGTACGTTTTCCAACCCGTCGCCGAAAATAATGTTGCCCTCTCCTGCGCCGTTCATAAACAGGGATATTTTTGCAACGCGGGCAAGACGGTAGTCTTTTTCGATTCCGTAAATGTGATCTCTGGCCCATGCGTTATTTCCATCTGACTGCGCGAAATAATTGATCGCTTCGATAGCTTCAGTCAAAAAATGTCCAGCTCCGCAGGCGTAGTCAATGACCTTTGGATAAACATTTCCTCTATCAGACTTTACCATCCGATCAACAGGCAGACTATCCCAAATGAAACGAGTAATCGGCATCGGCGTAAAGAATTGTCCTTCATTCTGCTTGAACCCCTTGTTCAACAGCTGCTCAAAGAGATCGCCCAGGAATTGATGCTTTGACGGATAGACAATTCTGTATTTTTCAAACAACTGCACCATCTCAACAAGAATCTTTCCGTTTTGATAGAACAGTTCTTCATTGTGGACATCTTTGAACGCAAAATCATTGTTCGAATAGAATTTCAAAATACGGATCGTATTCTGAAGATCCTCAATCGCTCTTTTGCGTTTGGAACCGGTATATGTTGAGAATAGCCATTCTGGATAATCAGCAGAAACATAGAGTATTTCCTCACGCATGAATTTCTCCATACCGTCCCGGTGCAGCCGCTGGAGTCGATCTTGCAGAGTCTCGTATGTATCCGTTCCTTGCTTATACTGGAATTCTACTTCGTCGTCTTCGGTCTTCGTGCTTTCATCGACAAGCTTACAAATAAACAGCGCAACAAGTCTATTGAAGGCATTTTCCTTGTCACTTACATTATTGTGCCGCAGAATTTCTTCAAACTTGTTGACAATCTTATCATCTGGCGTGAAATCGCGAAGGTCCTTTTTCCGAAGCGGTTTTACCCCAATTTGATAGGCAACGGAATCTTCGGAGAAGATCAGATCGTCATGGATCTGACTTCCATAGGTTTCTTTCCATGCTTCATACTTGGCTGATGTGGTATGCGCATCCCGATAGAGCTTTATAGACTTATCCTTTTTTGAAAGCAGGATGATATTTGCATCGTCGGAACAGTCAATCGTAGGTGCTTTATATGCAATACAGCCACTCCTCAAATCAGAGGCATACAAAACCAGCCATTTGCAAGACTGCTCTTGCTGCCAATAGGAGAACAACTGCGCTCCGTCGCTTTTTGTATTATTAAGCGCTTTGTCGTACTCTCTGCCCCAGGTTTTGCACTCGATAATAAAAAGCATATTTCCGCTTGTATCACTTACGCAAATATCGGCGCGTCCGCCTTTGGCGTCGTGCCCAAGATGCCACTCTTTTTCCAGCTCTATATGTTCCGGACGATATCCTTTTGACAAAAGACGGCATACGCATTCAAATACAACGAAGTTCTCTTTCTGATCAAAACCATCGTTGCGCTCTCTGCCCTTTATTTCATTTGGATAAATCAGTCTTTTTGCTTGGAAATCTACTTTCAGGCTGCACCCAATCTCAAAAAATACCTTTTCATATATATCGCCATATGCAACAAATCCCAGAGTTTTTAAGGCGTCTTTCAAATTTGAAACATCTATCATAATCATCTGCTCCTTGCTCGTTCTATAATCCAAGGTACTGAAACGCTATCGGCATTATTATAGGCTCCCCTAATTCTTCAGTGCTGTGATGGGCACCACATACACGCCATCCTCGCGCTGGTAGGCATAGGGGGAGGTGCCGGTCAAAACCATTAGGAAGGAGGGTTCTTTCATTTTTGTCGTGTCGATCTTACCAGCGACAATCTTCAGCGTATGCGCACCTTCCTCAATAAGCCTGTCTCCGCCGAGCTTGACCTCTACAAGGCCATAGCTTCCGTTGCGCAGGTGGATAACGGCGTCGCACTCCAAGCCCTCTTTGGTACGGAAATGATACACGCTGCCGTCCAGTGCTTCCGCGTAGACGCGCAGATCGCGGATGCAAAGCGTTTCAAAGAACAGACCGCAGGTCTCCAGGTCGTTCAGCAGATCACCTGGGCCAATGCCCAGCGCTGCAGTGGCGATAGAAGGATCGACAAAATAGCGTGTGTCAGATGTGCGGATCGCTGTCTTGGAGCGAAGGTTCGGACTCCAGGCAGGGCAATCCTCTATCACAAAGATCTTTTTCAGCGCATTCGTATAGGAGACAACAGTATCCTTACTCAGTTCCATATCGTCGCTGACATTGATATCCTCGCAGATCGTGGTGTTCGGTGCCTGTGTTCCCTGATGACGCGCAAGAGAACGCATCAAGAGCCGTGCGCGGGTCTCATTGCGGGAAACACCGTCCACTCGGCTGATATCGGACTTCACAACTGCATCAAGGTAGTCAAAGGCTTGTACCAGTGCATCGTCGCCCTCCAGGAAGGTCGCTTGGGGCCAGCCGCCGCGACAGATGAGAAATGCAATATTCTCCAGTGTAGACTTGTTTTCCGCAAAGATTGGTTTATCATCGGGGGAAAACAACGCACCGAGACTGACTGCGCCGGAGGACTCACCGGACTCATACAGGCTCATGGGCCGCATCTTGATCCACGCAAAGCGGCCGGTACCCGTATGATGCACCTGCTCCATCTCCGCAGGCACAGCGGAACCGGTCAACAGGAAGTGTCCGAAGCCGTCCCGGTGATCCACTTCAAACCGCATAGCATCCCACAGCTTGGGAGCCATTTGCCATTCGTCGATCAGACGCGGCGTCTCACCCTGGAGGAGGGAACGAGGGCTGATATCCGCCAACTGGAGGTTTTGCTTTACCCGATCCGGGTCGCTCATATACAAAATACTGGAGGCGTGCTGTTCGCAGGTGGTTGTTTTTCCACACCATTTTGCTCCTTCCACAAGGATCGCGCCTTTGTTTCTCAGGCGATTTGCAATAGTCAAGTCAATCACTCTCGGCTTATAACTTGCCATATAGAGTCCCTCCACGCTATAGAATGACTGTATTATAGCGGATCAGCGCGTCCAATTCAAGTAAATCCTGCGATTTGGCGAAAATATTTTCTGTGATACGGCAATATAATAACCATCGCATCGATGATGATTCGTTCCTCACATCGGCGCTATTAAGCTTGCAAATTGTTTTTCGCACGTTAACCATTTCTTTCGGGTTACGCTACCATATGGGTGATGATAGAAGCCAACATGGCGAACGCGAAAGGAGGCACGATATGTACAACAGGTTTACGGAAAAGCGCAGGCGGTATCCGTGCAGTGCGGGGACTGTATCTACGCTGGGATGCTTCTTGAGCCGCCTCTCAAGGGGCTTTTCTGCGCAGTTCGACATATATTTCCAATCAGGAATAAGGGCTTGGGATATTCCCAAAATCGCCGCGTGTCCGGACAGCGGCTGTGCTTGCTATTCTCTCAAATCCCAGTTTTCCCCGTCCCAACGCCGCTCTTTCTCTCCGCC
>FR887158.1:0-12241 GCA_000436735.1 Firmicutes bacterium CAG:170
GTGGTCTGCGCGGCAAGCTCACAGAGGTCCCCTTCTTCTTCGCCGGAAAGGAGCCGCCCGGCGGCGTGCAGCAGCAGCGCGCCGGAATAGATCGCGCCCTTGTGGGTGTTGACGCCGCCGGTGGCGGCGAACATCGCCTGCTCCGCCCGGACTCCCGCCTGCTGAAGCGCGGCGGGTGATGCGCCTTGAATCCCGAGCCGGACAAATTCTTCAAAGCACGGCCGCAGCGCATGGGCGCTGCGTTCAAAAAGCGGCACATCCATATCCCGGTGCGCACCGTTGTTGGCCTCGTCCACAAGGCCGGGCTTCGGCGTAAAATGCACCTCGGCCAGAAGCGCATTTTCCGCCATTTTCCCCAACGTCTCCGCCGCAAACGCCTCCAGAATTGTTCTGGTGCGCGCGGTAATGGCCTCCAGCCCATGTGCGCGGCTGCGGGAACAGATGCTGACCGGGCCGCCGCAGACAAGGCAGGTTCGTCCCGTCTCGCGGGAGAGCTTTTCTCCGTTCGCATCCAGCACATCGAGGTCGAAGAGCCGCCCCGCCTCCCCTTCGGATTCCAGCCGTATGCAGAATGCCTTGAGCAGCCGCGCATCCTGCGTCTCATAGACCAGCAGCGCTTCCGGCCCGGTCGGCTCAAAAATGACCTCCCGGCAAAGCTGCGCGCACGGCAGCGCCTCCAGCTGCCGCAGGCCGCTTCGGAAGGCATAGCGGATCAGCGGGCTGTCCTTGACCGGGCCAGCAATGTTCATCGTAAAGGAAATGACCGGGCGTCCATACCGCGAAAGAAGCGCGGCCTGACGCGAAGCCCTCCGGTCACGGGCAAGGAGCATCTGCTCCAAAGTGATTTTTGAGAAAGGCATATGTCGTCTCCGGCACCATGGCTCTGGTCTGGTCGATGCAGCCGGCGCGGATGCATTCCCGCACCCGGCTGGCGCTGATATCCCGATAGCGCGGAAGCTCCCGCACCTCGACGCCAAGCGGCGGCAGCAGCAGCTTCATGCGCGCGTTGTAGCGCTCCGTCAGCGGTGAAAACGGCTCGCTGCCCACATAGCGCCGCCGGATGTGCAGCGCCGGTGCGATTCTCTGCCCGAAAAGCGTCAGATCGAGGTCGCAGCGCGCCTCCTCCGGGTCTCCCTTGAGAAAATACGCCGGAAAGCTCCCGCGCGAGATCAGATAGTCCCCGCCGGGAACGACCGTGACGTTCGGCAGCTGCGCCGTCCCGGCGCGCACGAGGGAAAGCCTGTCGGCGGCGGAGAACATCCCGCCGTTTTCCTCGCTCAGCACGAAAACATAGACCGCCGGGTTCTCCGCAGCCGCCGTCTCGATCAGATGCAGATGTCCCAGCGTGAAGGGATTGCAGTTGCAGACCACGGCGGCGGCCTCCGGCGCAGGCGGGATCGCGGCAAGATACCGCGCCAGCCCGTCCCGGCGGCGCTCCATCATGCACATTTCCGCCGTCTGCGCAATGGGATAGAAGCCCATCGAACGGAACATCCGCACATTGGCAGGCTTCGTATAGAGAAACGGATGGGTGACGCCGCGCCGCAGCGCCTCCTGCAAAAGCGCCGTGACCACGGCGGCGCAGGCTCCGCCGCCGGAGGCCTCCGGCCGCACGGCCAGCTGCTTCAGAATTTTCCCGGACAAGCTGCCGCAGGCGAGGATGGTATCATCCTCGCCCGGAAGCACAACGGTCCATTCGCTGTCACCCTCATCGCGCAGTCCGCAGGCTGTAAGCAGCTCTGCATAGCCCGCCCGCAGCGCCTGCGGAAGCACGGAGAAGCCCAGCGGCTCAGTCATCCTCGTCGATCTGGCGAACGACGTCAATGATCGTGTTGTCACGGTACATGACGACGCCGACGATCCGATCCTTGTAGCGGATGGGGTCTGGCACGCCGACAATCGCCTCGGCGCGCTGCTGCAAATGCTCGATGGAGAACACCGGCAGTCCGGCGGCCACGAGCTTTTCACGCACGTCCTCCCGGCGCGGGTTGACGGCGATGCCCTGATCGGTGACGACCACGTCCACGACCTCACCCGGCGTGACGACGGTGTTGACATGCTTGACGATGCTCGGAATGCGTCCGCGTGTCAGCGGTGCGACGACGACGCTGAGGCTGGCGGCCTCCGCCGTATCGGGATGTCCGCCGACCGCGCCGCGGATCACGCCGTCGGAGCCGGTCAGGACGTTTACGTTGAAGTCCGTGTCGATCTCGAGCGCGGAAAGAATGACGAAATCCAGCTGATTGACCGCCGCGTCCACGAGATAGCTCGCGTAATAGGTCGCGCCGATCTGGTGATGGAAGTGATTGTTTTTCAGCGAGAGCGCCGCATCAAGGTCGAAGCTCTGCACGTCGAGGATGCGGTCGATCAACCCCTCCTCGTGCATGGCCGTGATCTGGCCGGTGATGCCGCCGAGGGCGAACCGGCAGTGGATCTTTCGGTCAAGCATTTTCTGCCGCAGGAAGCGCGCCGTCGCCAGCGACGCGCCGCCGCTGCCCATCTGCATGGAGAAGCCGTCGTAGAGATAGCCGGCCGCTTCGATGACGTTCGCAGCGGTCTTGGCGATCAGCAGCTCCTTCGGGTCCTTGGTGTAGCGCGTCGCGCCGGACATGATACCCTTCGGGTCGCCGATGTCGTCGGTCAAAACGACGTAGTCCACGTCGTATTCCGGGATGGCCCACGGCGCGTTCGGATAGGGCACCAGATGGTTCGTGATAATAATAACGTTATCGGCGTATTTTGCGTCCGTTCTGGCGTAGCCGAGCGAGCCGCAGGCAATGCCGCTCTCGTCGTCGCGGCTGTAGCCGTTGGCATTGCCGTAGGGGTCGCAGGACGGCGCGCCGAGGAACGCCACGTCGATATGCAGCTCTCCGCTGCGGATGGCGGAGGCGCGGCCTCCGTGCGACCGGAACACGACCGGGCAGTCGATCAGACCGCGCGAGACCTGCTCGGCCAGCTCTCCGCGCATACCGGAGGTCTCAATGTGCGTAATGACGCCGCTGCGGATGGCCTCGATCAGCGGCGCATGGACCGCCGAAAGCGAGGACGGCGCCAGCGTCAGATTCCGGAAGCCCATCTTCGTCAGAAGCGCGACAACCTGGTTGATGATATGGTCGCCGTTGCGGAAATGGTGATGGAAGCTGATGGTCATGCCGTCGCGCAGGCCGGTGCGGCGGATCGCCTCCTCCAGCGAGGGGACGATCTTGTTCTGCGAGGCCGAGCGCTCCTGGAATGTGGCGGGCTTTTTTTCCGCCGCGCCATGGAATACGCCGTGATGGGCGATCTCATCGATGTGCGGGATTTGATTCAGTTCCACCATGTCAGATATCCTCCACTTCATGCACCTTGCTGCCGGCTTCGTAAAGCGCCAGCAGGCGTTCTGCGCGGGTGACGACGGGCTTGTCGATCATTTTACCCTTGAGCGAGGCGACGCCGCTTCCGCGTGCGTTGGCCTCCGCGATGGCGTCCATAATGGCGCGGGCCTTGGCCAGATCCTTTTCGCTCGGCATGAACACCTTGTGCAGCGGCTCGATCTGGCGCGGATTGATGACGGATTTCCCGTCGAAGCCCAGCTTCTTGATAAGCGTCGCCTCGGCGATAAAGCCCTCCTCGTTGTTGACGTCGGAGTAGACCGTATCGAGCGCGGCGATCCCGGCGGCGCGGGCCGCGTTGAGGATCATGCAGCGGGCGAACAGCAGCTCGATGCCGTCCGAACGGGTGGTCTTGAGGTCGGTAACATAGTCCTCCGCACCGAGCGCAATGCCGATCAGGCGGTCGCTGGCGCGGGCGATCTCCACGGCGTTCAGAACGCCGTTCGCACTCTCGATCGCGGCCATCATTCCGGTCGTGCCGACCGGAATTCCCGCTTCGCGCTCGATGCGCTCGATCTCGCGCTCACAGTCGATCACGTCCTGTGCGCAGTCGGTCTTGGGCAGGCGGACGACCTGTACGCCCGCGCGGACGACGGCCTCCAGATCCTGCACGCCGAGGCCGCTGGACAGGTCGTTGATGCGGACGACCGTTTCCTTGGTGCCGAAATGCAGCGTTTTGAGCGCGTTATAGACCAGAAGTCGCGCCGCGTCCTTTTCCGTATAGGCCACGGAGTCCTCGAGGTCGAACATGATGCTGTCCGCGCCGTAGATATGCGCGTCGCGGATCATGCCGGGGTTATTGCCCGGAACGAACATCATGCTTCTTCTGAGCCGGTTCTTGCGATACATGTTCACTCCACCTCCCACTGATAGGCGTCGGACTTTGCCGCGCGGTAGATGGCGGCGTCCACACGCGCGCGGATGGTGCAGTCCAGCGCGCCCTTATCCACGGCGGTCACCTCCGCGTTTTCAATGCCGTGCGCGGCGAGGGTCTCCCGGATCACGTTTTCGATCTGGCGGCCGAACTGGCGCAGCACGTTGCTGGTAAGATCGATCTGAATGCCGCCCTCCTCCTTTGGCTGGAGCGTGACCATGATGTCATTGGACTCCATGGTGCCGGCGGTCGCGGTGCAGATGAGCTTCATGACGTTACCTCCCTCTTGTCAGAGCCTTACAGGCTCTGTTCCAGCCGCTCACGGACGGCTGCGATAAAGTCCTCGCTGGTCACGGCCTTCGCCTGGAAGCCCTCGTCCACAAGGCCGACCAGATCCTTGGTCATGATGCCATCCTCCATGGTCTTGAGGACTGCCTTCTCCAGCTTTCCGGCAAATTCGCTCAGCGCGGGGATGTTGTCCAGCTCGCCGCGCTTGCGCAGTGCGCCCGTCCACGCGAAGATCGTCGCGGTCGGGTTGGTGCTGGTCTTTTCGCCCTTGAGATGGCGGTAATAGTGCTTGGTGACGGTGCCGTGCGCGGCCTCGTACTCAGTCGTGCCGTCGGGAGAGACCAGAACGGAGGTCATCATGGCAAGGCTGCCGAAGGCTGTGGAGACCATGTCGCTCATAACGTCGCCGTCATAGTTCTTGCAGGCCCAGATAAAGCCGCCCTCGCTGCGGATCACGCGGGCCACGGCGTCGTCGATCAGCGTATAGAAATACGTCAGGCCGAGGCGCTCAAACTGCTCGCGGTAGGTCTTTTCGTATTCCTCCTCAAAGACGCGCTTGAACTCGCCGTCATAGATCTTGGCGATGGTGTCCTTGGTGGAGAACCAGAGATCCTGCTTCGTATCGATTGCGTACTGGAAGCAGGCACGGGCAAAGGAGCGGATGCTCTTTTCCTTGTTGTGCGCGCCCTGCCAGACGGCGGGGCCGTCCACCTTCTGCACGAGCAGCGTCTTTTCCTCGCCGCTCTCGCCCTTGAAGGTCATGGTGCAGGTGCCCGGCTCGGTGGTGTACATGTCCACGCTCTTATAGACGTCGCCATAGGCGTGACGGGCGATGGTGATCGGCTTTTTCCAGTTCTTCACGACCGGATGGATGGCGCTCATCAGGATGGGCGCGCGGAACACCGTGCCGTCGAGGATCGAGCGGATGGTGCCGTTCGGGCTTTTCCACATCTCGGTGAGCTGCGGATATTCCTCCATGCGCTGCTTGTTGGGGGTGATGGTGGCGCACTTGACCGCGACGCCGAGACGGCGTGTGGCGTTGGCCGCGTCCACGGTCACCTGATCCTTCGTCTCGTTGCGGTGCAGCAGGCCGAGGTCATAATATTCGGTTTTCAGCTCGACAAACGGAGCGATCAGTTCTTCCTTAATCATGGCCCAGAGCACCCGGGTCATTTCGTCGCCGTCCATCTCCACGAGCGGAGTAATCATTCTGATTTTTTCTTTCATGGCTGCGTCTCCTTCCAAAATTCGAGCGCTTGGCTCAGTTCTGTCTTGCGGCGTAGTAGTTCATCAGGCAGCCGTCCAGCAGGATGGCCTTTTCGTCCTCGGTCAGTCCGCGGACATGCAGCAGCAGGTCATGGACGCCTCCGTCCCTGCAAATGACCTTTGCCGGGATATTCTCCTCGCCCTCGGCAATGGCTCTGCGGATACCGGGAACAAAGACGCAGTCGCCCGCCTCGTATTCAAACGGCGTGCCCTCGTCCAGCGTAAAGGGCAGGATGCCCCAGTTGATGCAGTTGCTGCGGTAGCGCTTGGTCGCGTATTCATAGCAGATGTTGGCGAAGCCGCCAAGCACCTTCTGGCAGGACGCCGCCTGTTCACGCGCGGAGCCGTCGCCGGGCTTGTTGGCAAAGACGCAGGAGCCGAACTGCGTATTCTGCTCCAGCTTCGCCGCGTCGCCGATCTTCGCAAGCACCGCCCGGAGCGTCTCGGGAGCCGTACCGGCGCGGCGCGTAGCCTCGTCCGAGGCGATGCGCTTGGCGGCGGGAACATACTCCGGCACGCGGCGGGAAAGCGTGAACTCCGCCAGCCGCAGCGGGTTGGAGCGGTAGGACGAGGTCTCGCCGGACGGGATCAGCTCGTCGGTGGTCGTGACGGGATCGTGAATGACCGCCGCCAGCTCGACCAGCAGATTTTCGCTCAGCGCGTACATCTTGGGCCAGTCGGTGATGTTCGGGCCCATGACCAGCTCGACGCTGGGGTCGGCCTTGCCGAAGCCGTAATAGACGCGATGGTCGTAGGCCGTGCGGTCAAAGTGATACGGATGGGGTTCTGGCGTATAATCCACATCGGTCGCGGCCGTGATGCGGCCTCCGTTGCGGGCCGTCGCAGCGATGGAGCGCGCGTCCATCAGGCAGACGCCGGAGAACTGCCCCTCGCCAGGCTTGGAGCCTTCGCGGTTCGGGAAATTGCGCGTGGTGTGGCGGATGGACAGGCTGTTGTTGGACGGCACATCGCCTGCACCGAAGCACGGGCCGCAGAAGCTGGGCTTGATGATCGCGCCGGCCTCCACCAGCTCTGCCGTCGCGCCGACGCGCATCAGCTCCATGGAAACGGGCACGGAGGTGGGATAGACGGAGAAGCTGAACGCACCGGAGCCGGTCGAGCCGCCGCGGAGGATATCCGCCGCCTCGGTGATGTTGTCAAACAGGCCGCCGCTGCATCCGGCAATGATGCCCTGATCGGCCCAGACGCCGCCGTCGTGCAGCTTGTCGGTGAGCTTTACATGGGCCTTGGGGAAGCGTTTCTGCGCGTCGGCCTCGACCTTCGCCAGAAGCTCCGCCGCATGCTCCTGGAACTCGTGAATGGTCCAGGCGTTGGACGGATGGAACGGAAGCGCGATCATGCTCTCGACCTTGTCGAGGTCAATGGTGATCATGCGGTCATAATAGGCGTTCTCTCCGGGGTGCAGCTCGCAGAAGTCCTGTGCGCGGCCATGCGCGCCGTAGAAGCCCTTCGTGATTTCGTCGGTCTCCCAGATGGAGGACAGGCAGGTCGTTTCGGTGGTCATAACGTCCACGCCGTTGCGGAAGTCGATGGGAAGGCTGGCGATGCCGGGGCCTGCGAACTCCAGCACGCGGTTCTTGACGAAGCCGCTCTCAAAGGTCGCCTTGACCAGAGCGATGGCCACGTCGTGCGGGCCGATGCCCTTTCTCGGCTTGCCGGTAAGGTAGACCAGAACGACTTCGGGCATGGGAACGTCCCATGTATTCTTGAGAAGCTGCTTGGCAAGCTCCGGGCCGCCCTCGCCGACGGCCATGGTGCCGAGCGCGCCGTAGCGCGTGTGGGAGTCGGAGCCGAGGATCATGCCGCCGCAGCGGGTCAGCTCCTCGCGGGCATAGGAATGGATGACGCTCTGGTTCGCCGGAACGTAGATGCCGCCGTACTTCTTCGCGGCGGAGAGGCCGAACATGTGATCGTCCTCATTAATCGTGCCGCCGACGGCGCAGAGGCTGTTGTGGCAGTTGGTGAGCGCATAGGGAATGGGGAATTCCTTCATGCCGGAGGCACGGGCCTGCTGGATGATGCCGACATAGGTAATATCATGTGAGACCATCGCGTCAAAGCGGATGCGAAGCTGCTTCGGGTCGCCGGAAATGTTGTGCGCCTGAAGGATACGCCAGGCCATCGTGGCCTTTCTGGCCTCCTGCTCCGGAACGTCTGCGGTGGGAGCGGGAACGCCGTTGACAAGGTAAACGCCATGGTTGTGAAGCTCGATCAAGGGAAGCACCTCCTGAAAATTTGGGATCCTTGCTGAAAATTTGTGCGGTTCCATTTGAAAGCATATCACAGCTTGCCGCGCTTGTGAACTGCCATTTTCCCCGGAGGGGCCGGAAACGCTTTTTTCTCCTTAATGCATAAACCGCCCCCGGCGGACATTTTGCAGGATGCAGGATAAAAAATGCGCGGCTGCAAAACGGGCGGCATATCGGGCGCTTTCCTCGCGGAAAATGCAGGAAGGGCGGGCCTGCGGCTGCGCAGGCAAGCAGGAATTCCTTCATAAAAAAGACAGTCAAATTGCACAAGGCCGGGTCGAAAGCGGATTTATCCGCATTTCCCCTTTATTTCGAAAGAATTCCTGCATCATTCTGCAAGCTGTCCGTCATTTTCCGTGCCGTGCATTTGGAAAAATCGCGGTGTTTTTTCGGGAAAACGGATGCAAAAGCGTCTGGGATATGCTATAATATAATTTAGTATGCAAAATGGAGGACACAGCATGAGCAGAGCGGATGAGATCTACATTCAGACATGCCGGGATATTCTTGACCACGGCGTATGGGACACCGACCGGGAGGTTCGTCCGCACTGGGAGGACGGAACGCCTGCGCACACGGTCAAAAAATTCTGCGTCGTAAATCGCTACGATCTGCGCGAAGAGTTCCCGATCATGACGCTCCGCCGCACCTACTACCGTTCGTGCATTCAGGAGCTGCTGTGGATCTGGCAGAAAAAGTCCAACCGCATTTCCGAGCTCGGCAGCCACATCTGGGACAGCTGGGCGCAGCCCGACGGCACCATTGGCAAGGCCTACGGCTATCAGCTCGGCGTGAAGCACATCTATCCCGAGGGCGCGTTCGATCAGGTGGACCGCGTACTCTACGATCTCAGGCATAACCCCGCCTCGCGCCGTATCCTCACGAATCTCTATAACCACCACGATCTGCACGAAATGGCGCTGGCGCCATGCGCCTACTCCATGACCTTCAACGTCAGTGGAAACACCCTGAACGCCATTCTCAACCAGCGCAGTCAGGACATGCTGACGGCCAACAACTGGAACGTCGTGCAGTACGCCGCGCTCGTCCATATGCTGGCGCAGGTCTCCGGGCTGGAGGCCGGCGAGCTGGTGCATGTGATCGCGGACTGCCACATCTATGACCGCCACGTCCCGCTGGTCGAAAAAATGCTGCAAAATCCGAGCTATCCCGCCCCGGAGTTCGTGATCGACCGGAGCATCACCGACTTCTACCGCTTCACCGCGGACAGCTTCCGGATGGAAAACTATCAATACGCGCCGTTCGACGCGAAGATCCCCGTCGCGGTCTGAGGAAGCGCCATGGATCTGATCGTAAACGTAACGGAAAACTGGGGCATCGGCTGGCAGGGGGGGGTTTTTGGGTTTCTTTTGTCGGGACGTGGGGTCGGCTTCTGGTGTCCATTTCGGCAGACCTGCGCCGCTTCCGGCAGCTGACCGAGGGGCGGGTCGTCATTCTCGGGCGCAAAACACTGGAGACCTTTCCCGGCGGACGCCCGCTCAAAAACCGCACCAACATCATTCTGACTACAAATCCGGACTTTCACGCGGTCGGCGCGGTCGCCATCCATTCCGAGCAGGCGCTTTTCGAGCTGCTGCGGCAGTATCCGCGCGAAAGCCTCTGCGTGATCGGCGGAGCCAGCGTCTACCGGCTGCTGCTCCCCTACTGCGACACCGCGCGCGTCACGAAAACCCTCACGACCGTCCCGGCGGACGCCTTCTTCCCCGATCTCGACGCCATGGAAAGCTGGCGCGTCTGCGCACAGTCGGAGATTTTTGAGGAAAACGGCCTCCGCTTCCGGTATGATGATTATGTAAACTTAACGCCGCGCAGCTTCTGACGGCGAATCTCAATAAAAGGACAAAGCTATGGAACAGAATCTGACTTTCAGCGACCTCGGCCTCTCCACGGAGATCCTTCAGGCGCTCGAGAAAAAGGGCTACGGCTACCCCACCAAAATTCAGCAGGAGGCGATCCCGCCGCTCATGGAGTGGAAGGACGTGATCGCCAAGGCCCCGACCGGCACCGGCAAGACCTTTGCCTTCGGCATTCCGATGATCGAGCACATCGACGCGGAATCGCAGGAGCTTCAGGGCCTGATCCTCGCGCCGACACGCGAGCTGGCCATCCAGATCGGCGACGAGCTGCGCGGTCTGCTGGCGTTTTACAAGAACATCCGCGTCGCGGTGGTCTACGGCGGCGCAAAGATCGAGGGCCAGATCAAGCAGCTGCAAAAATTCCCGCAGATCGTCGTGGCAACGCCGGGCCGTCTGATGGACCACTACAAGCGCAAGACGCTCCGGCTTGACAAGGTCAAGACCGTCATTCTCGACGAGGCCGACCGGATGCTCGACATGGGCTTCTTCGACGACGTCACGAAAATCATTGAAAAGATCCGCAACCGCCGCAATCTCGGCCTGTTTTCCGCGACGATCTCGCAGGAGGTCATGACCGTCTCGTGGATGTACCAGCGCGACGAGGTGGAGATCACCGTCCGTCCCGAGGCGGAAAGCCGCCCGGACATCACGCAGTATTCCATCACCGTCCCGCCGCTGGAAAAGGTCAACACCGTGCTGCTGCTCCTGCGCACGATGGCCTTCGAGCGCACGATCATTTTCTGCAACACCAAGGCCATGTGCCAGCGTCTGAGCGACGATCTGCGCCGCGCAGGCGTGGACGCCGACTGCATCCACGGCGACATCGCCCAGCAGAAGCGTGAAAAAACGATGCGTACCTTCAAGGAGGGCCGGCTCCCCGTCCTGATCGCAACGGATGTCGCCTCGCGCGGCATCGATGTGGACGACGTGGACTGCGTTATCAACTACGATGTGCCGCAGGAGAACGAATATTACATCCACCGCATCGGCCGTACCGGCCGGGCGAAGAAGAAGGGCGTCGCCATCTCGATCATCGGGAACTTCCCGGAGCAGGCGAAGCTTGACGAGATCGCAAAATATTCCCACTATGAAATTCAGCGCGTAAAATTCCTCGACGACGGAACGCTGGTCGAGGAGGAGGTCAAAAAGCCGAAGCCGGCGCCGCGCCGGCGCTTCCGTTGACCGCCGCCGAGCGCGGCGTTCTGCTGCTCTGCGCATCGCTCGACAGCGCGGACCGGCCGCTCACCATGGCGCAGTTCCGGGAGCTTTCGCTTCGGGCGCAGGCCATGGGCCGCCCGGAGGGCGATCTTTCTGCCGAGCTGACGCAAAAGGACGTGGAGCGGCTCGGCTATGAGCCGGAGGAAGCTGCGCGCATCGTCTCGCTGCTCTCGCGGGAGCGCGCGCTGGAGCGGTATCTCGCCGAGGCGGAGAAGCACGACGTTGTGCCGCTCACGCGCATCACGGCGGCCTATCCGCCGCAGCTTGCGGAAAAATTCGGCGCCTCCTGCCCGCCGGTGCTCTTTGCACGGGGCGATCTGCTGCTTCTGCGCCGGAGGAGTATCGCGCTCGTCGGTTCCCGCGCGCTTCTGGAGCCGGGACGGCAGTTTGCACGCCGCGTTGGCGCGCTTGCCGCGAGGGAGGGCTATGTTCTCGTCTCCGGCGGAGCCGCCGGGGCCGACATGGAGGCGCAGGAAGCCTGCCTGGCCGCAGGCGGCAGCGTGATCGTCTGTACGCCCGGCCCGCTCACCGGCCTCCCCACGCGGGAGCGCGTGCTTTATCTTTCTGAAAGCGGCTGGACGCTGCCCTTTTCCGCGGTACGCGCCCTGAGCCGCAACCGCCTCATTCACGCGATGGGCGAAAAAACGCTCGTCGCGCAGACGGGCTTCGGCTCCGGCGGTACCTGGAACGGCACGCTGGAAAATCTGCGCCACGGCTGGAGCCCCGTTTTTGTCCATGCCGACGGCAGCGAGGGCGCATCGGCGCTGATCGCGCGCGGAGCGGAGCCGGTGCGGGAGCTGCACACGCTCGAAGCACTCTGCGCGGCCCAGCTTCGCTTCTGCGAAGCCATCCGCTTTCCCGAAAAGCATCCAAAGGAGGAACGGATATGAAAAAGGTTTCCCCGCGTATGTGGTGTACGCTTATTCTGATCGGCCTTGTGGGCCAGTTCGCATGGACGATCGAGAATATGTATTTCAACGTGTTCCTTTATAATACGATCTCCACCGATCCGGGCTATATCTCGGCCATGGTCGGCTGGAGCGCAGCTGCGGCCACACTGACGACGCTGCTGATGGG
>FR887158.1:12397-13593 GCA_000436735.1 Firmicutes bacterium CAG:170
GGCCGGCGCGGCCATGGTCGTCGGGCTCGACTGCGTCATGACCTTCTTCGGCTCCACGGCGAATGACGCCGCCTTCAATGCCTACATCACCGACGCCATCGATTCCGGCAACCGCGGCAAAACGGAGTCCGTGCTTGCCATCCTGCCGCTGATCTCCATGCTGGTGATCTTCGGCGCGTTCGACGGCATGACCCAGTGCGGCGAATGGCAGAAATTCTTCGCCATCTTCGGCGGCCTTGTAACGCTTGCGGGCTTCGTTGGGATTTTCCTCGTGGCTGAGCCGAGGCTCACGCCGAAAAAGGAACCGTACCTGAAAAATCTGGTCTATGGCCTGCGGCCGTCCGTTGTGAAGGAGAACGCGGCGCTGTATCTGGCCTTCGCGGCCTTCTGCGTATTCTCCGTCGCCGTGCAGGTCTTTTTCCCCTATCTCATTATTTATATCCAGAATTATCTGAAGATCGACAACTACGCCGTCGTGCTCGGCGTCGTGCTGCTCACTGCATCCGGTGTCAGCGTCGCCTCCGGCAAGGCCATCGACCGCGCTGGAAAGCTCCGCTTTACGCTTCCGGCGGCGGGCGTGATGCTGCTGGGCCTTATCGGCATGTTCTTCGCGCGCGGGATGCTGGCTGTCATTCTGGCGGGCTGCATCATGATGTCTGGCTACATGCTCGTCACGGCGGCGCTTTCCGGCGTGATCCGCGATCTGACGCCGGAGGGCAAGGCCGGTCATTTTCAGGGCATCCGCATGATCTTCGGTGTTCTGCTGCCCATGATCGCCGGCCCGGCCATCGGCGCAGCCGTCATCCGCAATTCCGACAGCACCTATGTTGAGCTTGGCGTGACCAAGACTGTCCCAACGCCGCCGATCTTCCTCGCGGCGGCGGTCGTACTGCTGTTCATCATTCCGTTCGTGCTGCTTCTGAAAAAGCGCGCGGCTGCGCGGGAGGCTCGCGTATGAAAACAGTCTGGGGCGAACAGCTCGATCCAAACGCAGTCTTGCAGGAATACCCGCGCCCGCAGATGATGCGCGAAAGCTATCGCAATCTGAACGGTCTCTGGGACTATGCCATCACGGATACCGACACATGTCCGGAGAACTGGGACGGAAAAATCCTTGTTCCGTTTTCGCCGGAGGCGGAGCTTTCCGGCGTCGGCCGGACGCTGCTTCCCGGCCAGTATCTCTGGTACCGCCGGGA
>FR887158.1:13656-15082 GCA_000436735.1 Firmicutes bacterium CAG:170
CTCCATTGCGGCGCAGTCGATCAGGAGTGCCGGGTCTGGCTGAACGGGCGGCTGCTCGGCGGTCACACCGGCGGCTACACCGCGTTCACGCTGGACGCGACGGATGCGCTTGCGGAAAGCAATGTGCTTCTGGTTGCCGTCCGCGACGGGACGGATACGAACGAGCTGTCGCGCGGCAAGCAGAAAACGAAGCGCGGCGGCATCTGGTACACGCCGCAGAGCGGCATCTGGCAGACGGTCTGGGCGGAGTGGGTGCCGGAGCGCTATATCTCCGCCCTGCGGATCACCCCCGACGCCGCGCACAGCTGCGTGCGCGTCACCGTGCAGTCCGAATATGACGGCGTCTGCTACCTGCATTTCCATGGCCGCCGCATCGGCGGCTTCACAAACCGCGAAACGACCATCCGGGTCGAAAACGCGGAGCTGTGGTCGCCGGAGCATCCGAAGCTCTATGATTTCTCCGCAGAGCTGGGCAGCGACCGCGTGGAAAGCTACTTTGCCCTGCGCGACACCGCCGTCGGCAGGGACAAGGCCGGAAGGCCGTGCCTGCTGCTCAACGGGAAGCCGTATTTCAACAGCGGCGTGCTCGATCAGGGCTATTATCCAGACGGGCTGTATACCGCACCCAGCGACGAGGCGATGATCTATGACATCACGCTCATGAAGCGCATGGGCTTCAACATGCTCCGCAAGCACATCAAGATCGAGCCGATGCGCTGGTATTATCACTGCGACCGGCTCGGGATGCTGGTCTGGCAGGACATGATGAACGGCGGCGGAGACTACCGTCTCCTGACCATTTCCGCGCCGCTCTTCACCCATCGGAGCCACAGCGACCATGATTACCGCCGCTTTGCGCGGACGGACGCCGCCGGACGCGCGGCGTATTATGCGGAGCTTACGGAAATGGTCACGCAGCTCTACAGCTGCCCCTGCATCGTCATGTGGGTGCCGTTCAACGAGGGCTGGGGCCAGTTTGACGCAGCGGAGGCCGTCCGGCGCATCGAAGTGCTCGACAAGACGCGCACCATCGACCATGCCAGCGGCTGGCACGACCAGAGGATCGGCTCCATCCAGAGCCTGCACGTCTATTTCTATCCCTACCGCTACAAGCCGGACCGACTCGGACGCGCCGTCGTCCTGTCGGAATTCGGCGGCTATCAGCTCCCGGTCGCGGGCCACACATGGAACGATGCGAACTTCGGCTATAAGGGCTACAAAACGCCGGAGGCGCTCATGGAGGCGTACCGAAAGCTCTTTGAAACGCAGATCCTCCCGGCGCGCCGGAAGGGTCTTGCCGCGAGCGTCTATACGCAGCTCTCCGACGTGGAGGACGAGGTCAACGGCTTCGTCACCTATGATCGGAAGGTCGAAAAGCTGGACGCGGGCGCCGTCCGCGCCATCAACCAGCGCCTTATCTCGGACG
>FR887159.1 GCA_000436735.1 Firmicutes bacterium CAG:170
ATCGTGTATCTTCAGCAGCAGATGGCGTTTTAAAAACCGCAAATTGCACTTGCAATTTGCGGATTTTTTTCTGTAAATTCCTATACAAATCCGGCGCAGTCTGCTATAATAAAATCGATTATGAGCTGTAGAGAGGTTGTGGTCGATTTGGCTGGACTGTCCGCCGTCGTGTTTATTCCGGATGATACTGCAAAAACAGGATATCTTCGCCCGACGATGCTGCAAAACATCATGGGCTCGCCCCTTCTCGGATGGCTTGCAGACGCACTGCTAGCTGGCGGCGTTGGGCGTTTCTTTTTGGTCTGCCACGAGCGCTACCGCCGCGAGGTGCGCGCCTGCTTCCCGGAGGATGTCGAATTCTGGTGTCCATCTGCCGAGACGACCTCCGATCAGCTTCACGTTTTCCTTTCCACTGCGGATGAATCCGAGGAGGATATCATTGTTGTGACCGGCCCGGCGGTGATCCTGCCCTTTGCAGCCGACGAGGAGGAATTCGAGGACGCGCCGGTCGTCAGCCCGGTGACCTCCGTGAATCGCCAGACGCTGATGGAGGCGCTGGACGAAAAGTTCATTTTCACGGACTTCCTGAAGGATCACGGCGTGCCGTACACCGACCGCGACGGCGTCTACTCTGTGGCCAGTATGCAGGAAATGACCGAATGGCAGCCGATCCTGAGCCGCTCCGTGCTCTATCGCCTGTCCAAGCAGGGCGTGGAGATCTGGGACTACGCCTCGACCTACATCGACCCGACCGCCGCCGTCGGCCCCGGAACGGCGATCCTGCCCGGAACGATCCTACGCGGCAATACCTCCATCGGCAAAAACTGCACCATCGGCCCGAACGCCTATCTTGAAAACGCGAAGATCGGAGATAATACTGTTGTCAACGCTTCGCAGATCTATAATTCCACCGTCGGCTTCGACACCCACGTCGGCCCGTTCGCCTACATCCGTCCCGGAAGCAGCGTCGGAAACCACGTCAAGGTCGGCGACTTCGTGGAGATCAAGAACTCCGTCGTGGACGACGGCACCAAGATCTCGCATCTGACCTACGTCGGCGACAGCGATGTTGGCAAAAACGTCAACTTCGGCTGCGGCACCGTCACGGTCAACTATGACCGCGCGAAAAAATACCGCACGACCATCGGCGACAACGCCTTCATCGGCTGCAACACCAATCTGGTCGCGCCGGTCACGGTGGGCGAGGGCGCTTACACCGCCGCAGGCTCCACCATCACCGATGATATCCCGGCCATGGCCCTCGCCATCGCGCGTGCGCGCCAGACCAATAAGAAGGACTGGGCCGCAAAGCACAAGCTCAAGGAAAGCAAGTGAGTATTCCCGCGTTATCATACGCCCGCCGGGCGTGGATATATAATGTATGAGTTATATGGACTGAGGAAGGACAGAGAGGTAATTTCATATGATTTCACATGGTAAGAATGTCAAGGTTTTCTGCGCCAACGCAAACCGTCCCTTCGCCGAGGGCGTCTGCCGCAAGCTGTGGCTGCCGCTGGGCGACTGCACGGTAACGACCTTTGCCGACGGCGAGGTCTCCGTCACGATCAATGAGACCGTCCGCGGCAGCGACGTGTTCCTGGTGCAGTCCACCTGCAAGCCCGTCAACAACAATCTGATGGAGCTGCTCATCATGATCGACGCCTGCAAGCGCGCGTCCGCCGGCCGTATCACCGCCGTGATTCCCTATTTCGGCTACGCCCGTCAGGACCGCAAGGCCAAGGGCCGCGACCCCATCTCTGCGAAGCTCGTGGCGAACATGATCGAAGCTGCCGGTGCAGACCGCGTTCTGACGATGGATCTGCACGCATCCCAGATCCAGGGCTTCTTTGACATTCCCGTGGACAATCTGCTCGGAAATCCGATCTTCGTCAAGTATTATATGGATAAGTTCCCCGATCATGAGGATATGGTCGTCGTCTCTCCGGATGTCGGCTCCGTGGCCCGCAGCCGTACCTTCGCCAACAAGATGGGCATGGGGCTTGCCATCGTAGACAAGCGCCGCGAAAAGGCCAACCAGTGCGAGGTCATGAACATCATCGGCGACGTCAAGGGCAAGCGCTGCCTGCTGTTCGACGATATGGTCGATACGGCCGGCTCTCTGTGCAACGCAGCCAAGGCGATCTCCGAGATCGGCGGCGCGACCGAGGTCTACGCCTGCGCAACGCACGGCGTTCTGTCCGGCCCGGCCAATGAGCGCATCGCCAACAGCTGCATCAAGGAGCTGACCCTGCTCAACACCATCCCGGCGCTTGAGGGCGCCTGCGACAAGATCAACTACATCGACGTTTCTCCGGTCTTTGCCGACGCGATCCAGCGTATTTATGAGGAGAACTCGATGTCCGTCCTGTTCTGAGTCATGCCGCTTTTCAAGAAGCCCGCCTGCGACTGGATGCTGGTCGGGCTGGGAAATCCCGGCGCACAGTATGCGCGCACGCGGCATAATATGGGTTTTCTGGCCCTCGATCTGCTGGAAAAGCAGCTCGGTGCGGACAAGGAAAAGCAGCGCCATCAGGCGCTGTGCGCAAGCGCCGTCTGGCACGGGCAGAAGCTCCTGCTCGTCCGGCCACAGACGTTCATGAATGCCTCCGGGCTGGCCGTCCAGCAGGCTGCAAGCTATTATAAGCTTCCGCCGGAGCGGATCGTCGTCCTGTTCGACGACATCTCCCTCCCGGTCGGAAAGATCCGTGTCCGGCCAAGCGGCTCCGCCGGCGGACACAACGGCATCAAATCGATCATTTCCGCGCTGGGGACCGACCAGTTCCCGCGCGTGAAGATCGGCGTCGGCGCCAAGCCCAGTCCGGACTACGATCTGGCGGACTGGGTGCTCGGAACCGTCCCGAAGGCCGATCAGCCCGCGCTGCAAACTGCGCTGGAGCATGCGGCGGACGCGGCGCTGTGCCTTATTGAGGACGGCGTGCAGGCGGCGGAGTCCCGCTTCAACGGACTGTAAAGTTTGCACCGAAGGTGCAAGCCCTTTTCATTGAATGGAATGCTTCCGTGAGAGCGTTTCAGCCCCTTTTTCTTTGCGCGGCAAAGAAAAAGCCGCTGGCGGTAAAAAGAAAACGGCAAAGGGGGATTTCGATTTCCCCCTTTGCAACCCCCTTCCAACGACCAAGCCGGGGCTTGCAAACCCCTTAAAACGACCAAGAAGGGGGCTGCGGCCCCCTTCCTTGGATTTTCCCCGGGGGCTTGGTTTGTGCCGAGACAGATTCAGATCTGCAAAACGCGCTACAGATTCGGATTTGGCAGACCGGCGTGGTAGTCGAAATACTCTGCGTCTGTTTTGGCCGTGATTTGAACGGCAGTTCGTTTGTGCGCGATATGCACGGCAGAGCTTGTTGCGCTGCGGCTCTTCGACTTCCATACGTCAAATATTCAACGGGCGCGAATGAAACGACTCGCACGGCCTATCGTGCGCTTAGGAAACCCAATTGGGCGGCCGCCCGAAGGGCGTTTTGACGACGGTAATTTAACGACAAAACGCAGAATGTAACGAATTGTTTTTCAGGCGCGGCAGCGCTATTTCGCGTCCCCAGCGCCTCTTTTCTCCCCATTCTTTTCCGGCAAGACAGAAAAGAACGGGCCCGCGGAGCGGCGGTGACGGCGCGCAGAATCACACCGCGCCTTCGGCGCATCCGAAACATGCCCTGCGGCATACACCATATGACAATTTTCACGGTGATGGGAGCTCCCATCACCGCGTTGCGCTGTCCGCATTTTTACCTTCAAAGGAGGGAAACCGTGAACATCCTGCTTTCCATGCTGAAAAAGCTGCCGGAATATGAGGCGCTGCTTTCTGCGCTCGAAGCGCGGCAGACCGTCGCCGTTTCCGGCGTCAGCCAGATCATTCGCAGCCATTTTATCTCCGCGCTCATCGCGGAGTCGGAGCGTCCGGCGCTCATCGTCTGTCAGGACGATCTGGCCGCGCAGCGCGCGCAGGCGGAGCTTGCGGCCTTCCTCGGCTCGACGCCGCCGCTGCTCCCGGCGCGGGAGCTGACGCTCTACGAATCTGCGAGCGTTTCGCGCGAGTGGGAGCACCGCCGGATGCGCCTGCTCTACGGGCTTGCAACCGGCAAGGTCAAGGTGCTCGTCGCGTCCATGGAGGCGCTAAGTCTCCGGACCGTCCCCCGCCAGACGCTTTTCGGTGGGCTGGTCACGCTCAAATGCGGCGCGGAATACGACCTTGATTCGCTGACGGCTCGTCTCGTCCGCGCGGGCTACAGCCGCACGTCGCTGGTTGAGGGCGTGGGACAGTTCGCGCTGCGCGGCGGCATTCTCGACGTGTTCTCTCCGGCGCACGACCAGCCCATCCGCGCCGAATTTTTCGGCGACGAGCTGGACGCGATGGGCTTTTTTGACCCGCTCACCCAGCGCCGGACGGAGAATCTCGACGAAGCCGTGCTTCTTCCGGTCGCCGAGACCGTTCCGTTCCTCCATCCCGACGGTGCGGATGGACTCTGCAAGGACCTTTCCGCGCTCATTGCGCGCCAGAAGCGCCGCAAAACGCCGAACACGGCGCTCATTTCCACGCTTGAGGGCGACATCGACAAGCTGCAAGGCGGCGTGCCGCTGACGGCAGCCGACCGCTATATGGCCCTCATCTACCCCGAATTCTCGACCGCAGCGGACTATGTTTCCCGCGACGCGGCGGTATTTTTCTGCGACCACGGCAATCTGCGCCGCGCGTCCAAGGCCCGCATGGAGGACTTCGGTCTCTCGCTGGACAGCTATCTGCAAAGCGGAACGCTGGCCGGGGAGCTGTGCGAATTCTACTGCACCTATGACGAGCTGGCCGGACGCTTCCGCGAAAACGGCGCGATCTACTTCGATTCCTTCCTCTCGGCGCAGTTTCCGGAGGAGCTGCCGCCGAAGCGCATCCTCTCCGTCACAGCCAAGCAGCTGCCCGGCTACGGCGGAAGTCTGGAGACGGCGGTGCAGGATCTGAAGCACTACGTCAAAAACGGCTTCGGTTGCCTCGTCCTCTGCGGCGGTAAGCGCCGGGGCGAAATTCTGAAGGGGATGCTGGCCGAGCAGAGCGTGGACGCGCTGCTGGCCTTCCCGGCGACGCGCCTGCCGCAGGCGGGCCAGATCTTGCTGGCGGACGGGAGCCTTCCGGCGGGCATGGAATATCCGGAGCTGAAATACGCGATTTTGACCGAGGGCCAGCTCATGACGCGCACCGCGCCGAAAAAAGCAGCCCGTCCGAAGAAGGCCACGAATCGCAAAAAGCTCGATTCCTTCACCGATCTGACCCCCGGCGACCTCGTCGTCCATGAGCACCACGGCATCGGCCGCTATGTCGGCATGGAGCAGATGAAGGTGGACGGCGCGGTCAAGGACTACGTCAAGATCGCCTATCAGGGCAGCGACGCGCTCTATGTTCCCGCGACGCAGCTCGATCTGGTCAGCAAGTACATCGGCGGCGGTGAGGACGCGCCGGTGAAGCTCAACAAGCTCGGCGGCGACCAGTGGCAGAAGGCGAAGGCGAAGGCCAAGGCGGCGGCCAAGGATCTCGCCGCCGGGCTTATCAAGCTCTATGCCGAGCGCAAGCGCCTTCCGGGCTTCGCATTCGCGGCAGACTCGCCGTGGCAGAAGGAGTTTGAGGAAAGCTTTGAATACGCTGAGACGGACGATCAGCTCCGCTGCATCGACGAGATCAAGCACGACATGGAATCGCCCGCGCCGATGGACCGGCTGCTCTGCGGCGACGTGGGCTTCGGCAAGACCGAGGTCGCGCTTCGCGCGGCGATGAAGTGCATTCTCGACGGCAAGCAGGTCGCCATTCTGGTGCCGACCACCGTTCTGGCCCAGCAGCACTACGTCACGGCGACGAGCCGCTTCGGCTCCTTCCCAGTGACGATCGACGTGCTCTCGCGCTTCCGTACGCCCAATCAGCAGAAGAAAACGCTCTACGATCTGCGCACCGGCAAGATCGATCTCATCATCGGCACACACAAGCTCCTGCAAAAGGACATCCGCTTCAAGGATCTGGGCCTGCTCATCATCGACGAGGAACAGCGCTTCGGCGTCACGCACAAGGAGCGCCTTAAGGAACTTTCCCGCGGCGTGGACGTCTTAACCTTATCCGCAACGCCCATCCCGCGCACGCTCAACATGGCGCTCTCCGGCCTGCGCGACATGTCCACCATCGAGGAGCCGCCGCAGGACCGCTACCCCGTCCAGACCTTCGTGCTGGAGCACAACGAGACGCTTCTGCTCGACGCCATCCGGCGGGAGCTGGAGCGCGGCGGTCAGGTATTCTATCTGCACAACCGCGTGGAGACCATCGACAAATGCGCCGCGCGCATCAAGGAGCTGCTGGGTGACGCCGGTGAGGTCGGCGTTGCGCACGGAAAAATGGGCGAGGAAGCGCTCAGCGACGTCATGCAGCGCATGTCCGAGGGTGAGCTTCAGGTGCTGGTCTGCACGACCATCATCGAGACCGGCCTCGACATTCCGAACGTCAACACCCTCATCATTGAGGACGCCGACCGGCTGGGTCTGGCGCAGCTGCACCAGCTGCGCGGGCGCGTCGGCCGTTCGAGCCGCCACGCCTACGCCTATCTCACCTTCCGCAAGGGAAAGGTGCTGTCCGAGATCGCGGAAAAGCGCCTGAGCGCCATCCGCGAATACGCGGAATTCGGCTCCGGCTTCAAGATCGCCATGCGCGACCTTGAGATCCGCGGCGCGGGCGATCTTCTCGGCGCGGAGCAGTCCGGCCATATGCTCTCCGTCGGCTACGACATGTATCTCAAGCTGCTCGAGGACGCCGTGCTCGAGGAACGCGGCGAAAAATCGCTCGAGGAGCCGGAATGCACCGCCGATCTCACCGTCACCGCGAACATCGACAAGAATTACGTCTCCTCCGGCGAACAGCGCATGGACCTCTACCGGCGCATGGCCGCCGTCCGCACGCAGGAGGACGCCGACGATCTGCTCGACGAGATGGTGGACCGCTACGGCGATCCTCCGAAGGGCGTCATGAACCTGCTGGCCATCGCGCTGCTGCGCGCCCGCGCGGCAGCCGCCGGGATTACCGAGATCACGCAGAAGGACGGCTCCGTCCTCTTCACGCTGGCCGTCATGGACTTCCCGGCCATCTCCGCCGTCTGCGCGGAGGCTGCGTTCAAGTCGCGCACCTTCTTCTCTGCCGGAAAAAGCCCGATGCTGACCGTGCGGCTGAAAAAGGGCGAGGATCCGCTGAAGCTTTCCGAGCAGCTGGTGAGCCGCTACGCCATCGCCAGAAACGGCTGAGCGCATCCGCGCGGGATGCGCGCCGCCCTTCTCTGCCGGTGCATCCGGGAAAATATTAATCAATTTTTCAGAAAATGTTCACGCCTTCTTGGAGGAATTGGCATTGCAAATTTCCCGCGCAGACCGTATAATATAGTTGTCATAATACCAGCATTCCGCTGGGTTTGACAAAATGAAGCTTCGGCCGGAGCAAGCTCCGGCCTCAGGATAGGAGGGGTCCCCATCAAAAAGAAAGGCAGATTTGAATCCGGGCGCAGCCAGAAGGAGCCTGCGCAGCAGACCTCGGCGGAGCGCTACGCCGCTTCCAGGAGCGACCGTCCCGCGCCGAAAAAGAGCGGCGGGCTTAGCTCCGGCGCAAAAATTGCGATCATTGCCGGCGCCGTCGCCGTGATCACCATTGTCGCCGTCTGCGGCTACGGATTCTCGATCAAAAACAGCGATACCATTTTCCCGAACGTCTATGTCGCCGGCGTGAACGTCGGCGGGCTCAAGCGCAGCGCCGCCGTCACGGCGGTCGAAGGCGCGGTCAACCAGTCTTACGCCTCGGATACGCTCCGCGTCGTCCTTCCGGACCGGACGCTCGAGCTTGACCCAGAGATCACGAACGTCGCACTCAACGCGGACGAGGCCGTTGACGAGGCCATGAAATACGGCCGTGACGGCGGCCCGCTCAAGGCGCTGCGCGCCTATTCCGCCGCCAAAACGACGGAGCACACCATCGACCTCGAATCCACGCTGAATCTGGACACGGAGTACATCCGGCAGGTCATCGACAAGACCGCCGCCGAGGTCAAACAGGAGCTTTCCGAGCCGTCCGTCTCGGTCAACGAGGACGCGGGCATCATCAGCGTCACGACCGGCTCCCCGGCCATCTCGCTGGACGCGGACAAGCTCTATGAGGCGGTGCTCGCGCGCTTTGCGTCGAACGATCTTTCCGATCTCAAGTTCGACTACGACACCACGCCGTGCGATCCCATCGATCTGACGCCGTATTATGAGAAATACTGCGTGGAGATGAAGGACGCCTACTACGACGAGGAAACGCATGAGCTGGTCGAGGAGGTCAAGGGCTACGGCTTCGATCTCCCCTACTACACCCAGCAGATCGCCATGGCCGAGCCGGGCACCAGCTTCACCATCCAGATCAAAGAAATGGTTCCCGAAGTCACGCTGGAGGAGCTGAAAAAAATCTACTTTGCCGACATTCTGGCGAAGTATGACAGCCCGCACACCAACATTCCCGCCAGAACGACGAATCTGGAGCTGGCCTGCAAGGCCATCGATGGCACGATCCTGAATCCCGGCGAGGAATTCTCCTTCAACGGCGTCGTCGGCGAACGCACCAAGGCCAAGGGCTACATGGCCGCGACCGTCTATCTTGACGGCGGCAAGAGCGAAGCCCAGGAGGGCGGCGGCGTATGTCAGGTCTCGTCCACCATCTATGAATGCTGCCTCTATGCAAATCTCGAGGTCACCGTGCGCGCGCCGCATATGTTTGTGGTCTCCTACGTCGATCAGGGTCAGGACGCCACGGTCTACTGGGGCCAGCAGGACTTCAAATTCAAGAACAGCACCAATTATCCCATCCGCATCGACGCCAGCGTCTCGGGCGGCAAGGTCCACATCGCGCTGATCGGCACAAAGGAAGAGACCGACTACGATCATGTCAAGATGACCTACAGCGTTCTGGCCACCAAGCCGTGGAAAAACGTTGGCGTGACCTCTGCGGACGCGCCGAAGTCCGCCCAAATCGAGCTGACGCTTCTCGATGAGACCGGCACCGACGCCAACGGCAACACCGTGAAGCTTGCACGCGGCAGCGACGGCAATCTTTATATTCTCGGCTCCGTGCTGGCGGATGCCTACACCGGCTACAACATCGCGGTCTACCGCAATTTCTGCGACAAGGACGGCAACATCCTCCGCACCGAGAACATCGGCACCAGCTCCTATGACTACCGCGACCGGAAATATCTGATCACCGAGTATGTCGAGCCGGAAGAGCCGCAGGACCCGTGGTTTGACCCCGACGAGCCGACCGACCCCATCGATCCGGGTGACGGCGATTCCGGCAGTGACCCGTGGTGGCCGTAAGCTGGGATCTTCCCGGATACAAGCTTCAAATCGTAAAACAGCCCCGGCTCG
>FR887160.1 GCA_000436735.1 Firmicutes bacterium CAG:170
GCGCCTTTACGGCGGAGGTCACGGCGGACTACGGCGAACAGGTATACCGGTTTACGATGGACTGCACATGGTCTCCGGACGGCGGGGCCGCGCTGACGCTGACCGCGCCGCAGACGCTGGAGGGCATCCGGGCGGAGGTCTCCGCAGACGGCGCGCGCGTCGTCTATGAGGACACGGCGGTCGGATTTGAAAGTCTCGCCGGCGGACGCCTTGCGCCGATGGCGCTGCCGTATCTTCTGGGCAGCGGCTGGTACGAGGGCTATATTTCCGCCTGCGGAATGGAGAACGGCCTGCTCCGGATGACCTGTCTGGATGGGTATGGGGAAGAAGAGCTGGCAGTGGACACATGGCTGGACACGCAGAGCGGACAGCCGTGCCGCTGCGAAATATCCTATCAAGGGCAGACGCTCCTGACCGCAGAGATCAGCGCGTTTGCTATGAATCGAGGCAACAATGAAAACACTGAAAAGAACCTGGGCGGAGGTGTCTCTGGATAATCTGGAGCACAATTACCGCGCGATCAAAAATCACATTCCCGAGGGCTGCCGGTTTCTCGGCGTCATGAAGGCCGACGCCTACGGCCACGGCGCGGTGCCGCTGAGCCACGCGCTGTGCGAGCTGGGCGCGGAGTATCTGGCGGTTTCCAACCTCGAGGAGGCCATTCAGCTTCGGCGCGGCGGCGTCCGCGCGCCGATGCTCATTCTCGGCTACACCCCTGCGAGCTTTGCGGACACGATGGTGTTCATGGACATCACGCAGGAGGTGCATTCGCTCGAATACGCGAAGGAGCTGGATACGGCGCTTGCCGGGACAAATTACATCCTGAACGTGCATCTGAAGCTGGACACGGGCATGACGCGCATCGGCTTTTTCGCCTACGACCATGAAAGAACGCTTCCGGAGCTGCTGGAGGTCTGCGGGCTGCCGCATCTGCATGTGGAGGGCGTGTTCACGCATTTCTGCGTAGCCGACAGCAAGGCCCCGGAGGACGAGGCGTTTACAAGAACGCAGTACGCGCGCTTCACGGCGATGCTGGATGCGCTGGCCGCGCACGGCATCCGCCCGGAGCTGCGGCACTGCGCAAGCTCCGGCGCGACGATCCTGTACCCGGAGCTTGCGCTCGATATGGTGCGGCCGGGAATCGCGACCTACGGCCATGCACCGTCAGAGGATGCGGAGGGCATTCTGGATCTGCGGCCGCTGATGACGGTGCGCACGACGGTCGCGCAGCTGCGCGAGATCCCGGCGGGAACGTCGATCAGCTACGGACGCACCTATACGGCGGAAAGAGATATGCGGGTGGCCGTGCTGCCCATCGGCTATGCCGACGGGCTTTTGCGCGGCCTCTCCGGGAAGGTGAGCTTCCGCATCCGGGGAAGGATGGCGCGCTCGGTGGGCCGTATCTGTATGGATATGTGCATGGTGGACGTGTCGGAGATCCCGGGGATCCGGGTGGGAGACGAAGCGGCGCTGTTCGGCTATGACACGGACGGGACGCTCCTGCCGTGTGAGCGCATCGCGCAGCAGGCCGGGACGATCAGCTACGAGATCCTCTGCGGTATCAGCAAGCGCATCCCGCGCATCTACATGCAGGACGGACGGGAGCAGGAAATTCTGCAATATATCGTCTGAGCGCCTGCGCACATTCGACAAAACCGGCATAGTATGGCTTGAGAGCCTTGCGGCGTATAATTTCAGCGCCCGCGTGGGAGAATAACGGTAGACCCGCCGGAGCCGAACCGGCCTCCGGCATTCCTACTTTATTTCCGCGGAGTGTGAAGCGAATGGATACCAACGTGAAACGAGGCGATATCTTCTACGCCGATCTCAGCCCGGTCGTCGGCAGCGAGCAGGGCGGCACAAGACCCGTTTTGATCGTACAGAACGATACCGGAAACAGACATTCTCCGACGGTGATCGCCGCTGCGATCACCAGCCAGACCGGCAAGGCCCGCCTGCCGACGCATATCTCCCTTGCCGGGCATGACGTGGGACTTACCAAGGACTCGGTGGTGCTGCTCGAGCAGATCCGCACCATCGACAAACGGCGTCTGCGGGAGCATATGGGCCATGTGGATGAGGGGCTCATGAATCAGGTGGACTCCGCCATCGCGGTAAGCTTCGGACTTCAGGGATGACCACAGGCGGCGCTGCCGCAGGAAGCATATCAGCATGAACGCGCGGCCTTCCGCATAGGCTTTTACCAGCTTATGCGGGAGGCTGTTTGATATGGAATATACGGTTTTTGACCGCGGCGCGGCCGTGGGGAGCGCTTTGGCGGAAAGGCGGGGGCTTTACTGGCATATTGCGGCGGAGTGCCGCATGGAGACGGACCGCATCGTCCGCCTGTACGCGCACGACGGAGAGGAGCGTGTGCGCCTCGGCGTTCTGATGCCGGAGGACGGCGCGCTGCGGCTGGAGCGGCGGCTCGCGGCGGATGCGTTTTCCTTTACGCCGCAGACGCGCGTCACGACCAGTCCGGACGCGGAGCCGGCAGCGCCGGAGCGTCCGGCGGAAAAGGAAGCGGCGGAGGCTGCTGCGGAGCCGGAGCAGACGGCGGGGGCGGTGTGGGAGCCGTTCTCCGGGCGGATTCTGGACTGCCCGGTGGAAAACGCGCGGCTGCGGCGGGCGGAGGACGGCGCGGAGCTTGACATGGATTATGAGCCGGGGCGGGAATTTCCGCTGATGCCGCTGTTCTGCTTCTGTACGCTCGAGGAGCTGGACGGAGCGCTCCGGTGGCGGATGAAGCTCGACGAAAATATGCAGCCGGTGATGCCGGAGGAGAAAAAACCGTTGACAACGGGATAAAATGTGCTAAAATAAGCAGGAAATACAGAAAACGCGATGAAAAAGAGAGCCGCTGGCAGCGCCAACAGAGAGAAGGGGACGGTGGAAGCCCTTCGGCAGGAGCCTTCGGCAGCCGCTTTGGAGCGTCTCCGTGAGGAACGGAGCGGGCCCTCCCGTTATAGAGCAGCTGAGAAGCGCCTTCGGGCGCAATTAGGGTGGTACCGTGAAGCAAGCTTCGCCCCTATGATGGGAGGCGGGGTTTCTTTTTTTGCACACGAAAGAAATTATTGGAGATAGAAGGAGAATCTACTATGGCACACAAAGCTTACGGACTCAACGAGCTGCGTGAAATGTACCTGCGCTTCTTTGAGAGCAAGGGACATCTGCGCCTGCCCAGCTTTTCGCTGATCCCGCGCAACGACAAATCCATCCTGCTCATCAACGCCGGTATGACGCCGATGAAGCCGTGGTTCACCGGTGAGGAGGAGCCGCCGCGCCACCGCGTCACGACCTGCCAGAAGTGCATCCGTACCGGCGACATCGAAAACGTCGGCAAGACGGCGCGCCACGGCACCTATTTTGAGATGCTCGGCAACTTTTCCTTCGGCGATTATTTCAAGAAGGAAGCCATTCCCTGGGCGTGGGAATTCCTGACCAGCCCCGAGTGGGTCGGCCTTGAGCCGGACCGGCTGTATCCGTCGGTCTTTGCAGGCAATGAGACGACCCCCGCCGACGACGAGGCCTTCGCCATCTGGCGCGATGTGGTCGGCATTCCCGAGAGCCATATCTTCCGCTTCGGCAAGGAGGACAATTTCTGGGAGCACGGCTCCGGCCCGTGCGGTCCCTGCTCCGAAATTTATTATGACCGCGGCGAGCAGTACGGCTGCGGCAAACCCGGCTGCACCGTCGGCTGCGACTGCGACCGCTACGTCGAGGTCTGGAACATCGTGTTCTCGCAGTTCAATAATGATGGCCACGGCAATTATACCGAGCTGAAGCAGAAGAACATCGACACCGGCATGGGCCTGGAGCGCCTTGCCTGCGTGTGCCAGAACGTGGCTTCGCTGTTCGATGTGGATACGGTGATGAACATTACCAACAAGGTCTCGGAGATCACCGGCGCGCACTATGAGGAATCCGCAAAGACGGACGTTTCCCTGCGCGTCATCACCGACCATATCCGCAGCGCCACGTTCATGATCTGCGACGGCGTGCTGCCCTCGAACGAGGGACGCGGCTATGTGCTGCGGCGGCTTCTGCGGCGCGCGGCGCGTCACGGAAAGCTTCTCGGCGTCAACCATCCGTTCCTGTACGACGTGATCGATACCGTTATCCATGAGAACGAGTGCCAGTATCCGGAGCTGCGCGAAAAGCAGGCGTATATCACCCGCGTTGTGCGCACGGAGGAGGAGAACTTCGCCAAGACCATCGACGGCGGCATGAAGATCTTCAGCGACATGCTCGAGGGCCACAAGCAGAAGGGCGAGACCGTTTTCTCCGGCGCGGACGCCTTCAAGCTCTATGACACCTACGGTTTCCCGTTCGACCTGACCGAGGAAATGGTTCACGAGGAAGGCATGGACGTGGATGCGGAGGCGTTCAAGCAGCTGATGCAGGAGCAGAAATCCCGCGCGAGAGAGGCCAGAAAGGCGCTGGGCGACCTCGGCTGGGCCGGCGTGGAGTTCGGCAAGGAGATGCCCGCGACGCAGTTCGTCGGCTATGAAAGTGGCGCTGCGGAGGGCAAAATCCTCGCCATCGTCGCGGAGGACGAGCTTCAGGGCGCTGTCAGCGAGGGGACGGACGCGCTGATCGTGCTGGATAAGACGACCATGTACGCCGAAATGGGCGGTCAGGTCGGCGACCATGGCTATATCGAAGGGCCGGACGGCAAATTCGTCGTCACCGACGTTCAGAAGAACAAGGGCGGCAAATTCCTGCACTATGGCCGCGTGGTCAGCGGCGAGATGAAGACGGGCGATGTCTGCACCGTCCGCATCGATGAGGAGCGCCGGAAGGGCGTCTGCCGTGCGCACACCGCGACGCATCTGCTCCAGAGCGCTCTGGAAGAGGTGCTGGGCGACCATGTGCATCAGGCAGGCTCTCTGGTCGAGCCGGACCGGCTGCGCTTCGACTTTACGCACTTCGAGGCGGTCAAGCCCGAGGAGCTGACGAAAATCAGCCGCCTGATGTCTGAATATATTCTCGACGGCTATCCCGTTGTGACGGAGGAGCTTCCGATCGAGGAGGCCAGGAAGCGCGGTGCGACGGCGCTCTTCGGTGAGAAGTACGGCGACGTTGTGCGCGTGGTCACCATGGGCGACGAGAACCGAACCGTTTCCATGGAGCTTTGCGGCGGTACGCATCTGGACAACACCGCGAAGGTCGGCCCGTTCCGGATCGTGGGCGAGTCCTCGGTCGCATCCGGCGTGCGCCGTATTGAGGCGGTCACCGGAAAGGTCTGTCTCGAAATGACGGACGAAATGAACCAGAAGCTCCTGCGCGTGGCGGAGACGCTCAAGACGACGCCTGCGGAGCTGTTTGCAAAGGCTGAGGCCTCGATGCGCGAGATCCGCGAGCTGCACCAGACCATTGAAAAAATGAAGGACCGCCTGTTTGCGGGCGAGGTCGATCAGTTCCTCTTCTCGGCAAAGAACATCGGCGGGCTTCGTGTGCTCACGACAAACCGCGGCGCTGCGGACGCAGCTGACCTGCGCCGGATGGGCGACTTCCTGCGTGATAAGGACAGCGGCATTGTCGCGGTGCTCAGCGCGGTGAACGGCGAGAAGATCACGCTGCTGGCGGTCTGCGGCAAGGACGCGATTGCAAAGGGCGTCAAGGCCGGAGACATCATCAAGGCCATCGCGCCCATCGTCGGCGGCAAGGGCGGCGGCAAGCCCGACAGCGCCATGGGCGGCGGCACGAATCTGCTGAAGGTAGACGATGCGCTGGCGGCTGTGGACGATTTTGTTGCGGAAAAGGTGCAGTAAGGAGGAAGCGGCTATGACAGACTGCCTGTTTTGTAAGATCATTGCGGGAGAGATCCCGAGCCAGAAGGTCTATGAGGACGACAAATGCCTCGCGTTCAAGGACATTGCGCCGCTGGCGCCGGTGCATTTCCTTGTCGTGCCGAAGGCACATTTCGCCTCCGCGGCGGAGGTGACGGAGGAAAATGCGGCGCTGATCGGCCACATTTATGCCGTGATCGCCAAACTGGCGAAGGAAATGGACTTTGCGGACGGCTATCGCGTCGTGACAAACGTCGGCGAACTGGCCGGACAAACGGTGAAGCACATCCACTTCCACGTCCTTTCCGGAAAGCAGCTGGGAAGCTTCAACTGAGAATATGCAGAGCGCCTGAAGGATTTTTCTTCAGGCGCTTTTGCTGCAGGCGCCTGAAAGATACGCGCCGCTTCCGGCGTTGACAAACGCGCACGGCGCGGATAAAATGGGTGCGAAAGCAGCGAAAAACCAGCAAAGCGAGGAAAAACCACATGGAAGTCAGCGTGCAGGAACTGGAAAAATGGGAGCAGGGAAGCTACCGGCTGATCGATATGCGCAGCGCAGAGAGCCTGAATTACGGGACAATCCCCGGCGCGGAGCACATCGATGCGGAGCGCCTGTGCATGGAGCCGCCAGAAAATGACGGCCGCAGGCTGGTGCTGGTCTGCGCGCGCGGACAGTTCAGCCTTGACGCGGCGGAAGCTCTGGAGGCGCTGGGCTACGAGGCTTACAGCCTCGCGGGCGGCTATCTTGCATGGCTGCGGCGGCAAATGGAAAAGCAGAATGCCGACGAGCTTTGCAGCCGCGTGGAAACGAGTCTGCGCAAGCGCTTCCGGGAAAAGATCTGGTGCAATTTCACCAAGGCCGTCCGGCAGTATGAGCTGGTGCAGCCGGGCGACCGCATCGCGGTCTGCATCTCCGGCGGTAAGGACTCCATGCTGATGGCGAAGCTTTTTCAGGAATTGAAGCTGCACAATAAATTCCCGTTTGAGCTGCGCTTTGTCGTGATGGACCCGGGCTACAGTCCGGCCAACCGCCAGATCATCGAGGAAAACGCGCGGCGGCTCCATATCCCGGTCGAGATCTTTGAATCCGACATTTTTGACTCGGTCTACAACGTGGAAAAATCGCCGTGCTATCTCTGCGCGCGGATGCGGCGGGGCTATCTCTACAGCTACGCGAAGAAGCTCGGTTGCAACAAGATCGCGCTGGGGCATCATTACGACGACGTGATCGAGACCATTTTGATGGGGATGCTCTGGGGCGCGCAGATTCAGACCATGATGCCGAAGCTCCACAGCACGAATTTTGAGGGCATGGAGCTGATCCGGCCGCTCTATCTGATCCGCGAGGACGATATCAAGGCGTGGCGCGACGCGAACGATCTGCATTTTATCCAGTGCGCCTGCAAATTCACCGATACCTGCACGACCTGCCGCCCCAACGAGGAGGCAAAGTCGAAGCGCCAGCAGATCAAGCAGCTCATCCGCGAGCTGAAAAAGAGCAATCCGGAGGTGGAGGCGCATATCTTCCGCAGCATGGAAAATGTCTGCCTCGATACGGTCATCGCCTATAAGACCAAAGGCCGGAAGGTCAGCTTTTTGGAGAATTATGACGCGGCGGGGGAGAAAAGCATATCCCACGAAAATTTGCCTGCGAAGGAATGCGAAATGCCGGTGCAGAAGCAGGCGGAAGAATAAGAGAAGGCCGGAGCTTGTCCAAAGCTCCGGCACGTTTTTTATCGAGCCGCCGTGTGCAGAGCCGTATTGACAAAAAGAGCAAACAATGATAGATTTTAGATATAGAATAGAGTAGAAAAGTTAAAAAGAAGGGAGGTCATGAAATGAGGAAAAAACGCTGCAAGGCGTTCCTGTTATCGGCGTTCACGCTTGTTCTTTTGCTCAGCGTGACGGCCTGCGCGGGAAAAGCGCCAAAAACGATCGACACATACGCCTCCGCCAAGAGCGACCTTTATGCATCGGCGGCGGAGCTGGAAGCGGCGGCACAGCTCGTTGTGCGCGTGGAAAAAACGGAACAGGAAGAAAACGTTGCCGTGCCTTTGAGTGCGCAGGGAGCGTATCATGGCTACACGCTTTCTGAGGTCAGCGTCAAGGAGGTGCTGACAGACTCTGCGGGAAGGAATGTCCAGCCGGGCGACAGACTTCAGATCCTTGAGAATCAGTTCACCTATGCGGAGCAGGATGGTACGCAGGCGACCTGCCACATCAATCGGTATGTAAAGATGCAGCCGGGAAAGGAATATTATCTTTTCCTGCGGTATTCGGAGGAAAATGGATACTACGTCATTCTGAGCGGCCTTTTGGGCAAGGTGCCGGTCGATGAAAACGAGCCTGTGCTATTCCCGGCGGCAGAGCTGACGCAGTTTTCGCCGGACGCGGGCGCTGTGGAGGAGAACAGCGAAACGAAGCAGCTGCTGGAAAGGATCCGGGAGGAGAGCATAGCCCGCTACGGCGCGCAATAACATCAGAGAAAATGAGACCGCC
>FR887161.1:0-1621 GCA_000436735.1 Firmicutes bacterium CAG:170
TGATCTACAAGGCTGTCCAGGCAGCGGCGAAGCGTTCTTGCAGCATTGTAGACAGGAATTATTACGGAATACTTCAAGTTAGTCCTCCATCTCCATGAGCCGGCAAACCGTCTGCTCCACTTCTCGGATGTCGTATTTCTGCACAGCTTCTAGGCCGTTGTTTATAACGCGCTTCCGCAGTTCTGCATCACGGCAGTATTTTTGCAGGCCCTCCGCAAAACCGTCTATATCGTCATAGCGGTAGGAAAAGCCTGTGATTCCGTTCTTGACATAGTCTGGTATCCCGCCGACATTGGATGTCAGCAGCGGAAGGCCGCTGGCCATTGCCTCCAGTGCAGCAAGTCCAAGACCATCCCGCCTGGAAGGAAACGCAAACAAATCTGCAGTGTGCAGGATTTCCGCAACATCCGTGCGATAGCCAAAAAAGAACACTTGCTTTGCTATGCCCCGCTTTTTTGCCATATTTTGCAAATATTCCAGCAATTCGCCCTTGCCGCAAATCCCATAGAAAACATGCGGGTCTTGTTTTTTTGCCAATGCGCGGATAATGGCCTCATGATTTTTGTGTACTTTCAGTTCTCCAACGGATACCACAAAAAAAGCGTTCTCCGGTATGCCCAGCTCCTTGCGCTTTTCTGCTTTATTAACCGTACAGGAGGAAAACCGCTTTGTATCAAGACCAATTCCGTTGATCTTCTCCACCCTTGCGGTATGGAATGCTTTCGCCCGCCGGAGATCCTCCTCATTGATAGTGACGATCATATCGCACAGGCGGGAGCAGTATTTTTCCACTGGGTAATAGAGCAGCCAGTTTTTTAGCGGCGCGCCCTTGTAGAAGTGGAAGCCATGTACCATGTAAACGACCTTCGTGCCGTTTTTTCGGGCGTTTTTTGCCGCCAGACGGGTCATGACGCCCATTACCGGCTCGTTCGTCCAGATCACGTCCCAGTGGCTGCCGTCAATTATTTTCTTAAGGTCGCCGTAGCCCTTGCGGTTTCCGGGCGAAAACGGGCTGCGCACCAGCCGCACCACATGGATCGGCGCGACGCCGTCCAGCGCCCGGTGCAGATCGTCCAGCCGGCCGCCAACATCGGAACAGGCCAGCTCTACGGAAAAGCCGTGCGCTGAGAGATATTTCACATGCGGCACCAGAAACTGAATGGCCATCAGATCGGTGCACGTCAGCAGCAGCCGTTTCATTCGAGCACCTCCAGAATCTTTTTTGCGATGCCTGCCGCGTCCAGTCCGAACTGCGCGCGCAGGTAGTTCTGGTTGCCGACAATGGCTGAATAGGTATCGTGCAGCCCTACGCGCAGCAGCCGCGCATGCACGGGCAGCTCCGCCAGCACCTCCGCGACTGCGCTTCCGAAGCCGCCGGAAAGGTTATGCTCCTCCACGGTAACGATCAGGTCAAATTCCTTCGCGCAGCGGATGATCGTCTCGCGGTCGATGGGCTTTACCGTCGGGAATGTCCGGACCGCAGGATGAACGCCGTGCCCGGCGAGGATCGTTTCCGCACCTGCGATCTCCTCAAAGATCGCGCCGGTCGAAAAAATGGCGACCCGGCTCCCGCCGTGGATCGGAATGGGCCTTCCGATCCCGAAATGATCGATATGGGCTT
>FR887161.1:1626-13692 GCA_000436735.1 Firmicutes bacterium CAG:170
CTCGAAATGATCGATAGGGTCATGGATCCGCTTTTCGCCGCCGCGGCCCAGCCGCAGATAGCAGGTACCGGGATACCTCGCGATCGCCCGTGTGGCTTCCTCTGCCTCCACAAGATCGCCGGGACACAGCACCGCCACATCCGGCAGCGCCCGCATCACGGCGATGTCCTCTGTCGCCTGATGGCTCATGCCAAGCGACCCATAGACAAAGCCGCCGCCCACGCACACGATCTTCACATTGGCGTGATGATACGCGCAGTCGTTGCGGATCTGCTCCAGACAGCGCAGCGTTGGAAAATTGCCGATGGAATAGGTAAACACGGTTTTTCCCTCGAGCGCCATTCCGGCCGCCGCCGAGGTCATATTCTGCTCCGCAATACCGGCGTTGACGAACTGATCGGGCAGCTGCTCCCAGAAGGGCTTGAGCACCCCGAAGCCAAGATCGCCGGTCATAAGCTCGATATTCGGATCTTCTTTTGCAAGCGCGATCAGCGTGCGGACAAAGGTATCTCGCATACTCAGACCTCCTTTGCGATATACGTCGGGTGCCAGCCTGCCGAGGCAGTATGATCGTTTCCGATATCGGCATCGGGGCCGGGCTTCACCGGGTCGGCAATGCCATCCGGCGTATAGGGGTCTTCCACACCCGCGGGCTTTGCCGCGTGCAGCTCCGTGACCGCGCCGTCGTATTCCCAGCCGTCATGCGGGAAGCGGTAATGCCAGAGGATGTCGTTCTCCATGAAGGAAACACCCTTTCCCTTCACGGTATTGGCAATCACAACGGTCGGCTTGTGCCCGGCGTTGCGGGTATCCGTCAGTGCGCTGCGGAGTGCGTTATGGTCGTGTCCGTTCAGCTCGATGACGTTCCAGCCGAACGCGCGCCACTTTGCGCCGAAATCCTCCAGCTCCAGCGTCTTTTCGCAGGTATCGAGGCTCTGCATATGGTTATGGTCGATGATAGCGACCAGATTTTCGAGCCGGTATTGGTTGGCAAACAGCGCCGCCTCCCAGACCGAGCCTTCGTCGCACTCGCCGTCGCCCAATACGGCAAACACCCGGTGATGCTTGCCGTCCTGCTTCGCGGCCAGTGCCATTCCGGCCGCGGCGCAGAGACCGTGGCCCAGGGAGCCGGTGGAAAGGTCCACGCCGGGCAGATGGTGCGAGACGTGGCCGGACAGGCGGCTTCCGTTCTGATAATGTGTTTTCAGCTCGGCGGGAGCAAAGAAGCCGCTTTCTGCGAGCGCGGCGTATACGGCGGCGCCGGCATGGCCCTTGCTCATGATGAAGCGGTCGCGCCCGTCCCACTCGGGGTCTTCCGGATCGTACCGCAGAATGTCCGCATACAGAACAGCGAGGATATCCGCTGCGGACAGGACCGCGCCGATATGGCTTCCGCCGGAAAGATGCGTCATTTCAATGCCGTGGCGGCGGATCAGCCAGGCAAGCTGCTCACTTGTTTTCTTCATTCCGACACCTCATTCAGCTCCCGCAGTTCTTCCTCGTTCAGCGTCCACCCCATGGCCTCGACATTGGCCGAGAGCTGCGCGGGGCGCTTGACGCCCGCGATCACGACCGACTCCGGCAGCGTGTCCAGTATCCAGCGGATGGCGCAGGCTGCGACGGACTTTTCGCGGTTCGCGGCAATTTTTTTCAAAGCCTCGACGATACGCAGATTTTGTTCCAGCTTTTCGCCATGGAAATTCACATAGATCTCCCGGCTGCGGCGGTCGTCCGCGCCGAAGCATACGTTTTCGCGGTTATACTTTCCGGTCAGGATCCCCTGGCCGAGGCTTCCCCACGTCATGGGCGTTGCCCGGAGACGGCTCTGCACAACGCGCAGGTCATCCTCGTTCTTCCGGCAGGCCAGAGACAGCTCGTCCTGACAGCAGGCAAAGCGCCCCGCATAGGGCAGAAGCTCCTCCAGCCCGTCGCCGTGGATGTTGGAAAGGCCGTAATAGCGGAGCTTTCCGGCGACCTTCAGCTCCTCCAGCTTGCCCACCACGTCCGCAATGGGCGTTTTCCCGTCGCGATAGTGAATGAGATACACATCGATATAGTCGGTATTCAGCCGCCGGAGGCTTTCCTCCAGCGCCTGCTGGATATACTCCGGCGAATTGTCATAGACGGTTTTGCCGCCGCCCACACGGACGCCAAATTTCGATTCGATCACAACATCCCTGCGCCGGCTTCCGAGTCCCTTTGCAAGCGTCCGCTCAGACTGTCCGAGGCCGTAGGTATCGGCGGTGTCGAAGAAATTCACGCCCGCGTCCAGCGCGGCGTGGATCGCGTCCAGGAGCTCACTCTCCTGCACGCTTCCCCAGCCGTAGCCGCCCATTGGACATCCGCCCATGCAGAAGCGCGATACGCACAGGTCAGTGTTTTGCAGCGTTATGTATTCCATCATGCCTTTTCTCCGTTTCCGGCCCGCGCGATGCGGCGCGCCTTTTTCAGCACACAGCCGACGGTCTTGAAAAACAGATACACGTCCGTGCGGAGGGAAACCTCCTGCGCATAGCGGATGCGAAGCCGGTTTTTCCTTTGCAGCACGTATTTTTCATACATTTCATCCGCGTTTTCCGTGCCGACGATCTCGTCCAGACTGATAAACTCGATGGAGCTGAAATCGGTGATGCCGGGCCGCACCTCAAGGATCTGCTTCTCCTCACCCTCATAGGCCTCCGTATAGCGCAGAAGCTCCGGACGCGGGCCGACGAAGCTCATGCTCCCGAACAGGACGTTATAAAGCTGCGGCAGCTCGTCCAGTTTGACCTTCCGCAGGAGCCGTCCGGCCCGGGTGATCCGCGGGTCGTTCAGCGCGGTCGTCCCGCCGAGCTTATCCGCGCCCTTGTACATCGTGCGAAGCTTGATGATATGGAACGGCTTTCCGTGATAGCCGCCGCGCAGCGGCGTGTAGAAAATGGGAAAGCCGTCCTCGATCGCAATGAAAATGCCGATCACCAGAAGGATCGGCGTCACGATCACAGAGCCTGCCAGCGCAAGCACAAGGTCCAGCACGCGCTTGGTCACGCGATTGTAAAAGCTCCTGTAGCCGTCACGCTTCTGCTTTTCTGTTTTATCGGATACCTGTTCTGTTCCCATACTCACCACTTCAAGCCCATTCAAAATCTGCCGCGGTTTTCCGTATATGTTCAAATCCCGCGGTTTTCAAGCAGGATATGAGCGCTTTTGTTTTGATTATACAGCATGGTCAGGGAATGTGCAATGACCTTCAAGTAAAAAACTGTATGCACACCCATTCTGCGGCTTTTCCGCAAGATGTGTCTGCGCATGAAACACGGTACCGGCCCACATGCCGATATCTTCTCCGAGCAGCGTCACCGTGCAGCGCCGGATGTCTCTGCTGACCGTAAACCGGTCGGTATCCGCAAGCGGCGGCAGAAAATCCGCCGCGCCGGTTCCAAGAAAAGTGATTTTCATTGATCTCTCCCGCTTCCTTCGAAGCCCTGTATGCGATACGTCGGTTTTTCCGGCGAAAAATGCAGCCGAGGCGCACAGCGGCTCCTGCTGTGCGTCTCCCGCTCTGTTTCATTGCAGCACGATCCCGGAAAAAATGCAAAAGTGCTTTTGCCATCCGGACTTCCGCAGAGCACCTAGGGTGCATTCTCCGGAGGCCCCGGAGGAAGTGTCCGTTGGCCATTTCCAGCATACCGGGCATCACGCCGCCCTTCATGCCGCCGGAGATCATCATGCTCCGCAGCGGGCTTCCAGCAGAGGAATTCATCAGCATCCGAAATTCCGGGTTTTCATAGTCCTTTTTGCCGCCGAAGCCCCTCGCGATGGCCGCCGCCACAGCCTTGAACATGATTTTCATGATAAGGCTGTCGTCCTTCATTTCCATGACGGTATTGTCCATGGTGAACGCGCCCTTTTTCAGCACCGCGGGACGTATTTCCGCCCCAGCATCGCTTCCCAGTCCCTTTGGTTGGGCTTTCCGCCGCCGCGCCAGAGGAAAAATCTCTTTATCCTCACGGAGACGCTGGCCTCCCGCTCGGCTATTCAGGGCGGTATGCAGGTAGACGATGCGTTCACGCTCAGCGATTCCTACATCCGGCAGTGTGAGCTGCTGTCCTCTCCGGAGCGGATCGTGAATCTGCAATACCGGATGCTGCTGGATTACGCGGAGCGTGTGGAGCGGCTGCATCGCGGAAAAGCGTCGTCCAAGCTGGCGGCCGATGCGGCAAATTACGTCCAGCATCATCTCTCAGATGCAATTAAAACGGAGGATATCGCCGGAGCGTTGTATATGAGCCGCCCATACTTGTCGAAGAAGTTCAAGGAGGATACCGGGGGAAAATATAGCTGACTTCATCCTGAAGAAAAAAACGGAGGAGGCCAAACGCCTCCTCCGCTATTCGGACAAATCGCTCACCGTGATCGGCTCCTATCTCGGCTTTTCCCTGTCCAGTCATTTCTCGCGCATACAAGATATACGTCGGCTGCGGTCCTTTCTCGTTCTGTTTTATCTGCGCCGCGTCCACGTCGTGGGCAGCATCAGGATGAGCATGGGATACAGCTCCAGCCGTCCGAACAGCATATCCAGCGTCAGCACGACCTTGGCCAGCGGCGAAAACGCCGCGTAGCTTCCAGCCGGGTCAACCATGCCGAGGCCGGGGCCGATGTTGTTGACCGTTGCAAAGACCGCCGTGATGGTTGTCGAGCCGTCGAAGCCATCGAGCGAGACCAGCAGGATCGAGATGACGATCAGGAACACATATGTCAGGAAATAGGCGCTGACGCCGCGCACCGTATCGTTGGAGAGCGGCTTTCCGTCGATGGTCATGACCTTGACCGTGCGCGGATGCAGGAGCAGCCGCACCTCGCGCTGCACCGTCTTGACCAGAATGACCAGCCGGGAGATCTTGAGACCGCCGCCGGTGGAGCCTGCGCACGCGCCGATCAGCATCAGCAACACAAGGATCACGCGGGAAAACTCCGGCCAAAGGCCAAAATTCTCCGTACCGAAGCCCGTTGTCGTGATGACTGATGACACGGAAAACGCCGCGTGGTGCAGCGCGTCACACGCACGCGGATACATCGGAAGGATGTTGAGCGTGATCGCCGCGATGGACAGGAAAATGATCGCCAGATACCAGCGCAGCTCCGTATTCTTCCACACGAGGTCGAATTTCCGCCGCAGGATGAAAAAATAGATCGAGAAATTCACGCCGAACAGCGCCATAAAAACGGTCGTGACGGTCTGGTGATAATAGCTGTAGCCCGCGAATGAGTCGGCCTTGATTGCAAAGCCGCCCGTGCCTGCCGTGGCGAACGCATTGCAAAGCGTATCGAACAGCGGCATTCCTCCGGCGAGGTAGAAGATCATTTGTATGACCGTCAGGCCGAAATAGATGCCGTACAGAATTTTCGAGGAATCCACCATCCGGGGCACCATCTTGGAGACGGTCGGCCCGGGGCTTTCGGCGCGGAGCAGATGGATGCCCTGCCCGCCCTCCATATTGACGATGGCGAGCATGAACACCAGAATGCCCATGCCGCCGATCCAGTGCGAAAAGCTGCGCCAGAAGAGGCTGCACCGGTTGAGCACTTCCACGTTCGGCAGGATGCTCGAGCCGGTCGTGGTGAAGCCGGAGACCATCTCAAAAACGGCGTCCAGATACGACGGGATATCGCCGCAGAGCGTGAACGGCAGCGCTCCTGCCAACGACAGCACGACCCATCCCAGCGCCACACACAGAAGTCCGTCGCGCGCATAGATCGTTTTCCGGGTCGGCCGGGAGATCAGCCGCAGCGCCAACCCTGCCAGCGCGGCTCCAAGCGCCGTGAACAGATAGTACCAGCCCGCCCGCTCCGCATAGATCAGCGCCACCAGCGCCGGCAGCAGCAGGATCACGGCCTCCAGGATCAGCAGCGTCCCCAGAATAAAAGAGATCATGCGTTTGTTCATGGCTTATCCCTTTCGTCTGTCCAGAATATCACTCAGGTCGCTCAGGCCGGTGATGGTCGTAATAACAATGACGGTATCGCCCGGCTCGATAGTATCCTGGCCGCTGGGGATAATGACCTTGCCGCCGCGGTCAATGGAGCCGATCAGGATGTTCCGCTTGAGCCGCAGCGTGGAAAGCGGCGTCCCGCAGACCGGAGAGCCCTCCGCCGCACGGAATTCCAGCGCCTCCACCCGTCCGCTGAGCAGCTTGTAAAGCGTCTCGACCTTGGAGCCGACGGAATTCTGCATCGCGCGGACATAACGGCAGATAAGATTGGACGCGCTGTGGCGCGAGTTGTAGACGCTGCCGACATCCAGTGCGCTGAGAATGCTTTGGAACGAGGCGCGGTTGACCTTGGTCACGACCTTGACGCGCGGGAAGCTCTTGCGGACGTAGAGGCTGATGAGGATGTTTTCCTCGTCCATGCCGGTCAGGCTCGCAAAGGCGTCCACCTGCTCCACGCCGGACTCCCGGAGGAATGCCTCGTTCGTACCGTCGCCGTGCAGGATCGTCGCCTTGGGCAGCAGCTGCGAAAGCGCCTCGCAGCGGGCAAAATTCGATTCGATGATCTTGACGTCCAGCCCCGTTTCCAGCAGCTGCCGCGCCAGATAATACGCGATGCGTCCGCCGCCGACCAGCATAACGTGCCGGATCGGATTTGCCGCCAGATGCACCTGCCGGAAGAAGGTCTGCGCGCTGCGCGGCGTACAGATCAGGAGGATCCGGTCCCCCGCCTCCAGCCGGAACGAGCCGCCGGGGATCGTCACCATGCTTCCGCCGCGCTCAACGGCGCCGATCAGCACGTTCGACCGCGTCAGTACCGGCAGCTCCATCAGCGTCTTGCCTGCCAGCGGCGACTGCTCCGACAAAATCAGCTGCAACAGCTCCACATGTCCGTCCGCAAAGGCGTCGGCCCGCATGGCCGACGGCAGCCGCAGGCTCCGCGCGATCTCGGTCGCGCAGGTCAGCTCCGGGTTAACGGACAGGCTCAGCCCGAGGTCGTCCGTAATCAGCGAAAGCTGCGAATCATATTCCGGATTGCGCACACGCGCGATCGTATGCTGCGCGCCGGCCTTTTTGGCGATCAGGCAGCACAGCAGATTCAGCTCGTCCGACGCCGTCACTGCGATCAGCAGGTCTGCGGAATCCACGCCTGCCTCGATCTGCGTCTCATAGGTCGCGCCGTTTCCCTCGATGCAGAGAATATCGAGCGCTTCCGTCGTCTGCTGAAGCGGATCGGGGCTGTGGTCTACAATGGTAATGTCATGTCCTTCCCGGGAGAGCTGCTCGGCAAGCGTGCTGCCGACCTTGCCGTCTCCGACAATGACGATCTTCATGTCATACACTCCTGACTTTGTGCGATTTTTCTCCATTATAGCGCCGCATTCCACCGATTGCAATGAAAAAGGCGTTAAAAATCGCCGTTTCCGCCCTCCGCGTCAACCGTTTCTTCGGATTGACAAGGCGAAACCGGATGTGGTAGAATATAAAAGATGCGTGTGCTTCGAAATGGCTCTGTCACGAAGTACCTGCCGCATAAGCAGAATTTTTAAAATGAAATATGCGCCCGTGGTGGAATTGGCAGACACGATGGATTTAGGTGATGTCACCTTGGTGAAAGGTTTTTGCGCCGCTCCTCGCTGCGGACACTCTTCGGTAAAAGCAGGCACGCCTGTTTTTATAACTGCGGGTCAAGCGTTACGCTCCGCCTCGGTTCCTCGCCGTGTAAAAATCAGAGGAAACAAAACAGCGGCAGAGAGTCCTGCCGCGAGTGCTTTCAGGCTTGACGGAATTGGCAGACATGATAGACCACTTTCACATACAGTCTCAATGCCTGAAAGCCGTGTAACCCTTGAGAAACTCAATACGCGCCCGTGGTGGAATTGGCAGACACGATGGATTTAGGTTCCATTCCGCGAGGGTAGGGGTTCAAGTCCCCTCGGGCGTACCACGAACAAAATTCAGACACATCTGATAGATATGTCTGAATTTTGTTCGTATAGTGAACTTTTCGAGAAATTCAAAATCTTACACGCAGTTGGAGGGTGACAGCACCTTGGGTTCAAATGCTGTCTGGTTGGCAGGTTAGACATTCACTGTTTTTTAACTTTTCCATCACCAATTCGTCGATCTCCTGCTCCAATTTCAGGATTTCCTTCTGCAAAGCCAAACAGTGGGCATCGAGGGATGGTCTCCTCAATGCCCACTGCTTTTGTACTTGTTCAGCAGTTCCAGCTGCATGGACGCAGGTGTTTTTCTTCTCTGCTCATTCAGTGTGCGGGCGATGGTCTTCATGCCGCTGCCGCCGACGTAGGCGGAGAAGATCAGTCGGACGGTTTCGGCTGCTTCTTCAACGATGACAACCTTCTTCGTGTTTTTATCCTTGAAATAGCCGAACGGCGGGATGGTCACGATCCCTTCCTTTTGCTTTTGCCGGTAGCCGGTTCGCACACGGCGGCTGCCATCGCGCGCGTAAAAGTCGTTGACAAGACCCTTGAAGCCGATGATGAGATCATCGTTTTCGTTGAACGTATCGATGTTTTCCGTCGCCGAGAGGACGCGGACATCGTGTTCCCGCAGGTAGTCGATGAACAGAGCTGTCTGCGTCCGATGACGGCCAAGGCGCGACAGATCCTTGACGATGACCGCTTCAATTTTCCCGGCTTCCACAACCTCGTAGATTTTATCGATGCCCTCGCGGTTGAAGTGCATACCGCTGACATTGTCATCGAAGGACTCGCCCACGACCTCGTGACCGTTTGTGACGGCATATTCGTAAATGATTTTTCGCTGATTTGTCAGGGAGTTCAGCTCATCATCCTCGTCGCGGCTCAGGCGATAATATAACCAGACTCGCATATCCGCTCCTTTCCGCTATGGTGTGTGCCGATTGCAGCACACACCATAGCACACTGTTTTTCAGATAGCTAGAACAATTTGTCATGCGCAGCGGGAATCTCCATTACCAACAAAAGCCTCCTGCGACTTTGTATATGGCTGGTCTACCGACAGGTAGTCATGCAGCAGCATTTTCAGGAATTCATTGAACTGCTCGTCGGTGCCAACATAGCTGAACGTGACCTCTGCAATGTTTTCTTTGCGTGTGTTTGCCATAGATGCTCCTTTCATAGCTTTTGTTCCATGGAATCTTCGTGATCGTCCTCGGCATGACCGAGGGCGTTTTTCTTTTGTTGGAGTTTTTTCCGGCGCTTGCGGTCGATGTGTGACGGCAGAGCAGCGGCATCGCACGGTGGTGCGGCATCCGTCAGCTGCTCCACAGCACGGCCAAGGCGCACAGCGCCGCGCACAAGATCAATGCCGCGATTGAGATCCACGCGCACAGGTGAATTTTCTTCTTCGCTTCTTGTATCACCGTAGAAATCGCCCGTTCGCCGTTCTCCGAAATCAAAGTCACAGCATTCTGTGTACTCTCGGTCAGTTCCTTGCAGGCGGAAGAATACTCCGCGCTCAGGCTCCCAGCCTGTCCTGCGAACTCTGTCGCGCTCGCCTGCATCGCGGTCAGGGCTTCCTGTGCTTCTGCTTTCGTCAGAAGCATTTTCAGGTCCGTATCTAACTGCATCTGCTGCTGAAACAGATTGTGCTGCATTTTGAGCATCGCGTTCCAGTTCCGCTCTGTCACCATCACGCTGGGTTCCAGCCGTTGCGCCTCGTCCATCAGCTTTTTGTGCTGCGTCAACATTTCTTGTGTTGTCATTCTCCGTTCTGTATCCAAACTCCGCCTCCATATTTTCTTTCAAGTATTTTTCTATATGTAATTTGCTGTCACGGCATTTGCGTCCGTCCGGTGTGGTGTAGGTAATATTCTTCTGGCCATCTGTCCAAGTAGCGTTGTAACCTTCCGACCGGAGCAGTACTAGAAATTCCTCACGATTCCCGGCGCAGCGCATACACTCGTCGATCACACGCATCAGTTCGAACTTCCAGCTCTCACCTTTGGATGCCGTGTAGTATTCCGCGTTGGACATTCCGCGGGAATGTTTTTGCTCATCCCTCTGAAATTTGGGAAGTCCCAATTCCTCGCAAATCTGGTCATTGCAAACGCGCAGCTCCTGAATCTGCTCGTCCGCCATATGCACCTTCCGACCGGTTTCAAAATTGACGCTGTTGATGATGCAGTGCGAGTGGATATGCTCGCGGTCGACGTGCGTGCAGACCAGCACCTCGCAGCCCTCGAAGTATCCGGCAAGCTGCCGCGCCGCTTCATGGGCCGTGCGCGGGTCGATGTCTGCACCTTTTGGAAAACTCTGTACCATGTGGTAAAACATCACGCCGCCGTCTTTATGGTGCAGCAGCTTCGTACTCAGGAATTCGTCGAACGCCGTTTCCGGTTGGCAACCGATCCCGCTGACGAGTTGCTGACCGTCCCAAAGCGTCTTGCTGAGTTGGGAAACATAGCGCATGACACTTTTCATGCAGCCGCGTGTTTGTGTGCCTTTCTTGTAGTTTACGAAATGGACGATTGCGATTTTCCGCGCCCTCCTTCCTGTATCTGCCGCAGGGTGACGTTGATTTTTGCGAATTCCTGTGCAGCTGCGTCCAGATTGGCAAACTGCACCTTGCCCGTGTTCGCCAGCACAGCGAGCTGGTTCAGGTTGTTGCCGATGGCTTTCTGCTGCCGCAGGACTTCTTTGAGACCATCCATGACGACGATGCGCTTGCCAAGGCAGCAGGCGGTCACATAGTCACTCATGGACATGCCCGCCTTCTGTGCCAATGCCCGGATTTTTTCGCGGTCTGCGGACGCCATGCGGGTGCTGAATTTGATGTCTTTTTTCATGTGTTCTCCTATCGTTGATAAAGTGGGTTTGGGCTTCTGCCCAAAAACTGTGCGGAAGGCGGGCAGCGGCGTTGCCGCAGACCAGACAAACGCGATGCTGGCCCTCCCTTTGAGGGAGGATTTTTCCCGCCGCGGCGGGGCTTCTCTGCGTTGGACTGGCGTATTGCGCCTGTGTTTTCTTGCGTTGCCCGCACATCGGTGCAACGTGGGCTTTTTCGGCTGCGCCGCGCACACACCCGCAGCTGGGGCGCAAAGCCGCACACAGCGGCGACACGCGCCTCACGGCGCGGCGCAGGCGCGCTGCTCCCCGACAGGGTCGATAGGGTCGATTTTTCCCAAGGCGGGAAGATCGGCACTTTCGGCACTCCGGAGCGAGATCAGCCGCTTTCCGTTGCTGCGGTAGATCTTGACCAGAATCCCGTTTTCCCTTAGAGTCTCAACGCTTTCCAGCACCAGACGGGTCACTTTTTTCGGCGTGATTCCAAGCCTTCCGTCAGAGTCGATCTTTGCGGACAGTGCCGATGGCGTGCCGGTGTATGCAGGATCGGCACTGAGCAGCGCAGAGAAAAGATGCACGAGCTGAAGCGCGGAAATCTTAGAAGCGCTGCTGCAAGTTTTGCTGTCAGCAAGTAGCTTCCAGACGTGATCGTCCTCGTCAAGCTCCAGCTTTAACGTCCGGTCCGGGATGTCACGCCCGGCGGTGCAAGTTTTGCTGTCTGCAAGCAGCTTCCAGACGTGATCGTCCTCGCCAAGCTCCAGCTTTAACGTCCGGTCCGGGATGTCACGCCCGGTGCAGTGCAGGGATGCGGCGTTGGCACTTCGCGCATTTTTTTGCAGCACAAAGGCGGAATCTGCCGCGCCGCTTAAGCCCGTCGAACCGGAGATCATGTTCATCGGATCATCGTCGTGGAGCTTGCGCAGATGATGAATTAATAGAATCGCGATGTGATGCTGGTCAGCAAGCTGTTTCAAAAGTCCGACGTCTTGGTAATCGTTCGCATACAGATTGCTGTCACCACCCGCACTGCGGACTCGCTGCAACGTATCAATGACAACGAGTTTTGTGTCAGAATGCTCCGTCAAAAACTGCTCGATCTGCTGTTCCAACCCGTGCTTGAGTGTGTCCGCCATAATTGCAAAGTGCAGCGTCGGCGGTGCATCTTCCGTCAGGTCAAAGAGTCGCGTCTGGATGCGCTGGAACGAATCTTCGAGACTGAGATACAGCGCTTCGCCCTGCGTTGTTGCGAAATTCCAGAGCGCCTACCCTTGTGCAACGCACAAGCAAAGCCACAAAGCCAGCCA
>FR887162.1 GCA_000436735.1 Firmicutes bacterium CAG:170
CATGGCAAAACCGTTTATTCCGCCAGAGCGCGTCCGAGCGCACGGCACTTGTCCAGTGCCTCGTCGTCCGGCGCCTCGCAGCAAATAACGCTCTCGCAGGCAAGGGGGATGCCGGCTGCGCGGCAGTCATTCTCCCACTCGCGCATCCATTCGCCGTCGCCCCAGCCATAGGAGCCGAAGAGCGCTGTGGGCTTTCCGGCGAGAAGCGCCTTGCAGCTGTCGAACATGGGCTGGAATTCGCTCTCCTCCAGCACCTCGCTGCCCATAGCCGGGCATCCGAGCGCGACGGCGTCCAGCGCCGCCAGTCCGTCCGTGTGCACCTGCTCCGGCGTCAGCAGCTCCGTTTCCGCACCTGCGGCGCGGAGCCCCTCTGCGACAGCCTCGGCCATGGATTCCGTATTTCCGGTTCCGCTCCAATAAATAACAGCCGTTTTTTTCATATCAATTCATTCCTTTCTGAAATACGCGATCAGACTGCGACGGCCAGCCGCTCCATATCGGAGCCGGCCTGCCAGAGCGCGCAGTAGATCTGCGTGCATTTGCGGTATTGGGCAAAAAGCCTTTTTGCGTTCGCTTCATCGCCGTACACCTTCCAAAGCCCGGTGCATTTGCAGCCGTCGTCCCGGTGCTCGATAAAGCCGCGCACATCCTCGGGCGGATAGCTGAGGAAAAGTCCGACCTCGTGCGGGAACTCTTCTCCCGCGCGGAAGCGCCGGATGAGCTGCGCCAGACATTTTGCGCAGCCGCCCTCGGGATATCCTGCCCGGCGCAGAAGCTCCGCCGCCAGCGAATCCTGAAGATCGCGGCTCAGACGCGCGGGCCGGTAGAGATAGAGCAGTGCGCGTCCGTCCGCAATGCGGAGCGGCAGCAGGCAAAGGCCCTTCGGCGTCAGCGTCCGGTTGATCCGCCGGATCTCGGTCAGCAGCGCTGCGCGGCATACGCACGCACAGGGAAACAGGCTTCCGGTCTTGATCCCGGCAAGCGTCGGCGCGCCCTGCCGGATCAGCAGTTCTTCTGACATTGCGCCACCTCCTGTGCTGTGAGCTTTCCACGTTTTTTCATTGTTTATTCCGCCACGCGGTTAATCTGCTCTAACCGCGTGGCGGAGGAACGGGCTCGTTTCGTTCACACCCATAGTATAGCGAAAGCAGAGGGCCGCATCCGCTCCAAATTGTGCGAATGCGGCTCCAAATTGCAAAATTCTGCGGCGCGGCTCCGGCGGAACGCAGCGTTTTTCTCCGCCCCCGTCAGGAATGAATGGCCTCCGGCGCGCAGCTGTCGCAGAGAACGCCGCTGCGATAGGCATTCGGCGCGACGCCGATGACGCTTCGGAAGGCCTTTGCGAATTTGCTGGCGTTGTCGTAGCCGAACTGCCCGGCGATGTCCAGCACCGTCCGATCTGTCGTGCGCAGGAGCGCCGCCGCGCCGTGCATTTTCTGCGCGCGCAGGAACGCGGCGGGCGTCATGCCGTAGACGCCCCGGAAGCTTGCCGAGAGCTGCGCGGGCGAGACGCCGAAATGCGCCGCAAGCTCCGAAGCTGTGCCGCAGTCCCCCGCGTTCTGCTCCAGATATTCCGCCGCCCTCCGCGCCAGAAGAACCTGCGCCCCGCTGTAGCTCCGCCGTCCAGCGGGCAGCTCCAGCGCACTGAGAAAAAGCAGCAGCTCCAGAATTTTGACCTTGAAATAGCCCATCCGGAACGCCTCCGGCACCTGATAAAGCTCGGAGAAAATATGCTCCACCCGCGCGGAGGAACGCGCGGCAAAGTAGCCGGAGCGGTCGCAGAATTTTTCCGCCAGCATCGCCGGGCGGACGTTGACATCCTGCAAAATGCACGAAAGGCAGTCCGGCGCGCGCTTCGGATCGAGCGTGACCGTCACGCCGTGGTAATGGCCGGTCGGAAAGCGTGCCGTCCCCTGCGCGTCGCTCAAAAGCGTCACGGAGAGGTCTCCCGGCGCGAGAAAGCAATGTCCGCTCTCGTGCTGGCGCTCCATGCGTCCCTCTCGGCAGTGGTCAATGGCAAGCACGCCGTCGGCGGCGGGGATATCCTGCTCATACCAGCTCGCGTGAACGTCATTGTAGCGCAGCTCAATGCCGGGAAAGACCGGGTAGGCTGTGATGTGGACGACGCCGTCCGTCCGCTCCGGACGGCGGATCTCCGGCTGCACGCCGGGTCGAACGGCCCCGGCTCCGAAAAACATTTCTGACATAAGGATGCTCCTGTCTGTAGGCGGCAGTTAGATGCATTGAACCTCAGCATAAGGCTCCGCGCCGCTTTTCCCTATTTTGACACAATGCGTGAAAAAATGCAAGCCTTGGCTGCTCTGTAAGGCGCCGCCGCACATGGGAAAAGCCCGCGCAGACCGTTTCTGAAGTGCCCCCTGTCAAGTAGACAGTGAAAA
>FR887163.1:0-4176 GCA_000436735.1 Firmicutes bacterium CAG:170
CCTGTCGCTACCAACACGACTGAGGTCGACGGCTGCACCATCTATGACGATCTGGGCGTCGAGCTGATTTACCAGTCCGAGCATCTGGCCGATCCGGGCGCTACCTCCTACACCGACGGTGTTCTGGGTGCGAACGAGAAGATTGCTGACAGCACCAAGGTTTCCACCGGTGCTCAGGGCCAGCTGACCGAGATCTATGCGATCGCTTGCAACGGCGGCAAGACCGTTGAGTATCGCATTGTCCACATCAACACCTATCTGGCTCAGGTCACTGACGTCAAGGACGAAGTCAAGGACGGCAGAAACCATGTCCAGACCCCGCGCTATGTCACTGCTACTGTTTACGCTCGTACCAACAACGAGAACTACAAGGGCGGCGCTGCCATGGCGACCCTCGCCAACACCGGCTTTGTGACTGAGAACTTCGCAGAGGGCGACTTCGTTCTGGTTCAGGGCGTTGTTACTCCTGACAAGCAGGGCGTTCTCGGCATCGACATCAAGAGCATGACTGCTGCCAAGACCGAGCTGACCAAGCTCACCGGCCTCGACAACATCTCTGCTGTCGCTAACATGTATGTCAACGGCACCAAGACCCCGGTCGCTTGCAAGTACGCTTACGATGCTGACCGCACTGTCGCGGATTGCTGGGATACCTTCACCTTCATCTATGACTCCTATGGCAACGTCATCGGCACCACGAAGTACACCGCTCCGGCGAACTACGCTGTGCTCGACAAGCTGTACATCGACTATGCGAAGGGCGACGGCACTGTCTACGCGACTGTTGTGACTCCGGCTGGTGAGAAGACTGACATCACTGTCAACACCATCACCGCTATCCTGCCGGGCAACGAAAACACTGGCAAGGCTGTCAAGGCTGCTGACTTCATCGCTTCTCTGGATGACGATATGTTCAAGGGCCTCGGCTTCCAGTATCAGTGGTCCGGCTCCAAGTTCTACAGCTACTACTATGGCCAGCTGGTTGACTACGTTGTCAACGAGAATGGCAGCTACGACATCAACATCCCGGGCCGTGCAAAGCAGGTCAAGAACGCTATCATCGTCAAGGGCTCCAAGTTCATCTACGACGGAACCAACACGAAGATCCCCGTTCTCGAGGTCACTGCTGACACCATCTTCCTGTATCAGAACGGTTATGCTCCCAACGCTACCTACACCTCCGTCACTGGTTACGAGAACCTCCCGGCAACTCTGGTTGCTACGGAGATTCAGTACATCGTGAAGGGCGGCAAGGTTGCTCTGGTCTACGTCCTGAACCCGCAGCCGGTCAACTCCTACAAGCAGGTCTACTACGCAGGCGGTCAGCCCAGCTATGACACCTCCACCGGTGTTGGCATCTACACCTACGCAGTGAAGGTCCTTGGCGAGAACGGCATGGAAGATGGCGTTATCACCTCTAAGGAGCCCGTCTTCTCCGGCAAGCCCGCTGGCGTTTACAAGGTCACCCTGAACGCTTCCGGTCTGGCTACCAAGGTTGAGCTTGCTTCCGCTGACAACTATGTTGTCACCCTGCACGCTGCTCCTGTTAACAACACGACTTACTGGTACGGCACTGACGAAGCGCACGCTAAGATTCTTGATCTGTCCGTTGTTGCGTTCTTCAATGTCTCCGGTGACAACACCGTTAACAAGACCAACCTCGATGGCAAGAATGTCTCCCTGATCTTCGACGCGAACGGCGCCGCTGTCGCAGCTTACTACTACGGCTAATCTTCATTGAGACTTTCCAAGTCCTAAGCAAAAGAGAGAGCCTCCCTTCGGGGAGGCTCTTTTTTGCGGCCCTCCGGCCTTTTCCGCGGGCTTGGACTTTCTTCGATTGACTTTCCGGCGCGTTTTCCGTAGAATAGAAAAACACACACAAGAACAGGAGGCAGAATATGCAGACATGCTATAACTGCGGCAAGCAGGTTTCCGATGAAACGTTGATCTGCCCGGAGTGCGGCGCGCTCGTCAAGCGGTATACCTCGCCCGCGCGCAGCCCGGAACAGGACGCGCCCGGCAGCGCCGGCGCGAATGGAGCGGCCGCTTCCGGCAATGGACGCTACGCGCCGATCTTTGACGATACGCCCAACCGCGCGGGCTATACGCCGCCCCGGCAGGGCCGCTCTGCGGACGACAGCGGCGACCCGGACTACAGCGCCCCGTGGGACGAGCCGTCCGACGCGCAGGAGACCTACGATACATACCGCTATTCCGCGCCGGTCGGCGCAGAGCCCGGCTTCCGCCCGGCTCCGGATGCGTATTCGCAGAGGCCCATCCGCGGCAGCGTCTGGCGCGACCGGTACGGCGTACATATGAAGGGCGGCCTGACGGCGTGGTTCATCATCTGCGTCATTGCATCGGCGTTTCTGGCGACGTCGATGTTCAGTATGCAGCTCGTCGTTCAGAATCAGGAGCTTTATTACGACATGCTCAGCGAGATCATGGGCGACGCAGAGATCGTCCGCGACACGCTCGATATGATCGTCCGCACGGCTCCGCTGCTCCTGCTTGCGGGCATTGGCGAGACGCTGACGGTCGCGGCGGGGATCTGGCTGCTGGTGTCGAAGCGCCGCGCAGCGTGGATCTCGTTCCTTGCCGCAAAGACGCTGACGGCGGCGGCCCTGTGTATGTCGCTCGTGCCGTACGGCGTGATCTGCGCCATTGCGCTGCTCGTCAGCCTGCTTTGGCCGATGGGGAGCCGGAAAAATTTCAAATAATTTTCCCGCAAGCACGGAACTTTTTCCTCCGCGCATCGTCAGTATAAGGGCATTTTAATAAGTAAGGGGTTTACCGACTATGAAACTGTTCGTTATCCTGCTGTTCGCCGCGACCTACGTCGCCATGATCGCGCTGCCGAAGTGGCGCTACATCGTCGCGCTGGCCTCGGCGGCGATCATGATCGTCTCCGGCGCGCTGCCAGCCGCAGAGGCGTTCGGTCAGATCGACTGGAACGTGCTCATGATGCTGGCCGGAACGATGGGTACGGTCTCGCTGTTCATCGCGTCGAGAATGCCGGAGCGCATGGCCGACCTGCTGCTGAAAAAGACGCCCAATATCATGTGGGTCGCGGTGGCGCTGTCCGTGTTCGCGGGCTTGATCTCCGCGTTCGTGGATAATGTGGCGACGGTGCTGATGGTTGCGCCGGTGGCGCTGGCCATCGCTACGAAGCTCGGCACAAGCCCCGTCCCGCTGCTCATCTGCATCGCCGTTTCGTCGAATCTTCAGGGCGCGGCGACGCTCGTCGGCGACACGACCTCGATCATGCTCGGCGGCGCGGCGAATATGAACTTCGTGGACTTCATTTTCATGGACGGCAAGCCCGGTATCTTCTGGGCGGTCGAGCTGGGCGCGCTGGCGACGGTGCCGGTCATTATGTTCTTCTTCCGCAAGGAGCGCGGCCGCGTCACGGTCGGCGAGCCTGCGAAGGTCGAGGACTGCGTCCCGAGCGTGCTGCTGCTGGGTACGGTCGTGCTGCTGATCGCGGCGTCATTCATCCCGGAGCGCCCGGCGCTCACGAACGGCTTTATCTGCATGGGCGTTTTCGTGATCGGCATGATCTATACGCTCGTCTGCAAGAAGAAAGCTGAGCTGGTCAAAAACGCGCTCACGGAGATCGATTTCCAGACGCTTCTGCTGCTGGCGGGTCTGTTCATCGTCATTGGCTCGCTGACCTACAACGGCATTATCGACGATATCAGCCAGCTGCTCGTCAATCTCGGCGGCAGCAACCTGTTCCTGATGTATACGCTGATCGTCTGGGCCTCTGTCCTGTTCTCGGCGTTCATCGATAATATCCCGTATGTGGCGACGATGCTGCCCGTTGTGGCCGGGATCGCCTCCCGCATGGGCTGCGCTCCGCATCTGCTGTACTTCGGCCTGCTCGTCGGCGCGACGCTCGGCGGCAACCTGACGCCCATCGGCGCTTCGGCCAATATCGCGGCCATCGGTATCCTGCGCAAGGCAGGCTACGAGGTCAAGACGAAGGAGTTCCTGCGCATCGGCGTGCCGTTCACGCTGCTGGCCGTCCTCGTCGGCTACCTGTTCTGCTGGTTTATCTGGTCATAAGGCTGAACGTGTCAAAAAGATATTTTTGACACGTTCTCAAACGGGAAACGCTACGCTGGTTTTTCGTCGCAGCAAACTTCGCATCCTTCGTCCCGCCGCAAGCGGCAG
>FR887163.1:4212-6268 GCA_000436735.1 Firmicutes bacterium CAG:170
GCCTCATCCGCTGCGTTGCTGCTCCTCTCCGAATAGGAATCGCTTCGCTGGATTCCTATTCGGTTGGGCTTGGAAAAGGCTTGCATCCTGCCGCGCGCATAATTTGTGTGCCGCAGGCACACAAATTCCACACTTGCAGGACGTAAAGTGTTTTGTCCGAGGTACACGCCCCCGGACAAAACAAATCTACATTATATTCCGCCGTGCGCGGCGGAACTCTGCGAGGCTTTTGACGGACTGAGCGCCCTGTGCCTTTTGGCACAGGGCGATTTTTCTGTGTACTGTCATACGCCCGGTCTTGTCCGCATATGTTTTTTCAGAAAGCAGAGACGGCGCGGCTGCGCCGGGAAGCCCGGCCGGAGTCCGGCGGACGGCACGGAGCCGGACGGCGGGCCGCTGAACACGGAAAGGATGATCGTATGACGGAACCCAGACAGAAGCAGGAGCTGGAGCTGCCGCACCGGCTGACGCTCGACGCGCGCAGCCGGCTGAGCATGACGGGTGTGCTCGAGGTGGAGAGCTTCGACGAGAACGCCATCGTTCTGGCGACCACGCGCGGGACGCTCATTGTGCGCGGGACGGGGCTGCATCTGCAAATGCTCTCGCTTGAGGGCGGGCAGGTCGGCGTGGACGGCAGCATCGATTCCATGAGCTATGAGGATCCTGTCCCGGCGGGCGGCTTTTTTGCGCGCCTCTTCGGCTGATGGAGCTTCCGCTGCGCCTGCAGGCGGCACAGTTCGCGGCGGCGCTGCTGTTCGGGCTTTTGTGCGGCGTCGTCTACGATCTGCTCCGCGCGCCAAGACGCCGCATCCCCGCGCTGACCGTCCCGGCGGACCTGCTGTACGCGCTGTTTCTGCTGCTGGGCCTGCTGGCGCTGGCGCTCTATGTTGGCGGAGGGCGGCTGCGGCTGTTCTTCTATCCCGCCATCGCGCTCGGGGCGGCGCTCTATTTCCGCATCCTCAGTCCGTTCGTTCTGCGCGCGCTGAACGCGGCGCTGGGCGCTGTCGGGCGGGTTTTGCGGCTTTTGCTCTGGCCGGGACAAAAATTTTTGAAAATTTTGCGTGTTTTTTTCAAAAAGTTCTTTGCAAGTGTGAAAAAATGGTTTACAATATTCGATAAGATGAAAAGCAGACGGAATGCGCGCATTCCGGAAAGGAGTTCTGCGAAGCATGAGATTCGTCAGGTCATCGCTGCTGGTGAAGCTGGTCATTCTGATCGTGGTGGTCTACGCCGTGGTAACGCTGGTGTCGCTCCGCAATCAGATCGCGGACAAAAACGCAGAGGCCGCCGCGCTCACAAGCAGCATTACGGCCGTTGAGCAGAAAAACGGCAAGCTTGAGGAGGCCATCGCCACCGCCGATTCGGACGAGGGCGTCGAAGCCATTGCACGCGATAAGCTGGGCATGGTCACCGACGGAGAGGTCGTATTCCACGACGTGGGTGATTAAAAGGGAAACTCTGCGGAGCATGTCCGAAGCGTTCGGCGAGCGCCCTCGCCATGGAACGCGGACTGCAGGGCAGGGGATCTCAAAGTACATAATGGGGGATCAGAGGGGATATATGGAGCAGCTTACAGTTGGAACCGTCGTAGAGGGTACCGTCAAGCAGATCACCAAATTCGGTGCGTTTGTCTTGCTTCCCGACCGTTCGACGGGTATGGTTCACATCTCGGAAATCGCACACAGCTATGTCAACGACATCCATGAGCATCTGACAGAGGGTCAGACGGTCAAGGTCATGGTCATCGGCACGGAAAACGGAAAGATCAACCTTTCCATCAAGCGCACCGTCGCGCCGCCGCCCAAGCCGCAGTATAACCGTCCGCGCCCGTCCTCCGACCGGCCGCAGCAGGGAGGCGAACGCCCCGCGCATGACCGCCGCCGTCCGGCGCAGTCCGCCGCGCCCGCCGCGCCGCAGACCAAGTCCTTCGACGACATGCTCAAGCAGTTCATGACCGAATCCGACAGTAAGATCTCGTCCCTGCGGCAGTATTCCGACCGCAAGACCAAGAACAGAAGAAGATAAAAAGCAGGCTCCTCTGCTGGTGCAGAGGAGC
>FR887164.1 GCA_000436735.1 Firmicutes bacterium CAG:170
GCTCCATGGGCGCGGCAGGCGATATGCTGATGGCCGCGCTGCTGGAGCTGCTGCCCGAAAAGGATACCTTTTTGCAGAAAATGCAGTCTCTCGGCCTGCCGGGGCTGGAGATCTCGGCAGAGCCTTCCGTCAAATGCGGCATCACCGGCACGCATATGCGCGTCCTGATCCACGGTGAGGAGGAGGGCCGCCCCCACGTGCATGCCGCGGAGGAACCTTTCCATTCCCACGCAGACGCGCCGGAGGCCGCCCATGCGCACGTCCATGTGCATCCGCACCACCATACCGATCTGGACGAGCTGACCCACCGCATCTCCCATCTGAACGTCTCCGAGGCCGTCTGCTCCAACATTCTGGCCGTCTATCAGTCCATTGCGGACGCGGAAAGCCGCGTACACGGCGTCCCGGTCGAGCAGATCCACTTCCATGAGGTCGGCTCTCTCGACGCGCTGGCCGATGTAACGGGCGTGTGCCTGCTGATGGAGCTGCTGGCTCCGGAACAGGTGCTGGCCTCCCCTGTCCACGTCGGCAGCGGCCAGGTGCGCTGCGCGCACGGCATTCTTCCCGTTCCCGCTCCGGCGACCGCGCTTCTGCTCGAGGGCATTCCCATCTACGGCGGAAGCATCCGCGGCGAGCTTTGTACGCCGACCGGGGCCGCACTTCTGCGGCGCTTCGTCACGAGATTCGGCCCGCTGCCGCCCATGCGCGTGGAAAAAACCGGCTATGGCATGGGCACGAAGGACTTTGAGGCGGCAAACTGCGTGCGCGCCATGCTCGGCCAGACCGAGGAAAGCGCCGGTCATATCCTCG
>FR887165.1:0-2781 GCA_000436735.1 Firmicutes bacterium CAG:170
ATTTGCCCCGGCCTTTTGGTCGTGTGGAAAGCTTTTTGCGCCTCAGAAGTCCAGCAGAAACTCCGGCTCAAAGGAGCCCGGCGTGACGAGACTTGCATACTGCGCAAAGGACTGCAAGAGGAAGCGGCGGTCGTGGCAGTCGGCGGCAAGCATCCGCGGCAGGTGCGAATGCTGCATTGCCTGGAGCAGAAATGGAGCCGGATAGGGCGTGCTGCGATAGCCGCGCGCGATCGCGCCGGTGTTGATCTCAAAGATCACTGGCGCGGAACGCAGCTGCTCCAGCGCGCAGAGGGCCGCAGCCCGGTAGCGCGGCGCATTCCGGTCAAAGAGCGAGCCGTCCTCGTTGAATTTCTCGATCAGGTCGAAATGCGCGATCACGCGGCAGCGCGTTTTTTCATAAAGATTCCCGACAAGGCGGTAATATTCCTCCGCCATTGCGTACCAGTCGCCGCCAAACCAGTCGTCCACGATGGAGCGCAGAATGGCGGGCGTCCCGTCAACGCTGCGGAACTCGCTTCCGCGGCGCAGATAATGCACGCCGCCGATGACGTAGTCGTAGTCGTCCATTGACGCCTCCGACCAGTAGTCCTGCTCCACGCCGCAGAGGATACGGATTTGTCCGGCGCAGGCTGCCTGCAAGCGGCGGACCTCGGCACGGTACTGCGCCTCATGCTCCGGCGTCATGCCCGCGTAGTCGTATGGCGCGATGCTGTGCCCGGAAAAGCCGATGGCCGGACATCCAAGCCGGAGCGCCTCCTGCACAAGCTGCTCCGGCGTATCGCGGCCGTCACAGAAGGTCGTATGTGTGTGGTAGTTTGCAAAAATCATAATACATTTTTCTCCATTTTGCAGAAACGGCTTTGAAAGAATTCCATTTATGATAATGCCTGCCTGTAAATTCAGCGATCAACACCACGAAAAATTTTTGTAAAATACAGCCCTGTCTCATAGACCGCGCTTACGGACGGAGCTTCTGCTTTGTCTATCACACCGCGTTCCGCGCGAGATGATGTATTTCATCAGGAGCTGTTCGAGATCAAGTCCCGAACAGCTCCTGCGCTTTCAGATGCAGCAGCTTGCTGACCTCCATCGCAATATCATCGAGCGTACAGTCCAGGTCGCCGCGGAACCACTGCTTGTAAAGATTGACGATCCCGCCCGCAAAGTAGCAGATGTGCGGGCTGACCATTTTGGAATGACGCATATCGTCCGGAATATCGCTGTCATGCAGCATATGGTCGGTGAACACCTTTTTCAGCTTTTCCATGAAGAGCTCGGAGCCGTTGACGCGCACCAGTGGGCGGTAAAAGTCCGCGTCCTCCTCCAGATAGCGGCTGAGCTTCAGCAGCGGGGCCTGCAAATAAATTTGCGCATAAATCTTGACGGCACCGCCCGGAGAAGCATTCCTGCGGCAGAATGCCGCCCAGAGAATAGAGCGGAAATACCACACGGGGGAGAATCTGATTGCGATTCTCTCCCGTGTGGTATCCGCAGCTTATGACTCTGACGCAAGCTCTGCTTGACAAATTGGAGCTTCTATTACAGGACACAGATTTCATCAGTAATCTCCTGTACGTCTGATTGCTTGGTCCAATCTTTATGGTGTCAAGTGCCTGATACGTATGGATTCTTGCTACGCTTATCCCCCGTCAAATATCGCTTTTTGCGTTTCTGCGATTTTGTTTCAGCCGTCCCCGGTCACTTATTATGCGCCGGTCAGCAGCTTGTCCAGTGGGATTTTTTCCGGGTATTTTCCTTCGGCCAGAATCTCGTATAAATATCTGTTATCCAGAATCATATCATCCCGGATATCCTGTCAAAGCGGCATCGGTGTCCGGGCAATCAGAATGACCGCCAGAATCGCGCCCACAAATGCAGCAGCCCCTATGACTGCCAACACCTTTTTGCCGAGTTTCTTCTTCGCTGCCTTGCAGATCAGCGCGGCGCAAGCCATGCAGACAGCCGCAGCCAAAAGTGCAATGCCCAGCGTTTCCCATAGCCAAGAAAGTTCATGTAGGATTTTCATGCGTTCATCATCTCCTGTTCGCTAAACTGTTCATTATGTTGCGATGCGTAATTACAATGCAACTCCAAGTTCTTTGCATTTCTCGATTGCCAAATCATCGTTTTGTAATGCAGCAAGTCGATACCAATGCTTAGCCTGTTCGATATCTCGCTCTACTCCGATTGCATTTTCATAAAACTCTGCCAAATTGTATTGCCCATCTCTATCACCATGCTCTGCGGCACGGCGAGTCCAATATAGTGCTTTTTCCAAGTCCTTTTCAACACCAAGTCCCTCGTAATAGAAATAGCCTATTTGACATTCAGCAAGGGGATAGCCTTGCTCTGCCAATACCAAATGACCCTCAAAGCATTTGTCATATTGTTTTGATTCCCAATATTTTTCAATCAGCTCATTGCAAATGTCAAATTCCCTGCAAGGTTTGTAATACGCACCTGCCATATATTCATACCCCCTAATTCCGGTTTGTTCTTTTCTCAAAGTCCAAGTCCTTCAACGCACGCCGCAAGCTCCTGATGCCCGACGCTGCCCTTGAAAACCTTGCTGTCCATCAGCTTTGCGCCTTTGCAGATCGGCATAAGGCGTCCAATACTTTCGAAGGGGCTGCGAGAGCGTGTTCTTCATTGGAATTTCTCGATAGTGGACATTCAGCTCCGGACACGTATATTCCGCAGGTATTTCGATCCGCGGAATCCGGCATCCCGTACAGGGCCTTCACCAGAAGCTGCAAAAGAACCACAAAACGTGTCCCTACA
>FR887165.1:2809-4461 GCA_000436735.1 Firmicutes bacterium CAG:170
CTACACGACCCATATGCCTTTTCCGCGTGATTTGTGGAGCAACTCCAGACACAATCGCAGGTATAAACGTTAGACTGCTGTAGATTGCTATTGATGACATTGACACTCCGGTGAAGGAAGTTGGCGGTGAGCACTGCATGGCGTTGCGCTCCTTTTGCTTCTGAGTCCACAGCTTGCATACCGTTTTTCTTTCAATTATAGGGGACAGCGGCGGAAAAAGCAATCACAGAGACACTGAAATATTTCAACATGATTGTTTGTGAACGGGCAGCGTGAGTTTGATCACGCTGCCCATTTCCGTTTTTCAAACAGGGGAGAGCAAGAGCGAAGACCGGGCACATGCCTTTTAGAGAGCAGGGGAAATCAGATCCTGCCCCTGAAACCAGAGAATCATGCTCCGGAGCGTTTCTTTGAGCGGGCGGGCATGGAAGCCGAGCGCGGCGGTTGCTTTTGCATTTGAAAAATGCCCGTTGGAGCGAAGTACGGCGATGGAATAGGGCGTGAAAAAGGGGCGCTCTCCCCGGAGCTGACCGATCTTTTCAAAAATGGGTGCGACGCAGCTTGCCAGCGCGGCGGGGATGCAGAGCTTTGCTGCTTTTTTGCCGAGCAGGGAGGCTGCAAGGGAAAGAAGGTCTGAAATGCTCGTGAAGTGACCGGAAAGGATATAGCATTTCCCAGCCCTCCCGCGTTCTGCGCAGGCGAGAATGCCGGCTGCGACATCTCGCACATCAACGAAATCGTAGCCGCCTTTGACGCCGAGCGGCAGCTTGCCACGGCAGAAGGCAAGCAGCATCCGGGTCATATTTCCGCGCGCCAGATCGCCAGGGCCGAGGATGCCGGAGGGCAGGACGACACTGGCGTTCAGACCGCTTTGCGCCGCCTCCAGAACCAGAGCGGTTGCCATGGCCTTACTTTTTCCGTAATCGCCGAGGATCTCGTCCGGCGCGAATCGGTCTGGTTCCGTGATCGTTTCCGGTGCAGGCTTCTCCGGAATCGCATGGACAGAGCTGACGTAGACCAGCTTGGCCGCATGATATTCCTGACAGAGGTTAAGAATGTTCTGCGTTCCCTGCACATTGACGGCATAGATTGCTTCGCCCGGCTTTGAGGCAATGGATACAAGACCGGCGCAGTGCAGCACGCAGAAATTATCGCCGCCCGCGGCAAAAAAGTCACGCAGGGAATCCTGGTCTGTGAGATCGCCGAAAAAGGTGGTCACGTTTTTTGGAAGGGTATGGATGAGCGGATCGTTGTTCATAACGAGCGCAAGAACACGGCAGCCGTGCGCCAGCAGAAGCTGAACCACGGCACTTCCGAGGAAGCCGGTGGCACCGGTAATCAGGTAATTTTGATACATCATGCATTCTCCTTTGATAAGCCTACAGGTGTTGATTATCTTTCATAATTATAGTATAATACAAGCAACCGAAAGCACCATAGACAGTTTGCCGGAAGCTGAAAGAACGGCAACACATCCCGCCAAACTGTCGGCTTAATTTGTAAACTTTCTGTGGAGGCAAGATGAAGACGGATGCGAGAGTGAAATACACCAAAATGGTGCTGAAAAAGGCGTTGTTGGAGTTGATGCAGCGCAAGCCCATCAACAAGATCACAGTCAAGGAGGTCTGCGAACGGGCAGAGCTGAACCGCGC
>FR887165.1:4481-10051 GCA_000436735.1 Firmicutes bacterium CAG:170
CACACCTGAACCGCGCGACCTTTTACGCCCATTATTCCGACTGCTTTGACCTGCTGGAGAACATTGAGGAGGATCTGTTCGGGCAGTTTGAGCGCTCCATGCAGGACTATGTGCAGTCCTTTGACATTGCGCGGCTTGTGGATGGGCTTTACCGGATCGTTCAGGAAAACGAAGAGGTCTGCCGCGTCTTGCTGTTCGGGCGGCGCAGCACGGAGCTGATCCACCGGATGATCGCCTATGCGCACGACCTGAGCATTTCCGCATGGCAGAGGACCCTGAAAAACGCGTCTGCGGACGAGCTGGAAATGCTCTATCTCTGCCTGTCGAACGGACTTTTGAGTGTCGTGCTGGATGGCTACGACCGATTTGACCGGCAGGGTGTGATCCATTTCGTCGAGCGGATGTACCTGCAGGCAATCACGCCGTTTCTGACCGAGGTTCCGCCGCAGCTGCGGCACGGTCCGGCGTGAGCGGAGCGTCCGTTTTGCCGCCCGGTGGGAAGTCCTTCTTGGGTGTATCTGAAAACTCCTAACGCACTCGGACAGCGGGCCTTTTCGTACTGCGCTGCGGCATTTTTCCTTGAAATACGTCAGTATTCCTGCGAAAAAATGTCTTGCTCAGCGCGAAAATTCCTCGCTGCCGGTCACATTTTCAGTTTTCAGATACACCCTTGCAATCATGCCCGGTCCTGTGCTATAATCCATAATTGAGATATCGTCTTAATAATAACTGCTGCTGGCATGGAAGGTCACAAACGAATACCAAGCGAGTTGAACGGGAAAGGAGCATGGCCCTGAGATGAAGCAGGATCAACGTCAAGACGAGATTGTGTCTGTTTTAGCACCCGAGAACCGAGAAAACCACCATCTGCATATCGGCCGGCGAAAGCTGAAGAGCATTTTTGCAATGTTTTTGGGCTTTTGCTTCTGGCAGTTGCTTCGTCTGGTGCTGCCGGAGCTGGAGATGCACCCACTGTTTATTTATATTTACGCAATGATGGAGATCCGTGAATCGTCCGAAAAGACGCGGGTGAGCGGAAAAAAACGCATTTTGGCGACGCTGATCGCCATTGGCGTCGGGATGCCGTTTCTACTGCTGACCGACCTGCTGCGAAACATGCCGCAGGTGGTCTGGAAAAGCGGATGGTATGAGATCGTGATCCTGCTGACGGGCACGCTGGCGGTGCTCTGTGCGGCGGAATGGGCAAACTGCCGCGATTACTGTGGACTTGCCGCGTCCATCGCGGTCATTCTGATGATCAGCCACTTTGAAAGCAGCGTCTACCTGCATTCCCTGATGCGTGCGGTGCAGACGATCGTGGGCGTTTCGATCGCGTGGCTGGTCAACGTCAAGCTGTTTCCGTACCCGGTGACAGAGGGAAGCCTCAGCGCATGGCTGCTGCAAAGGCGCGAGCGCCGAAGCACGCCGAGGGCGAAAGCGGAATATGCGGAGCAGGACGCCGCTTTGGCGTCGGACACGGACAGAGAGGATGTGGACGAATGCGGATACAAGGACTGCAAAAGCTGACACTGCTCGACTATCCGGGCAGAACGGCGTGTACGGTGTTCCTGTCCGGGTGCAATTTCCGATGCCCGTTTTGCCACAATGCGCCGCTCCTTCAGGGCGACACCGGCGATGCGATGGACGAGGACGCGCTTTTGATGTTCCTGAAAAAACGGCAGGGCGTGCTGGACGGCGTTGCCGTCACCGGCGGGGAGCCGCTTTTGCGGCAGGAGCTTCCCGCTCTGCTGGAAAAGATCAAGGCGCTGGGCTATACCGTCAAGCTGGACACGAACGGCGCATTTCCGGAGCGGCTGGAGGCGATCGTGCAGGCGGGGCTTGCCGATTATGTCGCCATGGATGTGAAGAACAGCCCGGAGCGCTACGCGCAAACCATCGGCGTTTGCGAGCCAGATCTCACGCCTGTTTTCAAAAGCGTTTCGTTTCTGCTGCGCGGCACGGTCGCGTATGAGTTTCGGACAACGGCGGTCGCGGAGCTCCACGACGATGCGTCGTTTCAAAAGCTGGGAGACTGGCTCGCGGGTGCGGAGCGCTATTTTATCCAGTGCTTTGAGCCGCGGGAAACGGTCTTAAAGGCGGGGCTTCACGCGCCGGCCCCGGAGCAGCTTCACCATTGGGCGGAGCTGGTGCGCCCTAAGATCCCCAATGTGGCGCTGCGCGGTATATGAAAAACAATATATTGTTGCAATGAAAATCAGATGGCACAAGATATTGACAGATACACATGTTTTGGGTTAAAATGGGATGCAGCGTATAAAGCTGCATCCCATTTGCGTGTCGTGCGAGGCACACAGACAAAGGAGGGCCTGTTATGTATCGGGTAACAAAGCGAGACGGAAGCATTACGGAATTTCACATTGCCAAGATCGGCAATGCGATCACAAAGGCATTTGAGGCAGTGGGCAGAAATCATCACCCCAGTGTGATCGAGATGCTGGCGCTGCGTGTCACGGCGGAATTTGAGCCGAAGATCAAGAACGATCTGGTTTCGGTGGAAGATATTCAGGACTGCGTCGAGCGCGTTCTGAGCGAAGCGGGCTATTCGGATGTGGCCAAGGCCTACATTCTGTACCGCAAGCAGCGGGAAAAGTTGCGCAACGTCGGAAGCACCCTGCTCAATTATAAGGAGCTGGTGGACAATTATCTCCGGATCAACGACTGGCGCGTGAAGGAGAACTCCACGGTCACATATTCCGTCGGCGGCCTGATCCTCTCCAACTCCGGCGCCATCACAGCCAACTACTGGCTGAGCGAGATCTACGATGCAGAGGTCGCGCAGGCGCACCGGAACGCGGATCTGCATCTGCATGATCTGAGCATGCTCACCGGCTACTGTGCTGGATGGAGCCTCAGGCAGCTCATACAGGAGGGGCTTGGCGGCGTGCCGGGAAAGATCAGCTCCGCTCCGGCGTCGCATCTGTCCACGCTCTGCAACCAGATGGTGAACTTCCTCGGCATCATGCAGAATGAGTGGGCGGGCGCGCAGGCGTTTTCCTCGTTTGACACATACCTTGCGCCGTTTGTCCGCGTGGACAATCTGACGCAGCGCGAGGTCAAGCAGTGCGTGCAGTCGTTCGTCTACGGCGTCAATACGCCGTCGCGCTGGGGTACGCAGGCACCGTTTTCCAACATCACGCTCGACTGGACGGTGCCGAAGGATATGGCAAACCTTCCTGCCATCGTCGGCGGCCGTGAGCAGGCGTTCACCTACGGCGAGTGCCAGAAGGAAATGGACATGGTGAACAAGGCCTTCATCGAGCTGATGATCGAGGGCGACGCGAACGGACGCGGCTTCCAGTATCCCATTCCGACCTACTCCATCACCAAGGATTTCAATTGGGGCGAGACGGAAAACAACAAGCTCCTCTTTGAAATGACGGCGAAGTACGGCACGCCGTATTTCTCCAACTACATCAACTCTGATATGGAGCCGAACGACGTGCGCTCCATGTGCTGCCGCCTGCGGCTCGACCTGCGGGAGCTGCGCAAAAAGTCCGGCGGCTTCTTCGGCTCCGGCGAATCGACCGGCTCGGTCGGCGTGGTGACGATCAACCTGCCGCGCATCGCCTATCTGGCGGAAAATGAGGCGGATTTCTACCGGAGGCTCGACAAGCTGATGGACGTTGCCGCGCGTTCGCTCAAGACCAAGCGCACGGTCATCACGAAGCTGATGGAGGGCGGCCTCTACCCCTACACCAAGCGCTACCTCGGCACGTTCGAGAACCATTTTTCGACCATCGGCCTTGTCGGTATGAATGAGGCGGGGCTGAACGCGAAATGGCTCCGGAAAGATCTGACCCACCCGGAGACGCAGGCGTTTGCCAAAGACGTACTGAACCATATGCGGCAGCGGCTGAGCGATTATCAGGAGCAGTATGGCGACCTCTACAATCTGGAGGCCACGCCTGCCGAGTCCACCGCCTACCGCCTTGCCAAGCACGATAAGCAGCTCTATCCCGACATCATCACGGCGAACGAAAACGGCACGCCGTACTACACGAACTCCAGCCACCTGCCGGTCGGCTATACGGAGGATATTTTCTCCGCGCTTGACATACAGGATGAGCTGCAGACGCTGTACACCTCCGGCACGGTGTTCCACGCCTTCCTCGGTGAAAAGCTGCCGGACTGGAAGGCGGCGGCATCCCTTGTCCGGAAGATCGCGGAAAACTACCGCCTGCCGTATTACACGCTGTCGCCGACATACTCCGTCTGCAAAAACCACGGGTATCTCGCGGGCGAGCAGCCGGTCTGCCCCATTTGCGGAGAAAAAGCCGAGGTCTACAGCCGCATCACCGGCTATTACCGGCCTGTGCAGAACTGGAACGATGGCAAAGCGCAGGAATTCAAGGATCGCAGAACGTATGACATCGGCTCGTCGAATCTGACGCACTGCGGTGTTCAGAAGCAGGATACGGCCTCCGAACAGCCTGCCGCGCAGGTACAGGAGGAAGTCGAGCTGTTCGCCACAAAGACCTGCCCCAACTGCAAGCAGGCCGAGCAGCTTCTTGATGCGGCAGGCGTCCGCTACACGCTGCGCTTCGCGGAGGAAAACCGCGACACCGTCCGCGCGCTCGGCATCCGGCAGGCACCGACGCTGGTATCCGGCGGGCAGAAGTGGACCGGCGTGAGCGGTGTGCGGGAGTTTATTGCCGCAAAGGAGAACGCAAATGTATGAGATCCTGATTGTTGGCGGTGGCCCGGCCGGTCTGACGGCGGCAATTTATGCCGCCCGTGCCGGTAAGCATGTGGCTGTTCTGGAGAGAGGATCGACCGGCGGGCAGATCATATCCGCGCCGCTGGTGGAAAACTATCCGGGCATTCCTTCGGTTTCCGGCGCGGAGCTTGCCCGGCAGATGACCGAACAGGCGTGCGCATTCGGCGCGGAGATCGTTTATACAGAGGCGGTGGGGCTTGAGAAAACGTCAGCGGGCTTCCGGGTCCTCTGCATGGATGGCGTCCGGGAGGCAAAAGCGGTCATCCTTGCGACCGGTGCGGCGCACCGGTCACTGGGGCTTGCGGCGGAAGATGCGCTTATCGGCTGCGGCGTGTCTTACTGCGCACTTTGTGACGGTGCATTTTATGAGGGCGCAGACGTTGCGGTCGTGGGCGGCGGTGAGACCGCGCTTCAGGACGCGCTCTTTCTGGCAAGCACCTGCCGGAGCGTCACGCTGATCCACCGGCGTGACAGCTTCCGCGCTGGCGCGCAGCTCGTCAGCCGCGCGGAACGGCAGGAGAATATCCGCATCCTGCGAGGCCGTACGGTAGAGAAGCTCGTCTGGTCGGACGAGGCCCTGCAAGGCCTGCTTCTGATGAACCTCAAGACAGGGCAGACGGAGCAGCTCGACGTGGAGGGCCTGTTCGTGGCGGTCGGGCAGGTGCCGCAGAGCGCGCCCTTCGCAGATGCTGTTGCGCAGGAAAACGGATACTATCTGGCAGGGGAGGATGCAAAAACAAGCCTGCCGGGTGTCTTTGCAGCCGGAGACGGACGAAAAAAACAGGTGCGTCAGCTCACGACTGCCGTTTCGGACGGCACGGCGGCTGCAATC
>FR887166.1:0-2718 GCA_000436735.1 Firmicutes bacterium CAG:170
CGTAGATATCTTTTTTGGTTCTACTAGATGGTTGCGGGAGAGGGATTTGAACCCCCGACCTCCGGGTTATGAGCCCGACGAGCTGCCAGACTGCTCTATCCCGCGATAGAAGCGCTCTCTCATGCGCTTAATTATCATAGCACATCCGGTGCGGACTGTCAACCCCCAAAAGGGTGCAAACTTCAAAGGAAATTTCACCGTTTTTCGACGGTTTTCCGGGGAAAGGGGAACCTCCGGCGGGAGGCTCCCCCACTGGTATACGGAGTGCGGCTCAATAGAGGTGCAGCAGCGCCAGCGTCACACCCGCAAAGAGCATCCAGCCCTTCATGGCCTTTTTGCCGCCCCAGAGGGCGTAGAGCGCGCACGCGCAGCCCGCAAACAGCACGACGATCAGCCACGCCGATTGCAGCCGCAGCGGCGTGAAGCCGAAGCTGGAGATGTAGAGATACAGCTTGGAGGCGGCGATCACGGCGAACAGGAGGCTTTCGGCCAGGATGCCCGTACACAGCAGCAGAACGCTCCTTTTCTCGCGGACCGGCTGCGCACACGAGCGCGTCACCAGCCACAGCAGCGCAAAGTTGACCGCCATCACGCGGCACAGCGAGAAGAAGCCCTGCCGCGCGTATTCCGCGACGGTATAGCCCTCGGGGAGGGTGCGGGTGAACGCGCCGAAGAGATAGCTGGCCTGAAGGCCGAAGAATGCGAGATAGACGGCGGAAAAAACGGCCATGACGGCGATCCAGACGCCGAACGGCACCTTGCGGAGCGACCGAAGGCAGGACTCGACAGCCTCACCGCGTCCGCGGAGCGCCTCGATGGATTCGCGGCCCGTCCCGGCAACGAGGCCGAAGAGGTATGCGCCAATCGGGAGGCTGAGCAGGAAGCGCCAGAGAACAAGCTCGTCAATCTGCGGCGTCAGCAGAGCCAGAAAGCGCTTCGCGCCGTCCTGAAATACGGCGTCCGCACCGGACAGCTCCTGCACGGCCAGCACCAGCAGGCTCAGAGCGGCGGCCAACGCGAGGACGACTGCAAAGACGACGACCGGCTGACGCTTTTGATCGGCGCTGCGCAGATGCGTCAGCGTATAAAAGACTGTGCGGATGCGCAGGAAAAAGTGCTTCGCCGGGAAAATGACCGCGCCGTTCAGCGCGTCGAGCGGCAGAAGATGGCCGCTTTCGCCGCCGCTCAGCCGCCCGGAGCGGCAGAGCACCCAATAGATCGCAAAGCCGTGCGCAAACAGCAGGCGCAGGTCGCCCCAAACGCGGTTGCGGCCCAGCGGTGCGCTCAGCACCGTCACGGCAAGGCAGCCCAGCCAGACCCAGCTTTCAAGGCTGCGCTTCTCCTCCCAATGGCGCCACTCGGTCATGGCGATAAAGAACGCACAGAAGATCAGAAAGGCGTATCCGGTATTCCAACTGCAGCAGTAGAGATAGGCGGGGATATAGATCAGTAAGGCAAGGAGCCGCTCCCGCAGGGTGGCCGTAAACGGCTGCGGCTCCGGTATGGCGACATAGGCTTCGCCGGCGTTTTCCGGTAAAATGGGTGCAGAATACTGAGGGGTGCTCTGTTCGGCATCCCGTTCGGGCTTTTCCATATTCGATTCTCCTTTACTCAGCGGCCTTGGGGCCGTCCACAAATTCCAGAAGGTCTCCGGGCTGGCATTGCAGCTCGCGGCACAGCGCCATCAGCGTGGAAAAGCGGATGGCCTTCGCCTTGTTGTTTTTGAGAATGGACAGATTCGCGGGCGTGATGCCGACACGCTCGGCAAGCTCTCCGGCGGAAATTTTGCGCTTTGCCATCATCACGTCCAGATTCACGAGAATTTCCATGGCGCGCCTCCTAGACCGTGAGATCCAGCTCAGACTTCATGGCGATGGCCTGTTGGAACACGTTCTTGACGATGCGCACGATCAGCGCCATGAAGCACGCTGCAATGCCGACGGCTGCGAAGGGAAAATAGTAGACCGTGCTGACCAGGCAGATCAGCCCCGCCCCCACACAGCACCAGCTTACCGCGCGGAGAAGGTGGACGTTGTCCTCGTCAAAGATGCGCCCGGCCTGAATGTTCCGCAGCAGCCGCCAGAGCTGCACCAGCAGGATCCACGCGAAAATGCTGCACAGATAGATCGTGAGCATCATGAGAAAGGCACTCTGCTTCGACATCTGCCGCAGGCCGGTGAACCACTGGACAGCCCAATAGCACCCGATGTCCAGCGCCAGCAGCAGCGCGGCAAACACGATCACGCACGCCTGCGACAGCCGCACGCTCTTATCCGCATTCCAGTTCATAGGCGTCACGCTCCTTTTGCTTTCTGCCTGCATGATAGCACGGAATTTATCGAATGTCAAGTGAAATTTATCGTTTATCAATATATTCTTATTATAAAACAAGAGACAGCGATTCCGCTGCCTCTGTTTCTGTATGTCATTGCCGCTGGAAGCCGAGATAGCGTGTGCCCTGAAAGCTGAGCAGGCCGTGGTCACCCTCGACGAGCAGGCCGTATTCCGTGGCCGCGACCGGAAGCTCCAGCCGGTCGCCGCTCTCGAACTGGAAGGTCGCAAAGTATCGGGTGTTATAGTGGGTGGAGCTGGTGTGCGTCGCGGCGTTGTGATGGACGGACGAGCCGACCTGCGCGCGCTTGGCCACGACGCTGGCCGGGACGGTCAGCCGGGGCGAGGCATCATTGCGGCGGTTTTCCCTCGCGCGGGCGGCAAGCG
>FR887166.1:2730-4886 GCA_000436735.1 Firmicutes bacterium CAG:170
GCGCGGGCGGCAAGCGTCGAGACGATCATATAAATGGCAACGCCGAAAAAGAGAAGAAAAAAGATGGGAAACAGCGATTCAAACAGGCCGATGCCCCACATAAAAATACCTCCAAATTTTTCTGTCCGCCTTTTCCGGCGGATATTTCTATGGCAGCACCGCAGAATTGGCGGAAAAGCTCCGCCGCAGCGCGCAGACGCAATTGTGCGGTGCTGCCCTGTTTTTCAGACGAAAAACCGGCCCAGAAGTTCCCGGAAAAGCGCCTGAGCATAGAAAATGTCCCGGGTGTTCGCCCGGGACATGGACTTTTTATTCATCCGCTTCGGAGAACTGATCCTTGCCGACGTAGCAGACCGGGCACTCGAAATCCTCGGGCACGTCTTCCCACTTGGTGCCGGGCGCAATGCCGCCCTCGGGATAGCCCTCGTCCTCGTCATAGACCCAACCGCAGATGTCGCAGACGTATTTCATGGCGCTGCCTCCTTTCCCGTTACTACTGTCACCATTCTATACGATTTTTTCCAAAATGCAACCCTAGCTTTTCATTTTTTCTCGTGTTATACTATGTGGGAAAAGTTATACTTTTTGGAAAGAAGGGGTTTTATGGCGCTGCAATATCCAAAGGGCAAATTCATCAGCATCGTCAAGGTCGGCGATAAGGGCCAGATCGTCATTCCGAAGGGCGCAAGGGAGCTTTTCGGCATCCAGCCCGGCGACCAGCTGCTGCTGATGGCCGATAAAAAGCGCGGCATTGCGCTGATCGATGAAAACAGCATCTCCGTACCGGAGCGGCTGTGGGAAACGGCGCGGGAGGCGGACAATGACGATCCTGAAGGTTGAGGGCCTGTGCAAGGCCTACCCGGAATTTGCGCTCCGGGACGTATCGTTTTCGATGGAGTCCGGCTCCGTCATGGGCTTCATCGGCCGCAACGGCGCGGGCAAGACGACCACGCTCAAGTCCCTGCTGCATCTGGTGCATCCCGACGCCGGCAGGATCACGCTGCTCGGAAAGGACATGGATCGCGACGAGCAGGAGATCCGCCGGAGCATTGGCTTCGTCTCGGGCGGCCTGAGCTATTACCCGCGCAAGCACTTGCGCCAGATCACCGACGCCACGCGCCGGTTTTATCCCACATGGGACGAAAAAATGTACCGCAGCTGCCTCGAACGCTTCCGCCTGAGCGAGGACAAGCGCACGAGCGAGCTTTCCGAGGGCATGAAGGTCAAATACCAGCTTGCGCTGGCCATGAGCCACGGCGCGAAGCTCCTGATCCTCGACGAGCCGACCTCCGGTCTCGACCCAGTCTCGCGCGACGATCTGCTCGACCTGTTCCTGACGCTTGCGGAGGAGGACGGCGTGTCGATCCTGTTTTCGACGCACATCACCTCCGACCTTGAAAAGTGCGCCGATTGCATCACCTACATCCAGAACGGACGCATTTTCGCCTCGCGGACGAAGAAGGACTTCCTCGCCGCCTACGTTCTGGCGGAGGGAACGCCGGAGCAGCTGACGCCCGCGCTGGAACGGGCGCTGATCGGCCTGCGGAAGCACCGCGAGTCGTTCGCGGGCCTGCTCGAGGCGAAGGACGCCGCGCTGGCGGCGGGCTGCAGGGTGACGCAGCCGACGCTGGAGGACATTATGGTGCATCTGGAAAGGGAGGCGGAGCAATGAAGGCGCTGCAATATAAGGAATGGAAGCTGGCCATGTCGCCGGTGCCGTTTTTCTTTCTGGCGCTGAGCGGACTGCTGCTCATTCCGAATTATCCGTATTATGTGACTTTTTTCTATAATTCTCTCGGCATTTTCCTGTTTTTCCAGTCCTGCCGGGAAAACCGCGACGTGTATTACATGATGCTCCTGCCTGTGACCAAGCGGGAGATGGTCCGCGCGCGGGTGCGGACGGTCATGGACCTTCAGCTGCTTCAGGTGCTCGTGTGCATCCCGTTCCTGTTCATCCGGGCGCAGTACGGGCAGCTCAAAAACGAGGTCGGCATCGAGGCCAACACGGCCTTTCTCGGCCTGTCCTTCGTGCTGATGGGCGCATTCAACGCGGTGTTCCTGCCGATGCACTATAAAAACGGCTACGATCTCGGAAAGCCGTTTCTGGTGTGCAGCATTCTGGAATTTGTGCTGATCGCCGTGCTGGAAACGCTGGA
>FR887167.1 GCA_000436735.1 Firmicutes bacterium CAG:170
CTCGAAAACGCTCCGGCTGACGCCCAACAGAAGCTCTCCGCAGTTTTCGCCCGTCATACCCGCGACCGCCTGACCGCTGGCCGTCTCATAGGCGCGGAATTCGCCCATCGGAACGCGGCCCTTTGTGCTGCGCTCGATCGTGATACGCTTTCCCTGCCATTCCAGCTCCATCCGTCCCTCCATGGGCGCACCGCTCCATGGCTTGAACTTCGTCTTTACCGGGAGATTTGTCTTGGTCGTGCGCTCGCTGGAATCGACGCCGTAGAGCATCGCCATCAAAAACGCCGCCCACGTCGATTTTCCGGATTCATTCGGAGCCGTTATGACGTTCAGTCCCTCATCCAGCGTCAGCTCCGCGTTCTGAAGGCTCCCGAAGGAGGCCGAAAGCTTCAAAATTCTCACAGCTCCGGAGCCTCCCTTCCGTCCATGGCCGCAAGCCCCAGCCGGGCGGCGTCCGCAATGCACTGCTTTTCCTCCGGCGTATCCGCCGCGTCATAGCGCTGCCGCAGCTCCCGCAGGAAAATGCCGCGCAGCGTGTCCTCTCCGGCCGCCGCCCAGAGATCCTGCTTCGGCGTGGTCCCGTCACGCAGGCTCAGGCTGAAAAAGCGTCCCTCCAGCGCCCGGTAGACCTCCGGCAGCGCGAGCGGCTCCGCCTCGCCGGTAAAAATGATGCGGTAAATGTCGTTTTCCGTGCTCTCCGGCAGTGCATTTTCCGCCGCCGTGATCGCGTCGTCCCCCGCCGGGACGGTCAGTATCTCATATTTTCTTCCCGACAGCGGGCAGAATTCCAGCTTGCAGCCGCTCGCGTCCAGCGTCCCGAGATAGACGCCCTTCTCGCCCAGCTCGTCGAAGCCGCGTCCCATCGCGCAGCCCGGCCATGCGTAGGCCGTCCGTCCCTCGGTCAGAAGCCCGCTTGCCGCATGGATATGCCCCAGCGCCAGATAGTCCAGCCCGGAGCCTGCGATCTCCGCCTTGGAGATATAATTGTAAGGGCTCTGGTTGTTCACGGCGTCGCCGTGCAGCACCATCAGCTGCGCCAGCCCGTCCCGCTCTGCCGAGAAGCCCGTCAGCAGGTCTCGCGCCTCCGGCCCGGTGAACGCCGCACCGTAGACCCGGCAGCCAAGCTCCGGGAATTCGAACGCGGAGACCGCGCTCTCCGTGAAAATATGTACGTTCTCCGGCCATTCAGCCGTCCGGTAGGCGGAGCCTGCGGCCGCGTAGTCATGGTTTCCCGGCGCAATGACGATCTGCGCGCGGCAGGCCGCAAACGCCCGCGCAAGCGCCTCGACCGTCTCCGGATAGACGTTATCGCTGTCAAAGAGGTCGCCCGGCAGCAGCATCAGTCCGCAGTCATACGCATTGGCCAGCTCTGCCAGCTGCATAGGAACGGCGCGCTGTTCCTTCCGGCGCTGCGCCGCGCGTTCCGGACTCAGGCCGGAAAACGGCGAGTCGAGATGCAGATCCGCCGCATGTAAAAACCTAATCATTCACCGTCACCCTTTCCACGGATGTGCATTTTCCGCTTGCGCTGTCGATCGTAAACACCGCGCCGCACAGCCTGCACGGCCCCGCCGGCCATTCAAACCGCGAGGTCAGCTCTCCCCGGAACAGCGCGATGGACTGCTCCGGCTTCACACCGAGCACAGAATAGGCCGGCCCGACCATACCGAGGTCAGTGAGATAGCCCGTTCCCTTCGGCAGAACGGTCTCATCCGCCGTCTGCACATGGGTGTGCGTCCCCCAGACCGCCGCCGCGCGTCCGTCGAGAAAATACGCCATGGCGAGCTTCTCCGAGGTCGCCTCCGCATGGAAGTCCAAAAGCAGCGGAATATCGCCGACATCCTTCAATATCTTCTCCGCCGTATGGAACGGATTGTCCGGCCCGAAGTTCATATTGCACCGGCCGATCAGATTTGCGACCGCCACCGGCCCGATCTGCGTCTCATATACGCCCCAGCCGCGTCCCGGCAGGCTCGGCAGGAAATTCGCCGGACGCAGGATGTACCGGCTTTCCTCCAGATAGTCGCAGATCTCCCGCCGGTTCCAGGTGTGGTTTCCCAGCGTGATGACATCCGCGCCCGCGTCCAGTATCTCGTCCGCCTGCTGCGGCGTGATGCCGACGCCGGAGGCGTTTTCGCCGTTTACCACGCAGAATTCGATATGATACAGCTTCTTGAGCGCCCGGAGATGCCTTTTCACGCTTTTCAGTCCGCCTGCTCCGGTGACGTCTCCGACCGCCAGTACATGAAATTCCATTTGCAATTCCCTCAGCTTTATCGTATTTTTTTACATTATACCATTTCCAGATCCCATTTACCATGATATACTTAGAAAAATATGAGACCCGCTGCAACCGAACGCAGAAAAAATCGTTCTGACAGATAGGAGGCACCGCTTTGGAGGACAATCGGATCATCGATCTCTACTGGGCCCGCGAAGAGCAGGCGCTCACGGAGACGGAACGGAAATACGGCAGCTACTGCCGCACCATTGCGCGAAACATCCTGAAAATACACGAGGACGCCGAGGAATGCGTCAGCGACACATGGCTCAATGCATGGAACGCCATGCCGCCCAAGCGCCCCTCCGTGCTTTCCGCTTTTCTCGGAAAGATCACGCGAAACCTCGCCTTTGACCGCTGGAAGGCCGCACACGCTGAAAAGCGCGGCGGCGGGAGCCTCCCGCTGGCGCTCGACGAGCTGGACGAGTGCATCGCCGCCAAGGGCGGCGTGGGGGGCGCCTTTGGCGGAAAGGCGGCGTGGAGGCCGCCTTCGACGAAAAGGAGCTTTCGCACGCCATCGACACCTTCCTCCGGACGCTTCCGGAGCGCGAATGCAGCATCTTCCTGCGGCGTTACTGGTTCGTCGATTCCGTGCGCGACATTTCCGAGCGCTTCGGCATAAACGAAAACAACGTCAAATCCATTCTCTTCCGCACGCGTGAAAGGCTGCGGAAGCACCTCGAACGGGAGGGCTTTGCTCTATGAAGAAAAAGGAAGCGTTCTTCCGCGCCATCGGCGGAGTCGGAGACGATCTCATCGCCCGCGCGGAGCAGCCTGTTTCAAAAAAGAATACCGTCTGGCTCCGCTGGACGGCGATGGCCGCCTGCTGCGCGCTGGTCGCCTGTATCGCCGCCTTCGCACATCTGACGTTCGAACAGTCAAAACCCACAGATTCCGTCGCAAACATGAATCAGTCCGCCATGCAGGCGGAGAGCTTTTCCGTGGAATCCTCCGCACCGGAATCGGCGGAGGCCGTCGAGGAGGAAACCGCCATCGCCGCGGACGAAGCGCCCATGGAGACTGAGCAGCCCGAAGAAGCGCCCATGGAGGCGCCTGCGGGCGCCGCAGAGGAGGACTCCCACAGCTTTATGAAGGGTGCGCTTTTCGACGCGCCGTCCTTCACCTTCGCCGGGATCCAGTATATGCAGGCGGAGGAAGCCGACGCGGAGCCTCAGCCCGGCGAGCTTCTCGGCCGCGTTGAAGAAAGCGATTCGGAGGCGCTGACCGGCTGCGAGATCTATGCCTGCGAGAGCTTCGATCCCGCTGACCGCGTCCTGCTCCTGCTGGACGGCGAATATCTGCTGTTCCGGAACGCGGAGACACTCTCTCCGGCCGAATAACTGCGGAATAACGGCATATGCCTTTATTCATAGAAACCCCAATTTGCTGAAAACCGGCCTCATTCGAAAGGCGAGTACGCATAAGGACAACAACAAAATACCGCGCAGAGCAAGAGAAGTCCTTCCGGGAATGGTCGGGGGGGCATAAGAAAGTAATATCGTATTTTCTCAGGAACGGCGTGGCTTCGGTCACGCCGTTTCCTGTTTCAGCAGTTCTTCCACGGGGATAAATCCCACAAGGTCATTGGAAATGCGGATGCCCTGATGCCGCTTGCCGCTGGACTTGTCCGGAGCTTCAATGTAGATTGCCTTGACAAGCTCCCGCAGCGCATAGGGGGTAAGCTCGTCCAAATCCTCGTATTTGCGTACCCGCTGGATAAACTGCTCCAAGTTTTCAATCTGTCGTTCCTGTACTTCGATTTCCTGCCGCAAAGTCTGGATTTCCTCTTTAAGCTGTGCTTGTTCGTCCTCGTAGGTCTTGCTCATCATAGAGAACCTTTCATATGTGATGCGCTCAGCCACATTGGCCTCATAAATGCGGATAAACAGACGGTCAAGCTCTCCCAACCGCTTTTCAGCCTGTGCCAGACGCTTCTTGTGTCCGCGGATTGCGGCTTCGCTGGACAGCCGGAGCTTCTGCTCCATGACGGCACGGAAATGATCCTCATAACGCGGTTTGCGCTGCCGTTCAGAAGGTCGATCTGATACAGCCCGGCTTCGTGGCACAGCTCCATGACCTC
>FR887168.1:0-7391 GCA_000436735.1 Firmicutes bacterium CAG:170
GCCTGTAATGCGGCCGGTACGAGCGGTCGATGACAGAAAAACACCCCTGCGGCACAACCGTGCCGCAGGGGTGCTTTTGTTGGGGAGAATTTGAGAAAAGAGCTGGAGGCTCCGGCGAAGGCCGAAGGAAAGCGATTCGGAGGCTTCTTTCGGAGGCTCCTTCAAAGAGCGTCAGGCGTTGGGGTAGATGGGATAGCGGGCGGTGATGGAGCGGACGGTCTCCAAAATGGTCTCGCGGCTGGCATCGAAGTCGTGTACCGCGAGCCAGATGCAGCGGGCGAGCGGCTCCATATCGGACGGCCGGAGGCCGCGCGTGGTGACGGCGGGGGTGCCGATGCGGACGCCGCTGGTGAGGCTGGGCTTCTGCGGGTCGTTCGGGACGGCGTTCTTATTGAGCGTGATATGGACGCTGTCGAGGCGGTCTTGAAGCTCCTTGCCGGTGAGGCCCTCGCCGCGCAGGTCGAGCAGCATCAGATGGTTGTCCGTGCCGCCGGAGACGAGGCGGAAGCCGCAGCGAAGCAGCGCGTCCGCCAGCGCGGAGGCGTTCTTGACGATGTTCTCCGCGTAGGTGCGGAATTCCGGCTGCATGGCCTCGCGCAGGCAGACGGCCTTTGCGGCGATGACGTGCATGAGCGGGCCGCCCTGCGTGCCGGGAAAGACGGCCTTGTTGATGGCTTTGCCGAACTCCTCGCGGGCGAGGATCATGCTGCCGCGCGGGCCGCGAAGCGTCTTATGCGTGGTCGTGGTGACGACATCGGCATAGGGTACGGGATTCATATGCTGTCCGCCGGCAACGAGACCTGCGATGTGCGCCATATCGACCATGAAGAGCGCACCATTCCGGTGCGCGATCTCGCCCATGATCTTGAAATCGATGGCGCGGGGATAGGCGGAGGCGCCGGCGATGAGCAGTTTGGGGTGATGCTGCTTTACGAGGTCTTCCACATGGTCATAGTCGATGCGGCCGGTGCCGGGATCGACGCCGTAGCTGACGCTGCGGTAGATCTGGCCGGAGAGATTGACGGGCGCGCCGTGGCTCAGGTGGCCGCCGTTGGCAAGATCCATGCCCATGAGCGTATCGCCCGGCTGGAGCAGGGCGGCGTAGACCTCCAGATTGGCCTGTGCGCCGGAATGCGGCTGGACGTTGGCAAACTCCGCGCCGAAAAGCGCCTTGGCGCGCTCGATGGCCAGCGCTTCCAGCTCGTCGGCGTAGACGCAGCCGCCGTAGTAGCGCTTGCCAGGGTAGCCCTCGGCGTATTTGTTGGTCAGGACGGAGCCCATGGCGGCGATGACGGCGGCGGAGGCGATGTTCTCCGAGGCGATCAGCTCGATGTTCTGGTTCTGACGGTCGTATTCGCGCTCGATCATGGAGGCGACCTCCGGGTCGAAGCTGTGGAGATAGGCTGTGTTCTGCTGAAGAATATTCATGGCGCGATTCCTTTCTTGAATAAAAAATGAGCGAACCGGCTGGTTCGCTCATTGTCATGTACAGTTAAAATATGCTGCACTCTGTCCTTTTGCCTGAGAGATTCGGCGTTCGCCTTGCACCTTCGGCACCCAATTCAATGAGTTCTCCAGAGATTCCTTCTGCATCCAGTCCGAATGTTCTGAATGCGATCAACGGAATACTTATTCACTTGGCCTGTATTATAGCACCGATTCCGCGAAAGTCAAGCAAAAGAGGCCGCGTACGGACGATTTTTCCCGCCGGACGGCGGGATTTTTTTCGCAAACGGCGGCTTTTGCGTCCGCGTTGCCGGAAAAAAGGCAACTTCCGGCGGGACGGAGGGTATGGGTGAAGGCGGTTTGAAAGGGGATGGGGTAATTTGCCGGAACAAAACAAGGGCAGAGCGAAAAAATCGTCTGAGATGGAACGGATCAAAAGAGAGCTTCGGAAGCTGGCGTTCGGAAAGGCCAACGACTGCGTGAAGCTGGCGCTGTGCGAGGATGTGGATATCGCGTCGCTCGATCTGTCGCTGCTGACGGAGATCCGAAAAAGCGAGAAGGGCTCCGTCGAGATCAAGCTCATGGATCGCAGCAAGGTACTCGAACAGCTGGCGGGCATGGCGGATCAGGGCGACGAGCGGGCGGAGCGCTTCCTCGAAGCGCTGCTGAAGGGCATGGAAGATGGAGCTTGACGGGTTTTCCCCCAAGCAGCTGCGGGCTATGACGTGGTGGATGCCGCGCAGCCCGGACAGAGACTGCGAGGCGATTGTCTGCGACGGCGCGGTGCGGTCGGGAAAGACGCTCAGCATGGGACTGGGCTTTTTCCTGTGGGCGATGTGCCGCTTTGACGGGCGGCAGTTCGGGCTGTGCGGCAAGACGATGGGAAGCCTGCGGCGGAACGTTTTGCAGGAGCTGACGCCGTGGCTCGAAATGCTCGGGATGCAGGTCACGGAGCGCTATTCGGAACATCTGCTGCGGGTGCGCTTCGCGGGCCGCGAAAACCGCTTTTATGTGTTCGGCGGCAGAGACGAGAGCGCGGCGGGGCTGATCCAGGGCATCACGTTCGCGGGAATTTTGATGGACGAGGTGGTGTTGATGCCGCGCTCCTTCGTCGAGCAGGCTTGCGCGCGATGCTCCGTCGCGGGAAGCAGGCTGTGGTTCAACTGCAATCCCGAGGGGCCGCAGCACTGGTTTTACCGCGAATGGATCAAGGGTGCGCGGCGGAAAAAATGCCTGCATCTGCATTTTACGATGGAGGACAATCCGTCGCTGACGCCGGAGATCCGAAGGCGCTACCGGCGGCTTTACAGCGGTGTGTTCTACCGGCGGTTTGTGCTCGGACTGTGGACGGCGGCGGAGGGCCGCGTTTACGACTTCTTCGACACGGCGAAGGCGCCGCCTGTGCCGGAGGGGCCGTGGGAGCAGTGGTACATTTCCTGCGATTACGGGACGGTCAATCCGGCGTCATTTGGGCTTTGGGGCCGGAAAGGCGGCGTGTGGTACCGGACAGAGGAGTTTTACTTCGACTCCCGGCGCGAGGGACGGCAGATGACGGACGCGGAATACGCGCAGGCGCTGAGGGAACTGGCCGGACAGAGACGGATCGAGGAGGTGATCGTCGATCCGTCGGCGGCGAGCTTTCTGGAGGTGCTCCGGCGGGAGGGCTGGAACGTCCGGAAGGCGGACAACGACGTTCTGGCGGGCATCCGCAGGACGGCGGATGCACTCAAGAGCGGGAAGATCGTGATCTGCGACCGCTGCACCGACTGCCTGCGGGAGATGGAGCTTTATGTTTGGGACACGAAGGCGGGACATGACCGGGTGAAAAAGGAACACGATCACGCCATGGACGACATGCGCTACTTCGTGACGGGCGTACTGGGCACGGACGGAGGCGGCTTTGCGGCGCGGTCTGTGGCGCGGACGGGATATTGAAAATGAGGTGAAGAAATGAAGAAAAAAGAACAGAGCGGCGCGGGGCTGGCGACACAGCTGCGCGAGAGCGCGCCGGGGGCGTTCGGGCTGACGGGCGCGGCGGCACTCGGCGGGAGCGAGGCGGAGATCTACCGGGCGATGCGCGAAAATGTGCCCATTCTCGACGCGGCCATCGGGAAGCTTGTACGGCTGACGGGCGGCTTCACGGTGACATGCGGCGACAGAGCAGCGGAAAGGGGCCTGCGGCAGTTTCTGAAAACCGTGCCGGTGGGGCATGCGCAGTATGGGCTGGAATGCTTTTTGCAGACGTATCTGGACTGTATGCTCACCTATGGACGGGCCGTCGGCGAGATGATCGTGGCGGACGGCCGTCTGGCGGCGGTCTGCTGGGGCGATGTGACGAGGATCCATGTCCGGCAGGGCGCATCCGCGCTGGAAATGGAGCTGTGCGTCTGCGAAAACGGGGCGCTTCGCGCACTGCCGTATCAGAATCTGCTGCTGTTTTCCACATGGAAGCCGGAGCCGGGGAATCCCTACGGCGTGTCGCTCCTGCGCGGGATGCCGTTTTTGACGGAGATTTTGATGAAAATTTACCGGACGGTCGGCGTGAACTGGGAGCGGGCGGGCAATGTGCGCTACGCTGTGGTCTACCGGCCGAAGGAGGAACGGAGCGACCATGCGGCAGCAGCCGAGCAGATGGCGCGCGAATGGACGGCAGCGATGCAGGACGGGCGCTCCGGGTCGGTGCGTGATTTTGTGGCGGTCGGCGACGTGGAGATCAAGGTCATCGGCGCGGACGGACAGATCCTCGACTCCGAGGTGCCGGTGCGGCAGATCCTGGAGCAGCTGGTGGCAAAGACCGGCCTGCCGCCGTTCATGCTGGGGCTGAGCTGGGCCTCGACCGAGCGTATGTCCAAGCAGCAGGCAGATCTGCTGACCTCGGAGCTTTGGAGCATCCGGCGGTGCGTGGAGCCGATTTTGTACCGCATCTGCCGGACGTGGCTGCGGCTGGAGGGCTATGGCTGCGAGCCGGAGATCGTCTGGGACGACATTTCTCTACAGGATCTGGTGGAGGAAGCGCACGCGGAGCTTTACCGCAGACAGGCGGAAAAAATCAGAAAGGAAACGGAGGAAGAAGCATGAAGATCCAGAAGCAGGCAAGCGTCCTGACGGCGGGAACGCCGGATGCGGAGCAGCTCGAAAAGATCAACCGGCAGGCCAAGTCGCCGCTTAAGGCGGAGGAGGTCTATGTGTTCTCGGTGCGGCTCTGCGACGACCAACCCGACCGCGACCATGAGCGCTTCTCGACGGAGGCGCTGAAGGCGCTTGCGCCGATGTTCGTCGGAAAGACGGGCATTGTCGATCACGCATGGTCGAGCGAGAAGCAGGTCGCGCGTATTTTTGAGGCGGGCGTCGAATATGGGGATGGCTGTGCGTTCCTCAAGGCGTGGGCCTACATCCTGCGCGGCGAGAAAACGCAGGAGATCATCCGCGAGATCGAAGCGGGCATCAAGAAGGAGGTCTCCGTCGGCTGCGCGATGCGGCGGAGCATCTGCTCCATCTGTGGGGCGGATTATGGAAGCTGCGAGCACCGGAAGGGCGAAAGCTACGGCGGTCAGACATGCGTGGCGGTGCTGTGCGAGCCGGAGGATGCGTATGAATTCTCCTTTGTGGCCGTCCCGGCGCAGAAGCAGGCGGGCGTGCTCAAAAGGCTCGGCGGAGGCGGCGAAATGCCCGCCGCGGAGCTGGAAAGGCTGAAAAAGGAGGCGGCGCTCGGAAGAGAATACCGGAAGGAGCTGGAGGAGCGGTTCGTGAGGGCCGCGATGCTGCTGGAGCTGGGGCTGAAGGAACCGGTGCTGCGCGAAATGGCGGCGGCGTTGGAGGCGGCACAGCTCAAGCAGGCGGGCTGCGCGCTCGAAAAGAAAACGGCGAAGCTCTATCCGCCGCAGACGCAGCTTTCATCTGTAAAGGAAACCGCGCTGAAAACCGACAGCGCGTTTCTCATTTAATTTCTAAGGAGGCAGACAAATGAAAATCAGTTTTGATGCGATCGGTGAAAAGTATGTGACCTTCCTCGCAGGAAGCGGTGCGGCAAAGGGGCAGGTATGCAAGGTATCGGCCAACGACACCGTTTCCGGCTGCGCGGCGGGCGAAGCCTTCTGCGGCGTGGTCGCGGAGGTCCGCGACGGCTGCGCGGCCGTCGTGATGGGCGGCTATGCGGAGGTCCCGTTCAGCGACGAGACGGCCCCATCGGTCGGCTACGCGACGCTGGGCGCCGACGGCGACGGCGGCGTCAAGAGCGTCACGAGCGGCGGCAGAGGCTGCCTGATCGTGCATGTGGACGCGGCGGCAAAAACACTGGGACTGTTCCTGTAAGAGAAGAAAGGAGAAATATCATGGGTTTTGATACGATCAAGCTGGAAAAGGGCATGTACCGCGAGAGCGGCAAGTCCTTCACGCAGGTGCTGGAGCAGCTCGACCCCAGCGAAAGCTACAAGGGCACGGCACTGGAGGGCACCGACGCTTTCCAGCGTCAGCTTAAGCGCTTCGACATCCGCGCCAAGGGCGCGTATTCCGATCCGGTGGAGAAATTCTTCCGCACGATGGAATCGAGCGTCCTGTTCCCGGAGTATATCGCGCGCGCCGTCCGTCAGGGCATGGAGGAGAACAACGTCCTGCCGAAGATCACCGCGACGACCACGACCATCGACTCCATGGACTATCGCAGCGTCTATTCCGTCCCGTCCGAGGAGGACAAGAAGCTGATGCAGGTCGCGGAGGGCGCAAGCATCCCCGCAACGGAGGTCAAGACCAAGAGCAATCTTGTCCAGCTGCACAAGCGCGGCAGAATGCTGGTGGCGTCCTACGAGGCCATCCGCTTCCAGAAGCTCGACCTGTTCTCGGTCACACTGCGCCAGATCGGCGCGTACATCCAGAAGATGCACCTGCAGGACGCGGTGGACGTGCTGGTGAACGGCGACGGCAACGCAAACGCGGCGGAAAAGCTGAAGATCGGCACGTCGCCGATGAGCGGTACGAAGGGCACGCTCACCTATGCGCAGCTGGTCGAATTCTGGTCGCAGTTCGATCCGTACACGCTCAACACCATGCTGGTTCCCGGCGGCACCATGGTCAAGCTGCTGAGTCTGAGCGAGCTTCAGGACGCGGCGGCGGGACTCAACTTCCAGGGCACCGGCGCGCTGGCCACGCCGCTCGGCGCGGAGCTTGTCCGCAGCGGCTGCGTGACGGACGGCACGATCATCGGTCTTGACCGCCGCTATGCGCTGGAAATGGTGCAGGCGGGCGAGGTCAGCGTCGAATACGACAAGCTGATCGACCGTCAGCTGGAGCGCGCCGCCATCACCTCCATCTCCGGCTTCGGCAAGATCATGCCGGAGGCAGCAAAGGTTCTGGTGATCTGATTGGCGATGCTCGACGAGATCTACAAGGTCGCGGCGGTATTTGCCTCCCCCGGCGAGGACGACCGGGAGACGCTGCGGACGCTCTGTACGGCGGCGGAAACGGAGCTTTCGGCAAGCCTGCGGAAGGACGTCCGGCCAGAGGACTGCCGGGGAAGCTTTCTCTGCGCGGCGGCGATGCTGGCGGCAAGCCACTATATCGCGGCGCGGTCGGCGACGCCGTATAAGTCCTTCACGGTGGGCGAGGTGACGGTCACGTCCGGAGGCGAAAACCGCTCCGCGTCGGAGCTGCGGACGCAGGCGGAGCTGCTGATGCGGCCGTTCTGCACGGGCGGCCGTTTCTTCCTGGGGGTAAGGTCATGAGGGAAATGATCGCGGAGATCCTTGCGGACTACGGAAGCGAGGCGGAGATCGAAAACGCGGACGGCACCTGCGCCGTCCGCGCATTTCTCCAACCGGTCACGGCAAAGAGCTGGGACAATATGCGCCGGACGATCCAGATGCTCGGCGAGCTTCCGCAGGGGCGCTATCTTTACATCGGCCCGGCGGACAGGCCGCTGACGGATACGGATCGGATCGTCTGCCGCGGCG
>FR887168.1:7436-11609 GCA_000436735.1 Firmicutes bacterium CAG:170
GGCGGAGGAAATGGTGCTGGCGGGAGAGCCGGTATACATCTGGGGACTTTTGCAGAAGGACGGAGGTGACGATCCGTGGAGCTGCTGATCGAGGCGCTGATCGCCGCGCTGGAGCAGGCGGGACTGCGGGCGGTCAAGGCGTTCCCGCAGGGGCTGATGCCGCATCTGGAAAAGCCGGTGACGGCGGTTGGGATCGCAGAGGCAAAAAGCGTGGATGGGCCGTATGCCTATCTTGGAATGCAGGAGGACAAAAACGGCGCGCTGCGGGCGCTCTATGGAAAGACGCTCGAAACGGAGGCGGTTTTGGAGGTCTACTGCCCGCGCAGCCTCGGCGGAAGGGCGTGCATGGAGGAGGCGGAGCGTGTGGCGGCGCTGCTCGGCGCACCGCTCGGCGCGGTGCAGATCGGGTCGTTCACGGTGGGGCCGTGCGCCTACGACGCGCTCAGCGACTGCTTCCGATGCGCTCTGACTGCGAAAAGCCGGGCGTACCTCTACGCTGCGGCCAATGAGGACGAGACGGAATTTACGGATTTCATTCTGAAGGGAGTACTGAAATGAGCATTACTTATCACGAGCGCCCGGGCGTCTATTCGGATTACGACGCGTCCAGCGTGACCGCGACGGGCAGCACGGAGCGTGTGATCGCGCTGGCGGGCGTTTCCGAGGCCAAGAGCGGCCTCTATACGGTGACGTCCTACGCCTCCGGCAGGGATACGTTCGGCGAAAGCAGCCAGCTGGGAAGAATGCTGAAGCTGGCGTATCAGAACGGCGCGGGCACCGTTCTGGCCTGCCCGGTGGCGGAGGACACGGAGGCGGCGTATCAGGCGGCGCTGACGCTGCTCCTTGCGGAGAAGCGCGCAAGCTTCTGCGTCGTCGGCAGCGCACAGGAAAAGGTACACATTGCGCTGCGCGACGCGGTCGAGGCGGCGTCGGGCCAGCGCGGCGAGTGCATCGGCCTTGCGGGCATGACAAGCCCGTCCGTCGCGGAGCTGACGGCACGGGCGGCAAAGCTCAACTCGGAGCGCGTCGTTCTGATGGCGCCGGACGTCTATCTCTCCGGAGAGACGGCGGCGGCAGGCGGCTGCATGGCGGCGGCCGCGCTGGCGGGCGTGCTGTGCGACCAGTCGGATCCCGCGATGCCGCTCAACGGGCAGGTCTTGCAGGGCATCTCCGGGGTAACGGCAGGCTACGAGGATACGGAATATGACGCGCTGGTCGCGGCGGGCGTGACGGCGCTGGAATGCGTCGGCGGAAGGGTCAGCGTCATTCGCGGCCTCACCACCCGCACCAAGACCGGAGACGCCGCCGACAAGACCTTCCGGGAGCTGACGACGATCCTTATTGTGGACGATGTGATCCCGTCCATCCGCAGGGCGCTGCGCGCCAAGTTCACGCGCGCGAAAAACAGCGCCCTGACGCGCAACGCCATCCGCAATCAGGTGATCGTGGAGCTGGAGGATCGGATCGACAAGGAGATCATCGAGGGCTATGACAATCTGACGGTCACGGCGTCCACGACCGATCCGACGACCTGCGTGGTCGAATTTGAATTCCGCGTGGTGCATGGACTCAACCGCATCTATCTCACCGCGCATATCAGCGTTTAAGGAGGAATGAGCATGGCGACGAACAGAATCCCGACCTCTGCGGACATCTATCTGGAGGTCAACGGAAGCCGCGTGGCGGTCGTGCAGAGCTACAAGGTGACGGCGACGCGCTCCAGCAAGGCAATCTATGCCTTCGGACAGGAGGCTCCGGTGGCGACCATCCGGGGTCAGGGAAAGTATACGCTCGAGCTGACGCGCATTTACGCGACGGACGAGGCCATCCGCGACGGCATCGACTTCATGGAGCTGGATAATTTCTCACTGGTCGTATGCAAGCCCGACCGGAACGTGATCTATTCCGGCTGCCAGTGGAGCCAGATGCAGGAGAGCGCCGAGGTCGGTGGAAACGTGATGGAAAAGGTCACGGTCGAGGCGGCGCGCCGGACGGAAACGAGTCTGTGATGGAAAAGGCACTGCTGCATTTTCTGGGAGGCAGAAGAAAAACGGACGTTTCCGCGCTGGAGCTGCGGCTCATTCCGGCGGCGGAGCTTTTGCAGGCGCAGAGAGAGGCGGAGACGCTGGCGGACGGCGATACGGCGGCACTGGGCCTCTGTCTGAACGCCTGCATTCTGGCGCGGGCCGCGTTCGGCAAAAACGGCAAAAGAGCGTTCGCCGACGGCGCGGAGGTTTTGCGGCGCGTGCATGCGGAGCGGATCGGCCATTGGGCGGAACGGTATCTGGCACTGTGCGCGGAGGAAAATCCGCCGTGCAGCGCCGAAAACCGCAGAAGGCTCGGGCAGGCGCTGGAAAACGCGCCGTATGAGCGGCTCAAGTGGAGGGTGCTGCGAAGCTTCGGCGTTCTGCCCTCCGAGGCGCGGGCCAGAGAGATGACGGACGGCGATTATCTCTACTGCGTGCTGCACATGACGCTCGACGAGGAAGAAAGGCTGGAGCAGCTCTGCCCGGAGTGCCGCGCACAGGCGGAGAAAAGCACCTGCCTTTGCTGCGGCGCGCCGCTGGCGGAGGTGAATTCCAGCTTTGACGAGGACAGATTTGAGGAGCTGAGGAAACAGTGACCTATGTGGAAAGGATCCTGCGGATGCAGGCGGAGGTCGCGGCGGAGCTTCAGCCGGAGGCGGACGAGGCGCTGACGGTCTACCATTGGAGCGCACGCGTCCGGCCGGAGGCCGGTACGCAGGATGCGGAGACGGAGCCGGGTACGGCGGAGGCGCTAAGCCTGCCTGCGGATATGCAGACGCCGGACAGGCCCGGAAAGGCGGACGGCGCGGAGCCGCTTTTGCGGGAGCTGCGGCGGCTTGAGGACGCACAGCTGCGGGCGGCGCTGCTTACGACGCAGACGGAGGGAGAACGGCAGCTGCGGACGCTTCAGCAGATGCAGAGCGTGCAGCCGTCGGCGCAGGCGGGCAGTGCGTTTTCCGGCGGACTGATCGGGCGGCTCACACAGACGCTGGAAACGGAGGGCGTTTCCAGCATTCAGGCGCAGCGCTCCATGGGCGAGATATCCCGCTTCTTTGAGCGCGATGCGCGGAGATATGGAGGGTGACGGAAATGCTGAATATGCAGTATAAGTCCTTTGTCTGGCCGAACAATCCGAAAACCTACACGCTCAGCTGCGAGCGGCGGACGGTCGTGCAGAAGATCCCGATGGGCGGCTTTGAGGTGCAGGATCTGGGCGCCACCTGCATGGTCCTACGCGGAGAGGGCGAATTTTTCGGGCCGGACGCCATGCGGAATTTCAGCCTTCTGGTGCAGACCTTCCGGCAGGATGGCGCGGGAACGCTGCTCCATCCGGCATGGCAGGGCGCGCAGGCGTTTTTTACGCAGCTCCAGCTGACGCAGGAGCCGCGTGAGGACTATGTGGCGTATCGCTTCGAGTTCTGCGAGAGCGCGCCGCAGCAGGAGCTGAAAACGGCCTATGTGACGCGGCGGAGAGGACGCGGCGGGAAGATCTACTACACGGTGCGAAGCGGCGAGACGCTCTGGCATGTCTGCTCGAAATATGAGCTGAGCATGGCGGAGCTGCTGGAAATGAATCCAGGACTTTCCAGCCCGACCCGGCTCACGCTGGGACAGAAGGTGAGGGTGCAATGACCGGCTATGTGAGAACGTGCGACGGGCGGCGGCTGACGCTGCCCGCGCTTTTGCAGTGGAGCGTCAGGCTGACGGACGGCGACCCCTGCGACAGCTTTTCCATCCGTTTTCTGTATGAAGCGGAGCTGGCCGAAGCGCTGCGGAGGGCGGTGCTTTTCGAGGCGGAGGAGCTGGGGAGGATGGTTTTTACCGGCGTTGTGGACGACTACGAGATCCGGATGGATAAAAAGGGGCTGCTCGTGGAGATGACCGGGCGCGGACTTGCGGCGCTGCTGCTGGACAATCAGGTGCGGGCGGCGGAATATGTCCGCGCACAGCTGGAGGATATCCTGAGCACCTATGTCCGGCCGTATGGCATCGTGAACATCCGCGCGGCGGCGATGCCGCCGGTGGAGCGCTTCGTGGTGGAGACAGGCTACACCTGCTGGCAGGTGCTGGCGGGCTTCTGCCGCCACAGCGCGGAGATTTTCCCGCGCTTTCTGCCGGACGGAACACTGGTGCTGGGAGAGACGGA
>FR887168.1:11661-20135 GCA_000436735.1 Firmicutes bacterium CAG:170
TGCGGGGGGGCGGACGCACCTCGGCGCCGCTAAGTGCCAGCCGCTATGGGCTAAGCTCCCGGCAGATCCTCGTCAACACCCGCACCGGACAGCAGATCGCGGCGGAAAACAGCGAGTTTCTGCGGCGCGGCGGAAGCTGCGTGAAGGTGCAGGGACTGACCGGGAACAAGGTGCGCGCGACGTGGCGGACGGCAGCGCAGCGGCTGGAGGATGCGCGGCGGGACAAGCATCTGATCGAGGTGTGCGTGCCGGGAAGCTTTACGGCGCAGCCGCTCGACCGGGTCGAGCTGACGCTCCCGGCCATGGGGGTCGAGGGTGTGTTTACGGTGCAGACAGCGGAATCGGTCTGCGGAGACGCGGGTGTCAGCTGCACGCTGACATTGAGGGAATGATATGTGGCTTTCAAAGAGAATCGTACAGGAAACGCCGGAATTTGAACCGGCGACGCTGGGAACGGTCTCCATTGGCGGCGAGGATGCGGCGGTGGTGACGGACGGCGAAAAGCGAAACGCACGGGTGATCTCTCCCGGCGGCTACTGCTGGCAGCCGTCCGCCTCGGACAGCGTGCTCGTTATCAAGGGAAACGAGCTTTATGTGCCGGGCGTTTTGCAGAGCGGCGGCGCATTGCAGCCGGGCGAGGTGCTCATCTACTCGGGCGGCGCGTCGATCCGGCTGAAAAACTCGGGCGAGATCGAGCTGAACGGCAGGGTGGAGATCTCTGGCGAGGCATTTGTAAACGGCAGGAGGGTCTTGACGGAATGACGGAAAATTTACTGCGCGGCGGAGACTATGTGCCGGACGGCTTCGGCGGCTTCGTGCGCTTGCAGGAGGAAGAGGCGCTGCTGGAACGGGCGCTGTTCAAGCTGACGTGCCGGAGAGGGGCGTTCCCGTTCCTTCCGGAGCTGGGAAGCCGCCTGCGTGAGCTTGGCAGGCTCCGGCCCTCCGCACGGAACGCGGCTGCGCAGCAGTATGCCGCGCAGGCGCTGGAGGGTATGGGCATGGAGGTCACGGGCGCCCGGGTGCGGATGGTCTCCGACAATCAGGCGGACGTGGCCATCGAGCTTGTCTATGACGGGACGCAGAGAACGGTGGAGGTGACGGTATGAAGGAAATTGCGGAAATTTATGGGCAGATGCTGGAGACGTTCGAGGAAAAGACCGGGTTTGCCATGGACGATACGGCCGATCTGGCCGTGCGGCTGTATGCTGCGGCGGCGCAGCTTCAGGCGCTCTATATTTACGCAGACTGGGCGCTGACGCAGAGCTTTCCGCAGTGCGCGGCGGGGCAGTATCTGGACTATCACGCGCAGCTGCGCGGCATTACGCGAAAGGGCGGACACAAGGCGGAGGGGGTCCTCCGCTTCCGGCTGGAAAGCGCGCGGCCGGATGCGCTGACCATCCCGGCGGGCGTCGTCTGTACGACGGCGGGACTGGTACGCTTCGTTACGACGGAGGAGGGCGTGATCCCGGCGGGCGCGCTTTATGCAGACGTTGCGGCGGAGGCGGAGTCGGTGGGTACGGCCGGAAACGTACCGGCGCAGAGCGTGACCTTCCTCACAAAAGCGCCGACCGGCGTGTCGGGCGTGACAAATCCGGCGGCGTTTCAGGGCGGCAGCGGAGACGAGGACGACGAAAGTCTCCGCGAACGCATTCTGGACAGCTTCCTCCGGCTCCCAAACGGCGCGAACGCGGTGTTCTATGAGCTGCGCGCGCTTTCTCACAAGGGCGTGGACGCCGTCCGCGTCATTCCGCGCGACCGCGGGATCGGTACGGTCGGCGTGGTGGTGGCTGCGTCGGACGGTGCGCCGAAGCAGGCGCTGCTGGACGAGATCCAGCAGGATCTGGACAGCGTGCGCGAGATCGCCGTGGATGTGCAGGTGATGGCGCCGGAGCTTCAAAGCGTGGATGTGACGGTGAAGCTCTGGCCGAAGCAGAAAACCAGCTTCGCGGACGCCTCCGCCGCCGTGCAGACGGCGCTGCGGGCGTTTTTCACCGGCAGCCTGCTCGGCAGAGCCGTCTACCGCGCACAGCTCGGAAAGGCCGTCCTTGACACGGGCATGGTGGAAAATTATCAGATCGTGGAGCCTGCGGCGGATATTGCGGAAAACGCAAGGGCTTTGCCGCAGCTTGGAACGCTGACGATCCTGGAGGGCGAGGAATGAGCTGCACGGAAGAGCTGATCGCGCTTTTGAGGCCGCTCGGCGTTTACAGCTTCCGGGAGGGGAGCTTTTCACTCGGTGAGCTTCAGGCGCTCGGAAAGTCGCTCAACGAGCTGGAGACGTGGGCGCAGACCGCCCAGCGGGAGAGCATCGTCCTGACGGCGCAGGCAGAGGGACTGGAAAGAATGGAAGCGCTGTTCCGGCATGGCGCGGTGGAGCAGGATACCGAGGCACGCAGAAAAGCCATCGCCGCGTTTTTGCAGATCGGCGGCGACAGCTTCACGGCCGCGGCACTGAATCGCTGCCTGCGCGCGTGCGGCGTGCCGTGTACGGTGGAGGAAACGGGCGAGGTCAACCGCGTCAAGGTCTGGTTTCCGGGCGTTATGGGCGTCCCGGAGGGCTTTTCGTGGATGCGGGCCGTGATCGAGGATATTTTGCCATGCCAGCTTGGAATTTTTTACTGGTTCCGATACTGCACATGGCAGGAGACGGAGCAGTACCGGCTGACATGGGGCGCACTGAACGCCATGTCGTGGACGGCGTGGATGCTCTATCACGAAGGGCCGGTGGAGCCGTAAAAAACAGCCGGAGGCAGCTGCCTCCGGCTGCGGTGCGTTTCTTCATCCCGATTCCATGTTTACATCTCCCGATAAAAATGGTATAATGATTAAATCTCATGAAAAGGAGGGGACGCATTTGGGTCTCCCTGCGAAGCTGGTACGTTCCCAACTGAATTTCTTCAAGCCCTTTGTCGCCAACTGCTCTCTGGAGATCACGCGCAAGGGTCAGGACAAGCTTGGCGAGCTGATGGAAGCCATCCACCGGCGCGATGTCTATGTCCGCGACCATGACTTCGGCCTGTTCTCCGGCGCGTGGCTCATACCAAAGGATGAGCGGCGGCAGGGCGTTGTTCTGTATCTGCACGGCGGCGGCTACACCTGCGGCAATCTCGACTATGCGAAGGGCTTCGCCGCGACGCTGGCCGACGAATGCGGCGTGCGCGTATTCTGCGCGGCCTACCGTCTCGCGCCGGAAAACCGCTATCCCGCCGCACTGGATGACGCCGTGGAAAGCTACCGTTATCTTCTGAAAAAGGGCTACCCGGCCCGGCAGATCCTGCTCTGCGGTGAAAGCGCGGGCGGCGGTCTGATCTATGCGCTGTGTCTGAGGCTGCGGGAACTGAAGCTGCCGCTTCCCTGCGGGCTGATCGGCATTTCGCCGTGGACGGATCTGACCGGCTCCGGCGAATCCTACGTCAAAAACCGCGACATCGACCCGTCTATGACGCCGGAGCTTCTGAAATTCTATGCCGAATGCTATACGGACGATCCCACGGACCCGTTCTGCTCACCGCTCTTCGGTGATCTGAAGGGGCTGCCGCCGTCGCTGCTGTTCGTCGGCGGCGACGAAGTGATGCTGGATGATACGCGGATGCTGCACGAAAAGCTGCTGAAAAGCGGCTGTCAGAGCAAGCTTATCATCGCGCCCGAGCGCTGGCACGCCTATGTGCTCTACTACCTGAACGAAAACATGTCCGATTTTGAAACGATCGGCGATTTCATGACGAAGGTGCTCTCTCCGGCGAAGAAGCTCCGCTGGATGCGGCTGGACAACGCGGCGAAGATCTATCCCGCCGCCAAGCGCCGCGGCTGGACGAACTATTTCCGCCTCTCCGCCACGCTGACGGAGAATGTGGACGTGCCCGTCCTGCGCACGGCGCTGGATGTGACGGTGCGCCGCTTCCCGTCCATCGCCGTCCGGCTGCGCCGGGGCGCGTTCTGGTATTACCTTGAGCAGATCCCGAAGGCGCCGCCTATCGAGGAGGACAAAAGCTATCCGCTCGTCCACGTCCCCTTCGACGATATCCGCAAATGTGCCTTCCGGGTGCTCGTCTATCATGACCGCATCGCCGTGGAATTTTTCCACGCCGTAACGGACGGCACCGGCGGCCTGATTTTCCTCAAGACGCTCGTCGCCGAATACCTGTGCCAGAAATACGGCGCACAGATCCCCGCCGAATGCGGCGTGCTCGGACGGCTCGAGGAACCCAGTGAAGACGAGCTGGAGGACAGCTTCCTGCGCTATGCCGGCGACGTAAAGGCCAGCCGGAAGGAAGCGACCGCGTGGCATTTGTGCGGCACGCCGGAGCCGGACGGCTTCCTGAATCTTACGACCATGATGCTCTCCGTCGAACAGGTCAAGGCCTGCGCCAAGGCGCACAGCGTCAGCGTGACGGAATTTCTCGCCGCCGCGATGCTGGAGGCAATCTGCCGCCTTCAGGCGGAGCAGGTACCGCGCCGCAGCCGCCGCAAGCCCGTCAAGGTCCTGCTTCCGGTCAACCTCCGGCGGCTGTTCCCAAGCAGAACGCTGCGGAACTTCGCCTCCTATGTGACGCCGGAGATCGACCCTCGCATGGGCGACTATACCTTCGACGAGATCTGCTCCATCGCCCATCACCGGATGGGTCTGGAAAACGACCGCCGCATGATGGCCGCGAAAATTGCGACAAACGTCGCAAGCGAAAGATCTCCGATCCTGCGGATCATGCCGCTGTTCGTCAAAAACATCGCCATGAAGGCCGTTTTTGATACGGTCGGCGAGTGCAAATCCTGCCTGTGCATGTCCAATCTCGGCGCGGTGCAGATGCCGGAGGCTATGGCCCCCTATGTCCGCCGGATGGACTTCATCATCGGCGTGCAGTCACGCGCGCCGCATAACTGCGGCGTGCTCTCGTGGGGCGATACCATGTATATCAACCTCATCCGCAACATCCGTGAGCCGGAGCTGGAGCTTCACTTCTTCCGTGTGCTGCACGGCCTCGGCCTGCACGTCAAGGTCGAGAGCAACCAACGTGATTAAGGAGGAACCACAATGTATTGTGTAAAATGCGGCGCGGAGCTTGCCGACAGCGAAAAGAAGTGCCCGCTCTGCGGCACGACCGTTTTCCATCCGGAGCTTCCGCGCACCCTCGCCGATCCGCCCTTCCCGCCTGACCGGCGCATCCGTCCGGAGGATGTCAACCGCTCCGGCGTTCTGTTTGTGCTGACTGTTCTGGCGCTGCTTCCGGCCGTGATCTGCCTGCTGTGCGACTGGCGCATCAACGGTGGGATCGTCTGGTCCGGCTACGCCTCCGGCGCGATCGGACTTCTCTATGTTCTGACCATTCTTCCGCTCTGGTTCCGGCATCCGAATCCGGTCATTTTCGTCCCGGTCGATTTCATCGCCATCGGGCTGTATCTGCTTTACGTCGATCTGGCGACCGGCGGGGACTGGTTTTTGAGATTCGCCTTCCCGGTGACCGGCGCGATCGGGCTTCTGGTCAGCGCCATGGTCGCATTGACGCATTATCTGCACGCCGGATATCTCTATATCTACGGCGGCGGTCTGATCCTCGGCGGCGGACTGGCCGTGCTGATCGAGTTTCTGATCAATCTCACCTTTCATGTCCACCAGACCTTCTTCTGGTCGTTCTATCCGCTGGCGGCGGGCGTCATTCTCGGCCTGATGCTGATCGTCATCGCCATCTGCAAGCCGCTGCGCGAATCGCTCCGCCGGAAATTCTTCCTGTGAGTCAGGCATATAAAAACAGCCGGAGGCAGCTGCCTCCGGCTGTTCAGTTTGTCGTGGAACCTCGTAGAGTTCCGCCGCGCGCGGCTGCGCGACCCAGTGGTTCCCCTTGCGGCATAGCCGCTGCGGTCGGAGATGAAAAAGACGCCGCCGGCGTCTTTTTTTAACGCTCCGACATCGGGAAACATGCACTTCTTCAGTCGGCGTCACGCCCACGCTCAGGCGTCCCGCGGTTCCATCGCGTCGTGCAGCGTGTCGGTGATCGCGCCGCGGAAGAGGCTCCCGGCGTTGCCGTGGACGACGTTCAGCGCCGGGACGGCGTGATTCATCGGCGTATTGCCCTCCATGAAGAGGTCGATGTCCAGCATGAACACCTTTTCCTCCTGCGACTGGCGGGTCTGGTTGTTGATCTTGCGCAGCATTCCCGGGCCGCATTTGATGTTGCACTTTGCGCCGCCGGGCATGGCCGCCGTGATATTCTGCTCGTTTTTGAGGAAAGCGCCCTCCTGCGCGTCGTCGTCGCCCATCAGGCCGAGATAGCCCGGCTGGATCAGCTCGCGCCACTGCGCATTCTCCAAGCCCAGCTCCGCCTTGCGGAAGGCGTTGATATACCGCAGGCCGACACGCGAGAAATACGCGGGCTGATATGCCTGAATGAACGCGGCGAGGATGCGGTCGAGCCGCTTGGCGAATTCCTCCCAGCGGGTATAGCCGTGCGTCGAAAGGGCAATAAAGCTCTTGGTCAGGCTGACCTTCCACTGGCTGTCGGCGGAGATGAACTGATAGTTGTTGACCGTCCCCTGCGGCGTCAGCTTTCCGCCCGCCTGCTGCGGCGGGAGCTGCTCGACCTTCTTCGCATACTGCGGGTATTCGCCGCGGATGGCATCCTGAAACGCATACGGCTCCTGCGCCTCGATTTTCAGAATGTCCGGAAACCGGAGCTGGCAAATGACCTCGATCAGCTGATTTTTCTCATAAATACAACGGCTCTCCTGTGAAAACATCCCGGCGCCTCTCTTTCTGTTTTTTATTTAGTATATCTCATTTCCGTAAAAAAGCAAGGATATTCCCTTTTTCAGAAAAAAGTGCTATACTAAAAGAAACTTGACTCTAGGAGGAACTGCTATGCATTTTCTTCGGCTGCTGGAGGGTATTCGTCTGCCCGCTCTGGACGCCTTTTTCGGCGCGGTCACCTATCTCGGCGACGAGCTGGCCTTTATGGTGCTGGCGTTCGCGCTGTTCTGGTGCGTAGATAAGCGCACTGGCTATTACGCCTTCGTGGCGGGCCTGTTCGGCACGATCGGCAATCAGTTTCTGAAGATCGTCTGCCGCATCCCGCGCCCGTGGGTGCTCGACCCGGATTTCACCATTGTAGAGAGCGCCCGCGCCGCCGCCACCGGCTATTCCTTCCCATCCGGCCATACGCAGAACGCCGTCAGCACCTTCGGCGCGGCCGCCGTCATGACCCGGCGCAAATGGGTGCGCTGGGTCTGCCTTGCCGTCATTCTGCTGGTGCCGTTCTCGCGGATGTATCTGGGCGTCCACACGCCGCTGGACGTGGGCGTCGCGTTTGCGATGGCGCTGATCCTGCTGGCCGCGCTGTATCCCGCTTTCCGGACGGAGGACGCCATGCGCCGGTCCATGCCGTGGCTGATCGTCGGCGCGCTGGCGCTGGGCAGCGTGTTCCTCGGCTATGTGACGGGCCTGCGGCCGGATTTCGCGCCCGGCTCGGAGGATGAGAGCAATCTCGCCCATGCCGTCAAGAATGCGTGGACGCTGCTGGGCGCGGTCGCCGCGCTTCTGCCCATGTATCTGATCGAGCGCACCTATATCCGCTTCGACACCCGCGCGCCGTGGTACGGCCAGATCCTCAAGCTCGTACTTGGACTGGCGCTGGCTGTCGGCCTCAAGACGATGCTCAAGGAGCCGCTGCGCACGCTTTTCCCGTCCGGCTTTGCCGACGCTCTCCGCTATTTCGTTCTGGTGCTCTACGCCGGATGCGTCTGGCCCCTCACATTCCGCTTTTTCGCCCGTCTCGGACGGAAGGCGGACTGACCTCATCTATCAGGAAGGATCGTTCCCATGCCGTTTCTCTGGATCTTATTCGCCGTTCTTGTTTTGCTTCTGGCCGCAGGCTTTGCCGGCTTTCAGTTTGCCTGCGTCAAGCGCTGCCTGCCGCCGGAGCCGCTGACGGAGGATTATATCCGCCGCAGCTCGTTTGCAAAATGGACGGATTCGCTTTTCTTCGGCGCGGAGTGGTTCCGGCTGCAAAAGCCGGAGACGCTGCACGTCGTGAGCTACGACGGAAAGCTGCTCTCCGCGCGCTTCCTGCCGTGCGATAACGCGCGCGGCACCATTCTGCTTTTCCACGGCTACCGTTCGTCCGCGCTGCTGGACTTCGGGCTGGAGGTGGAGTTCCTCCACAAGCAGGGCTACAACCTGCTCCTGTGCGACCAGCGCGCGCACGGCGCGTCGCAGGGCCGCTTCCTCACCTTCGGCGTGCGGGAGCGCCACGACGTGCTCTCATGGGTCACCTATCTCGCGCAGCGGCTCGGGCCGGAGCATCCGATGTACCTCTCCGGCATGTCGATGGGCGCAACTACGGTGCTTATGGCCTCCTGCTTCGAATTCCCGGCCAATGTCCGCGGCATCGTCGCCGACTGCGGCTTCACCTCGCCGTGGGACATCATGAAGAGCGTCCTGCCCGCGCGCGGCAAATGGCTTCCCGCCGCACCTCTCCTGCTGGCGC
>FR887168.1:20143-25927 GCA_000436735.1 Firmicutes bacterium CAG:170
CACCGCTCCTGCTGGCGCTGAACGTGTTCTCCACGCTTCTCGGCGGCTTCTCCCTGCGTGAATGCAGCACGACCGGCGCCGTCGCCGCCGCGAAATATCCGATCCTGTTCATCCACGGCAAGGCGGACGATTTCGTCCCCACACGCATGTCGCAGGAGGCGTATGACGCCTGCACGAGCGAGAAAAGGCTTGTGCTGATCGACGGCGCGGCCCATGCCAAGAGCTATATCACCGATCCCGCGCGCGTCCAGTCCGCGCTGGAGGATTTCTTTGAAAATCACCTTCCAAAGGAGGAGCAAGTATGAGTCAACAGCACGAAATTCTTCGATCTGCACCGCTTCTGAACGCATCCGGCGACCTCGCGGAGCCGGGCTGGGCGCGTTCGCTGCTGCCCGTCTACCGCCGCAGCGACATCCGCGTCAGCCCCATGCGCATCAAGGAGTGGGATTACTACCTCATCACCGACGGACACGTCGGTCTGGCGCTCACCATCGCCGACAACGGCTATATGGGGCTGGATTCCGTCTCCTTCCTGGATTTTGACGAGGGCTGGGAGCAGACGAAAAGCCCCATGCGCCTTTTCCCGATGGGCAAAACGGGCCTGCCGGAAAGCTCCGCAGACGGCGCTTCCGAGATCGCGCGCGGCGGCTACGCCATGGCGTTCTACCACGAGGATGGAGCACGCCGTCTGAGCTTCCACATGGACCGCTTCCTCGACGGCGACGCCATCGAGGGCATTGTCACGCTGTCTGGTGCGCCGGAGGAGAGCATGGTCATCGCTACGCCCTTCGACAAACCCGGCCACTTCTACTACAACCAGAAGATCAACTGTATGCGCGCCGAGGGCTGGATCACGCTCGGCAAGCGCCGCATCGAGCTGACGCCCGACCGCTTCTTCGGCGTTCTGGACTGGGGCCGCGGTGTATGGACGTATCACAACACCTGGTACTGGGGCAGCGCCTCCGGCGAGCTGGACGGCGTGCCGTTCGGCTGGAACATCGGCTACGGCTTCGGCAACACCGCCGCCGCGTCGGAAAACGTCCTGTTCTATGACGGCAGGATCCACAAACTGGGCACGGTCGAATTCCACATCCCGAAGGACGAAAAGGGCCGCAATGCCTATCTCAACGTCTGGAACTTCACCAGCGACGACAACCGCTTCTACATGGACTTCACGCCCGTGCTCGACCGGAGCGCGCTGACCAGCGCGATCATCATCAAATCTGACCAGCATCAGGTCTTTGGCCGCTTCACCGGCCGCGTCACGCTGGACGACGGCACAGTCCTCCCGGTGCGGGACTTCTTCGGCTTCGCCGAAAAGGTCGAAAACAAGTGGTAAATATGCTGCTGCGTGTCGCGCAGCAGGTATGTCCGGCTTATCCCCATCTCTGCACCATATAAAATGAGCGCCGGTATCGTAAAGATACCGGCGCTTGTACATTTCAGGGGATATTCGGTTTGCGGCGGCTCCGGCGGAGCCGTTTTTATTCGCTCCGCAGGGCCACGACGGGGTCCTTCCGCGCGGCAATGCGCGACGGAATGAGTCCCGCAACGAAGGTCAGCAGCATCGAAATGGCGACCAGCACCGCTCCGGCAGCTGCCGGAAGCGCGGCCCCAAGCGTGGGAATGCCGGTCAAGTGCTGCACGATGGCGTTGATCGGAATAATCAGCACCAGCGTCAGCCCAATGCCGATCAGCCCCGCGATCAGGCCCTCGATCAGCGTCTCGGCGTTGAACACGCGCGAAATATCGCGCTTTGAAGCGCCGATGGCGCGGAGAATGCCGATCTCCTTGGTGCGCTCCAGCACGGAGATGTAGGTGATAATGCCGATCATGATCGACGAGACAACCAGCGAAATGGCCACGAATGCGATCAGCACATAGGAGATGGCGTTGATAATGGTGGTGATCGAGCTCATCAGCAGCGCCACATAATCGGTGTAGGTGATCTGCTCGTCCTCGCCTGCCGTGTCGTTATAGCGGGAGATGCAGTCGGAGATCGCGTCCTTGTCGGAGAAGGTCGCGGCATAGAGGCTGACCTTCGACGGCTTTCCCGGCTCGACATAGCCGAGCGTGTCCAGCACGTCGTGACAGCTGCTTTCGGAATACTGCGCGGGCGCGTAGACGCTGTAGAGATAGTCCGTCTGCTCCTGCGTGCGCTCCGTCATATCCATCGCACCGGCCAGCTGCTCCGCCGTCATGGCGCCGAGCTGCTGGGAAACGCCCTCGGCGTACTGCTGCGTGATCGATTCGCGCACCATCTGCTCGACGTAGTCCATGAGCGTCTCGTCGTCCATCTGCGCGATATAGCCCCGAACCTCGTCGGCGCTCACGCCCATCTGCTCGGCATATGCGTCCGCCATCTGCTCCTCGATCGTCTCGCGGGTCATGTCCTGCATGGTCTGCGCGGTCATGGTGTCAAGATAGTCCGCGGCGGGCTGCTGCATCATGTCCAGATACATCGACGCCTTGTCCTGCGCGGAGGCTCCCTCAAGCAGCGCCGTCACAGCGGCGTCCTTCTCAGCCTCCGTCGGCTCGGCGGTATCGTCCGTCTTGAAGGGCAGATTCAGCAGCACGTCCGTCTCCGGCTCCGCCAGCTGCGCCTTTACGATCTCGCTGTCCGCCGCTTTCTGCATGACGTATTCGCTCAGCGCGCTGGTATAGCCGATGGAGCCGCTCAGCATGGAGGCCGCAGCGTCCGGATTCGGGCGGACGATACCGGCAATTTTCAGCGTCGTACCGACCTCGTCCGAGCCGAAGAGGTAATCCATGCCCGCGTCCGTGATGGAAAGGTCGGTATAGCCGCCGTTCGCGTCCTTCCGGTAATTCTCATACGGCAGGATCAGCTTGAAGGTCCGGCCGCAAAGCTCCTCGTAGCTCCAGCTCATGGCGTCGGTCGAGACCTCGACCTCGTTCATGGCGTCCTCCATCGCCTGATTCATTTCCGCCTCGGTCTTGAGACCCATCGCATACATGACCAGATCGGAGATCTCATCGTTCTGACTCACGACCAGCACGACCTCGTCGTAGCTCTCCGGCCAATGGCCGTAGAGCACGTCATACTGCGACCGGACGAGCGGAGACACGCTCTCGCCGTTTTCACCGGGCAGCAGCTCCTCCCATACGTCCATACCGGAATAATAGCTGCCAAAACGGGAAAAATAAGCGCTGTAATCGCCGCCGTAGAGGCTGGACATCATATTCTGCATCAGCTCCATGACGTCGGCCTTCACAATATTGCCGTCCGCGTCCTTCGTGTAGATCGGCAGCGTCAGGTCATAGGAATACTGGATCGCGGAGAGGTACTGGTGGATCTCACTGTCCGGGTCGTCGAGATACGTCCGGAAGGCCGCCAGATCGTTGGTCTGCGTCTCGGTCTGGTTGAAGCTGTTCATCAGCTCATACATGACCGTCGAGGCGTAGACGCGCCCGTCCTCATGCGTTTCCTCCTTTGCCTCGTCGTGTGCGCCCATCAGCGCCGTGACCATGGAGGTCATGTCGGCCGTTTCCGCCTCAATTGTGATGGGGTAGGATGAAAGCGTATCCTCCTGCACATCGTCGATGTAATTCTGGATGCCGTTTGAAAGCGACAGGATCAGCGCAATGCCGATGATGCCGATGGAGCCGGCAAAGGCCGTCAGGATGGTGCGCGCCTTCTTGGTCATCAGATTGTTGAGCGAAAGTCCAAGCGCCGTGAAGAACGACATGGAGGTCTTTTTCGTCTTTTGCGTCTGCACCGGCTCCGCCTCCCGCACCTCATAGGGCGAGGAATCACTGACGACCTCGCCGTCGAGCAGCCGGATGGTGCGCGTGGCGTAGCGCTCGGCCAGCTCCGGATTGTGCGTGACCATAATAATGAGCTTTTCGTGGGAAATCTCCTTGAGCAGCTCCATGATCTGCACCGAGGTCTCCGAGTCCAGCGCTCCGGTCGGCTCGTCGGCCAGCAGGATCTCCGGGTCGTTTACCAGCGCACGCGCGATGGCCACACGCTGCATCTGGCCGCCGGACATCTGATTCGGCTTCTTGCGCAGCTGGTCGCCCAGTCCCACGCGCTCCAGCGCGCGCCTGGCGCGGGCGCGGCGTTCGCTGCGGGAGACGCCCGAGAGCGTCAGCGCCAGCTCCACGTTCTGCAGGACCGTCTGATGCGGGATCAGGTTATAGCTCTGGAACACGAAGCCGATGGAGTGGTTGCGGTAGGAATCCCAGTCCCGGTCGCGGAACTGGCGCGTGGAGCGGCCCTTGATCAGCAGGTCTCCGGATGTATATTGATCCAGCCCGCCGATGATGTTCAGGAGCGTCGTCTTGCCGCAGCCCGACGGCCCGAGCACCGCGACAAATTCCTGTTTCCGGAAATCCAGTGTGATCCCGCGCAGCGCGTGGACCGTGGAATCTCCGGCGGTGTAGTCCTTTACGATTTGCTTCAGCCTCAGCATGAAAACACCTGCCCAGTTCACATATAAGAGTAATGTTAATGACTTTTTCGAGGAAAATCATGAACAGTCTGTAAAAAAGAGACCCCGAACCGCACAAATCCAAAAACTATTAGGCAGGCTGAAAAAATGTCAGCCGAAATATCAAAAAACAAACACAAAATCTCGCGCAATTTGGCGCATTTTAGGTAAATTTTCTCTAGACAGATGAGAAAAAATACAGTATAATCTAGCCGAATCGAAAGTATGCAAGTACTTTGCGCGCCGGGAGCTTTTCCGGCGTTAGTTTTGAAGGAGGAACTTATCATGTCTGTTAAAGTTGCTATCAATGGTTTTGGCCGCATCGGCCGTCTGGCTTTCCGTCAGATGTTCGGCGCTGAGGGCTACGAAGTCGTCGCCATCAACGACCTGACCTCCGCCAAGATGCTTGCGCACCTGCTGAAGTACGACTCCACGCAGGGCAACTATGTTGCGCAGGGCCACACCGTTGACTTCCATGAGGGCGAAGGCGAGGACAACTACATTGTCGTCGATGGCAAGAAGATCGTCATCTACAAGATGCCGAACGCTGCCGATCTGCCCTGGGGCCAGCTCGGCGTTGACGTCGTCCTCGAGTGCACCGGCTTCTACACCAGCAAGGCCAAGGCTCAGGCGCATATCGACGCAGGCGCCCGCAAGGTCGTTATCTCCGCTCCGGCCGGCAACGATCTGCCCACCATCGTTTACAACGTCAACCACAAGACCCTGACCAAGGAAGACAACATCATCTCCGCTGCTTCCTGCACCACCAACTGCCTGGCACCGATGGCCAAGGCTCTGAACGACCTGGCTCCCATCGAGTCCGGCATTATGTGCACCATCCACGCCTACACCGGCGACCAGATGCCGCTCGACGGCCCGCAGCGTAAGGGCGACCTGCGCCGCTCCCGTGCAGCCGCTGTCAACATCGTCCCGAACTCCACCGGCGCTGCCAAGGCCATCGGCCTCGTCATCCCCGAGCTGAACGGCAAGCTGATCGGCGCTGCACAGCGTGTTCCTACCCCCACCGGCTCCACCACCATCCTGAACGCTGTCGTCAAGGGTGCTGTCACGGTTGAGCAGGTCAACGCCCAGATGAAGGCGGAAGCCACCGAGTCCTTCGGCTACAACACCGACGAGATCGTCTCCTCCGACATCATCGGCATGCGCTTCGGCTCCCTGTTCGATGCCACGCAGACCATGGTCCTGCCCCTGCCGAACGGCGACACGCAGGTTCAGGTCGTCTCCTGGTACGACAACGAGAACTCCTACACCAGCCAGATGGTTCGCACCATCAAGTACTTCTCCGAGCTGGGCTAATCATTCCTTTATACTG
>FR887169.1 GCA_000436735.1 Firmicutes bacterium CAG:170
GCAAAACCCGTGCCTCCGGCGCAAAGCTCATTTGTGCTGCTGAAGCCAAATAAGCAGCACCGCGATATCGCTCGGTGAAACGCCGGAAATGCGGCTGGCCTGACCGACGGAAAGCGGGCGGATCTCATTGAGCTTCTGCCGTGCCTCGACGCGCAGACCCTCGATGTGTGCGTAATCGATCTCCGGCGGCAGCAGGCGCGATTCCTCCTTCTGAAACTCCTCGACCTGCTTCTCCTGACGGCGGAGATAGCCTTCGTATTTCATACCGATCTCCACGGCCTCGCGGACAGCCGCCGGAAGCTCCGGCCGCTCCGGGTCGAAGGGAGCCAGATCGTCATAGCCGATCTGCGGCCTGCGCACCAGATCGGAAAGACGCGCGGAGCCATGGACCGGCGCGGTGCCGGCCCGTTCCAGCATTTCGTTCAGCGCCGGGCTTTCCGGGACGCCTGTGGATTCCAGCCGCCGGATCTCCGCGTCCACGGCGCGGTATTTTTCCACAACCTGTGCATATTCCTGTTCCGAGATCAGGCCGATGCGCCGCCCGATGCCGGAAAGACGCCGGTCGGCGTTGTCCTGCCGGTGGAGCAGGCGGTATTCCGAGCGCGAGGTCATGATCCGGTACGGCTCGTTCGTGCCCTTCGTCACAAGATCGTCGATCAGCGTGCCGATATAGCCGTCGGAGCGCCGGAGCACCATCGGCTCCTCGCCCTTGAGCTTCAGCGCGGCGTTGACGCCCGCGACGAAGCCCTGCACGGCGGCCTCCTCATAGCCGGAGGAGCCGTTGAACTGCCCCGCGCCGTAGAGGCCGGGGACCTTTTTGCATTCGAGCGTCGGCAGAAGCTCCGTCGGGTCGATGCAGTCGTATTCGATGGCATAGGCCGGGCGCATCATTTCCGCGTGCTCCAGTCCTGCGACCGAGTGCAGCATCTCCAGCTGCACGTCGAGCGGCAGACTCGAGGAAAAGCCCTGAATATACATCTCGTCCGTCCCAAGACCGCACGGCTCGATGAAGAGCTGATGGCGGGGCTTATCCGGGAAGCGGTCAATCTTCGTTTCGATCGACGGGCAGTAGCGCGGGCCGACGGATTCGATCATGCCGTTGAAGAGCGGGCTGCGGTCATGATTGGCGCGGATGATCTCATGCGTATGCTCGTTGGTATAGGTCAGATAGCAGACGGCGCGGTTTTCCGGCGCGGTCCCGGTGCGGAAGGAGAAGGGCGTCGGATGCTCGTCGCCCGGCTGAAGCTCCATGCCGGAAAAGTCGATGCTCCGGCGGTTGACGCGCGGCGGCGTGCCGGTCTTGAAGCGGCGCAGCCGCAGGCCCATCTGCCGCAGGCAGTCGGTCAGACCGACGGCGGCCTGCATCCCGTCCGGGCCGGAGGAAACGGCGCTGTCGCCGATGATGACGCGCGAATCGAGATAGGTGCCCGAGGCGATCACCACGGCGCGCACGCGGTAGACCGCGCCGAGGCTCGTCGTTACGGAGCAGACCGCGCCGCGCTCGTCGAGGCCGATCTCCGTGACCATGGCCTGCATCAGCTCAAGGCGCTCCTGCCGCTCCAGCGTGTGCTTCATGTCCTCCTGGTATTTCCGGCGGTCGGCCTGCGCGCGCAGAGAGTGGACGGCGGGGCCTTTGCCGCGGTTGAGCATCCGGTACTGGATGCAGCAGCGGGCGGCGGCGCTCTCTCCCTTGCCCCCCCGCGCGCTTCTCCATCTCGCCGCCCAGCGCGTCCAGCTCGCGCACCAGATGGCCTTTGCCTGTGCCGCCGATGGCCGGGTTGCAGGGCATATTTCCCACGGCGTCGAGGTTGATCGTGAACACCGCCGTGTGCAGTCCGAGCCGTGCGCAGGCAAGGCCCGCCTCGATCCCGGCGTGACCGGCCCCGATGACGGCCGCGTCAAAGCTTCCGGCTTCAAATTTCATGGTGATCCCTCCCGTGGTTTTGTGCGGATGCCCGCCGGAGCCTTCCGGCGAGCATTGCTCTGAAAGCATGAGCTTATTTTAGCAATGCGGATGCGCTTTTGCAATCTCCGCGCGGCGAAAAAATGCCGGAGCATGGCTGGATGCTCCGGCAAGGGCTGTGCTTTACTTTTCGATGAACAGCACGCCGAGCGTGCCCGGGCCGCAGTGGCTGGAGACGGTGCAGCCGGCGCGGGTGATGCAGACCTCCTCGAAGGGCTGAAGCTCGCGGACGGTCTTTTCGGCAAGCGCCTCGATCTCCGGGCTGACGCCGGAGTGCGTGATGAACACGCGCCGCAGGTCAAGATCGTCCCGCCCGGCCAGACGGTCGGTGATGTAGTCGCGGATGCAGCGCTCAAAGCTGCCGCGGTACTTTTTCTCCACGCCCATTTTGCCGTCCTTGACCTGAATGCAGGGCCGCAGCTTCAGAAGGTTTGCGCCGAGCATCGCCACGGCGGAGCAGCGTCCGCCCTTTTTCATGTATTCCAGCCGGTCGAGGATGAAGCTTGCGCGCACGCGCGCGGTCAGCTCGTTGAGCGTCTCGACGATCTTTTTCGGCTCCATGCCGCTCTCCGCCAGCCGCACGGCCTCGAGCACGACCAGACCATGGCCCGTGGAGAGGTTGCGCGAATCGACGACATAGACGTTGTCATAGTCCGCCGCCGCAAGGCAGGCGTTCTGATAGCAGCAGGAAAAATCGGAGGAGATCGTGACGTGGATCACGAAGTCCGCCTTGCGGGAGTATTCGGAGAAAACCTGTACATAGTCCGCCAGATTGACCGCCGCCGTTGCGGCAAGGTCGCCGCCCGCCGCTACATGCGCGTAGATGTCGTCCGGATGGATGTCCACGCCGTCGCGGAAGGTCTTGTCGCCGAGCTGGACGTACAGCGGCATGAGATGGATGTTATATTTTTTGATCTGCTCGGGGCTGAGGTCGCAGGTGCTGTCCGAAATGATCTGATAGGTCATAAAAACCGCCTTTCAAACGGCCCGCAGTGCGGGTGAGAATGGTATGAAATGGTTTGCAAGCTCCATCATACCATGAGCGGGACGTATACGCAAGAAAAATGTGGGGAGGATTCAACCCCGCTTTCGAATGCGCCGGAGGCGCGGTGCGGTTTGCAAAGCCGCATTCCCGGTGCATAACCTCACGGAGCTGGATAATATCCGCGCGCGTCTGCGCGGCATCTCCGGCGTGGTGGAGGTCCGCCGCGGGTCGAACTAAACGCGCCAAATGGCGGCGGGATGCCTCCGGCGGCCATATCTTTTCCCTCTTGCGGGAAAAGATATGGAAGAAAAGGGCTCTGGAACGTTTTTATAGCGCTTACGCGCCTGAAAAGGCGTGTCGTTCCGTTCTGCGTTTTGTCGTTGCTCTGTCCGTAGTCCGAACGCCCTTCGGGCGGGCCGCAGAATTTCTGCTGTCTGAAATTCCGCTGCGGCAAATATTTGTGCCTGCAAAAGCGCAAGGCATCTGTGCAAAATTCACGCGGAGACTTTCTGGTTTTGCCCGTTTCTCCCCCGCAGTCTCTATTGGTTGCGGAAGAGAGACGAGCCAAGCACAAAGTCAAAGGTCAGAGGCTCAGGCGCGAAGCGCTATTTCGCGTCCCCAGCGTCTCTTTTTTGCATACTTTTAATCGGGTTTTCCGAGCGCACGATACACAGTGCGAGTCGTTTCATTTACGCCCGTTGAATATTTGACGTATGGAAAACGAAAGGCCGTCCTTTTTAGAAGGGCTGCACTGCGTATCGCGCACAAACGAGCTTCCACGCAAGACACGACCGAAACGAACGCAGAGTATTTCGACTATCACGCCGGTCTGGCAAATACGCATCTGTACCGCGTTTTGCAAATCCAAAAATGATTTCAGCACAAACCAAACTCCGGGGAAAATCCAAGGAAGGGGGCCGCAGCCCCCTTCTTGGTCGTTTTAAGGGGCAGTTACTTTGTTCTGCAACATAGAGACTCACTCTATTCTGAATGATCTTTACGGTCTCATCAAGTGTTTTCTGTCCCGCGAAATAGCCGCCGGTCTCCTCGCGCACGATCTCCATGATGCTCTCGTCATAGGAATTGACGCTGGTGGTGGAGTGGAGAAGCTCCATAAAGGCGTCGCGCTGCTCGGGAGTGACGGCGTAAATTTCGATCATCTCGTCGTTGCCCCAGCCGATGCCGCCCTTGGACTGCTCGACCTGATTACCGTTCTCGTCGGTATAGAACTCCTGCTTCATGGCCTCGGCCAGCTTGGCGTCAAAGACAGACTTGTTGATGGGGAGCGTCCAAATCTCATTCTGATACTCCTCCTGAAGGGTGGTGCGGACAAAGGCCCATGCCGCGTCGTTATCGATGCAGGCGGCGGTGATGGCAAGGGCGGTATCCGTCTGGAAGGTGCTGCGGCGCGGCGTACCGGTGGTCGGATAGCCGACGAAGCAGGGGGCGTTTTCCATGGCGACAAAGGTGACGTAAAGATCGTCGAAGCCATAGAAGCCCTGGTTGGTCAGGAGCTGCTTGCCGGATCTCATGCGGCTGTAGTCGCTCTCATAGGTATCATACATGTCGGAGTTTTCGTAGTCAAACTCCGCGGGGAATTCATTTGCAAATTCGAGAAGCTCCCTGAATGTCTCGCCGTCGAAGCTGCACGTTCCCGTCTCCCAGTCGATCAGCTCGTCGAAGCTGGCGGAGACGCAGTTTTCCAGAATGTTGTCCTTGGTAACGCCCTCGCCGAAGATGGTCGCGCCGGGCTGGAGCTTGGTCATGGCGTCGCGCAGATCGGCCAGCGTCCAGGTATCGTATTCGCCGACGACCTTTTCAAGGCCCGCGACCGTGGAGAGGGAGAAACTGGCCGGAATCTCATAGAGCCTGCCGTCGATGGAGAGCGCGTCGAGCACCTCGGTGACCAGATCGTCGCGGCTGATCTCCGTGTCGGCATCGATGAAGGGCCACAGATCCTGAAGCAGGCCCTTGGCCGCGTAGCGGCTGACCGGCAGCTGATCGGTCACGAGGATATCCGGCATCGCGCCGGAGGCGATCTCCGTGGTGAGCTTGGTGAGGCCGGCAGTGTAGTCGTCCTCCGTATTATACTCGGAATAATCCTTCACGACAATACGGTATTGGCTGTTCCGGCGGTTAAAATCCACGATCTGGCTGCGCAGATTATAATCCATATACATGCAGGCCAGCGTGAGCGTCGTTTTCTCCGGGAGCGTCGCCGCGTCTACCCGCGACAGAAGGATGAACTGCGTCTGGGTGCCGTCCTGCGTCCATTTCTGCGTGAACGCGAACACGCGGCCATCGGGCAGGATCTTATAAGCCTGCATGTTGTTGCTGTCTACGTCGCACTCCATCCAGTCCACGACCTTTTCCGCCGTGCCGGTCTCGGATATGTAGCCGTAAATCTTGCCGTTGTAGTTGTAGAAGAAATCGTAAACGTCGTCGCCGGGCTGGATGTCATAGGCAAACGTCGGAAGCTCGATCGTCTCTCCCCAGTCCTTCTTCACCGGGTCAAACACCTTGACGCCGCGCGTTTCGCCGTAGGTGAGCAGGCCGACCTTATCGGCGCTGTACTGCACCAGCTGGCCGTCGTCGTTGTCGAGCGAGGCGATCTGGTTTCCGTCCTTATCCCAGACAAGGATCTTCTCCCAGTTGCCCGCGTAGACATAGCCGTTGGAATCGACGATAAAATAGTTCAGATAGAAGCTGTCGCCGTTTTCATTCTCCTGCGCGACGTCGATCCGGTTGAGAACCTCGCCGTCGGCGGAAAGCTGGATCAGTGCGGAGGAGCTGGGGCCGCTCTCGTAGTAGTCGTACTGGTTTTCGACCGTCGTGTCGAGACCCCCGGGCAAATTGAAGCGGTAGGTGTTCATCTGCTCATAGAGCCAGACGGTGTCGTCGCTGCCCGCGCACATCTCCTGCGTATAGGCGTCGCCCTGCCAGCCCTCGGGCACCTCGGTCTTTTCCGGCAGCGGGATCTGCACGCACTCCTGTGTGGTCAGGTCCATGCGGAACAGCTGGTTTTCATAGTTGTCGTATTCGTAGCTCTCGCCGGTGGCCTCGTCCACATAGGTCTCCTTGCCGGCCGGCACGTTGCCCATGAACCAGAGGCTGCTGCCGCTGATGCTGTAGGCCTGAATGTAGTCCACCTTCACCGGCAGGTCGATATACTCCGCCTGATAGGCGTATTTCGAGGAGACCGCGTCGGCCTCCATGCGCTTGAACTGCGCGCTCGTCCTGGGGGGGCTTCCGCCCTGCTGCTCTCCGCCCGGCTCGGACTGCACATCCGTCTCGCCGGTCTGCGCGCTGCCGCAGCCGGCAAGGCAGCTCGCCAGCACCGCGATCAGCAGCATGACTGCCAAAATGCGTTGTTTCATATTCGTTCTCCTTTACATGCGTCACAGCACGTCTCCCGCGTCGGTTCACCGGATACATGCGCCTGTTTTCTGATTCTGCCGCTATCTTAGCAGGCTTTTTTTATTCCGGAAAGCCCTTTCCGGCATTTTTAAGAAATTCTTAAGCAATGCGCCGCATTTTCCGGCTCATTTTTCCACTTCTGGAAGAAGCGGAAGCGTCAGCTCCACGGAAAATTCCGGATCCTGCTCATATTTGCAGAAGCTTCCGCCCATCTGCGACATGATGCGTTCGCAGGTTTTCAGGCCGATGTGGTTGCTCTCGACCGCGCCCAGCTCCTTCTTGCAGACATTGCCGATGCGGATGCGGAGCCAGCCAGCCTCCTCCGCCACCTTCACCGTGACCGGGAAGGCGGGGTCGGCGTATTTGCAGACATTGTCAAAAAGATTGTCCAGCACGCGCTTGAAATACTGCACGTCCAGCCGGACGCGGCAGGGCTTCTCCGACCGCGCGGCCTGCACCGTGAAGCCGTGCTGTTGGAGCAGGATCACCGGCTCGCCCAACAGCTGCTCGGTCAGAATGATCCCGTCGTATTCCTGAAGGTCTAGCTTCAGCTCCCGCCCGCCGAACACCAGCGAGTAGCGGAACAGCTCGTCGGTCAGCGTTTTGAGCTGCTCGGCCTTGGAATAGCTTGCGTCAAGATACTGCTGAAGCTCCTCCTGCGACCGGTACTGGCCGTTCTTTGCCAGGTCGAGATAGCCCAGCAGCGCCGTCAGCGGATTGCGGATGTCGTGGGACATGGCGGTGATCAGCTCGCTGTTTTTCTCCAGCGCGTTCTGCTCCTCCAGCGTCTTGCGGATGAGCGAACGGCGCATCACATCCACGTTCCGCGTCAGCCGCCCCATTTCGTCGTTGCCGCCGGTCTCCATCTCCACACGCAGATTTCCGCGCCCGATCTCCTGAATCTCGCGCGAGACGGCGATGATGCTGCCGGTGATGCGGCTGTTGTACCAGAGCATGATGAGCGCAAACAGCGCGCAGCCCAGCGCGATGCCGATGACCTGCACGGCATCGTAGAGCTTGGACTCGGAGAAATCGTAGACGACTGCCTGAAAAACGCCGTCGCGGAAGCTGACGGGATACAGCTGGAGCGAGACCTGCTCATTCAGCTCCGAGCCGCCAAGGCTGAACTCATTGTCCACGCCCCACCAGCCCGCCTCCATCGCCAGATGGCGGTTTTTATAGAACAGGATGTAGATATCCTTCTGCTCGATCGACCATATGGCCAGCTGATCCGTATCCCGCGAGGCAAGATTGTTGTCTTTGATGTATGCCTGTAGATTTTCTACCGCCGCCATATTGCGCCGGTGCAGCGCCTCCTCGCTCATATAGCGCGTCTCGATCAGATAGTCTCCCAGCTTCGAGGCCAGAAAGAACGTGCAGATCCCGGCGAGGAAGCCGCCCAGCATCACCAGCATGAGCTTGAGATGCAGGGAGACAAAGCGTTTTCGTTCAGTCAATCTGATACCCCTTTCCCCAGACCGTCCGGATCAGACGGGGATTGGCCGGATCCTCCTCCAGCTTTTTGCGGAGGTTCACGATGTGTACCATGACCGTATTCGTGGACGAGGGCATGTATTTTTCGTGCCAGACGCCCTCATAGATCTGCTCCACCGACACCACGCTCCCACGCCGCGCAGCCAGGAAGCAGAGAATTTCAAATTCCGTCTCCGTCAGCTCCACCGGCCGTCCGCCGCGCAGCACACGCCGCCCCGGCTCATCGAGCATCACGTCGGCCCGCAGCAGCTGACCGCTCGTCTTGCCCTTATAGACGCGGTAGCGCCGCAGCAGTGATTCCACCTTCATCATCAGCTCCGCGTGGGAAAACGGCTTGGCCAGATAGTCGTCGCCGCCGGCCTGATACGCCTCCAGCTTGTCGCGCTCCTGCGTCTTTGCCGTCAGGAACAAAATCGGCGCGGAGCACCGCTCGCGGATGGCGCGGCTGGCCTCGATGCCGTTGAGGCCGGGCATCATGATGTCCATCAGCACCAGATCGACGTTCGGCTGCTGCCGGATATATTCCACGGCGGCAAGGCCGTTGGGCGCCTCGGCCACCTGATAGCCGCTCGATTCCAGCAGGATGCGGATGATCCGCCGGATATCCTGCTCGTCGTCCACAACGAGAATGCATACGTTCTGTTCCGATCTCTGTTCCATACTGCCTCCACCTCGCGCCCGGCGCGGAAGAATTCATTTGTATTGTAAATTGTAGCATAAAAACCGCCGCCGCGCAGGGTTTTTAAGAATTATTAAGACTTCCCGCAGTATTTTTTCGCGTCCGGCGCGGTTTCTGCCGCCCCGGACGGATCTTTGTAAAATTTTCGCCGCGTTTTTCGTCAAATCCGCGCTATGCCTTTTGTAAAATCGGTGTTATAATGATGTGACTGACGCAAAATACGCCGGGCGGCGCGTCCGCCCGCATCGGAGCCTTTCATGGAGATTCTTTATCAGGACAACCGCATTCTCGTCTGCATCAAGCCCTCCGGCGTCGTCTCCACCGACGAGCCGGGCGGTATGCCGCAGCGCATCCGGGACTGTCTCGGCGACGCGCACGCCTGTGTGCGCACAGTCCACCGGCTCGACGCCGCCGTTGCGGGCGTGATGGTGCTTGCGCGGTCGCGGATGGCGGCGGAGCTGCTCTCGGAGCAGGTGCGTGCGCGGACATTTGAAAAGGAATATCTGGCCGTGCTCTCCGGCATCCCCGATGCGCCGGAGGGGACGCTCCGCGACCTTCTCTTCTACGACCGCGCCTCGCGGACGGCGCGCGTCATGCCCGCGCCCGGGCCGGATGTCAAGGAGGCCGTTCTCGACTACCGCGTCCTCGGCACGGCGGACGGCTGTGCGCTCGTCCATATCCGGCTCCATACCGGTCGGACGCACCAGATCCGGGTGCAGTTCGCCTCGCGCGGGCTTCCACTGCTCGGCGACCGGAAATACGGCGCGCAGGAAGCGCCGTTCCCCATTGCGCTCTGGTCGTACCGGCTGCGCTTTTCCCATCCGCAGACCGGCCTGCCGGTCGAGTTTTCCCGGCTTCCTCCGGACGAAGTGCCGTGGAGTGCCTTCCGTTCGTGCTCCATAGAATAATGTGATCTGAAAAGGAGTTCTAACGTCATCATGGCCAAAAACAACGAGCTTGATATGCTGAACGGCGCGCTTCTGCCGAAGATCCTGATGTTTTCCCTGCCGCTGGCGCTGACGGGCATTTTGCAGCTGCTGTTCAACGCGGCGGACGTCATCGTCGTCGGCAAATTCGCGGGCAGCACGTCGCTGGCCGCCGTCGGCGCGACCTCGGCGCTCGTCAATCTTCTGACCGGCGCGTTCATCGGCATTTCCGTCGGCGTCAACATTCTGGTCGCGCGCTATGCCGGCTGCCGCGACGACGCGCGCGTCGGGCGTGCCGTCCACAGCGCCATCGCCCTGAGCCTCGTTCTGGGCGTGGTGACCTTCCTGCTCGGTTTCTTCCTTTCCACGCCGATGCTCGAATGGATGGACACGCCGGACGACGTCCTGGCGCTGGCCAGCCTCTATCTGCGCATCTATTTCATCGGCATTCCCNNNNGCATCTATTTCAGCGGCATTCCCGGCGCGCTGATCTACAATTTCGCCGCCGCCATCCTCCGCGCCTACGGCGATACGAAGCGCCCGCTCATCTTCCTCGCCATCTCCGGCGTGCTGAACGTTTTCCTGAATCTGTTCTTCGTGATCGTCTGTGAGCTGGACGTTGCAGGCGTCGCCATTGCGACCGTCGTTTCGCAGTATGTCGCCGTCGTGCTCATCCTCATCTGCCTTGTGCGTCAGGAGGGCCCGGCGAAGCTCAAGCTCCGGGAGATCCGCCTGCATCCGGACGAGGCGCTCCGCATGATCCAGATCGGCCTTCCGGCGGGGCTTCAGTCCGTCGTTTTCAACATCTCCAACGTCATGGTGCAGAGCTGCGTCAACTCCTTCGGCGCGGACGTGATCGCCGCGAACACCGCCGCCACCAACATCGCCGCCTTTACCTACACGGCCATGAACTCCGTGTTCCATGCCTCCATCACCTTCACCAGCCAGAATCTCGGCGCACGGCGCTATGACCGGGTGATGAAAATTTTCTGGGCCTGTCAGGCGACCGTTCTTCTGATCGGCATTCCGCTCTGCATCCTCAGCACCGTCTTTGGCCCGCAGCTGCTCAGCATCTACGTCTCCGCGAACGATCCGGCCTACGATTCCGTGATCGCCATGGGCCTCATCCGCACATACTATGTTACAACGCCGTATTTTCTGTGCGGCATCATGGAGGTCTGCTGCGGCATGGTGCGCGGACTTGGAAAATCGTGGCTGCCCATGATCGTCACCATTTTCGGCGCCTGCATCCTCCGCATCATCTGGATCTACACCATTTTTGCGTGGGATCATACGCTGCCCGCCCTTTATATCTCCTATCCCATCAGCTGGGTCGTCACCGCCGCCATGCACGCCGTCTGCTTTGCGGTCTACTGGAAGCGGCTCCGCCGCCAGCTGGAGGCCGCCGCACCGGAGCGCGTCTCCGGCATCTGAAAAGCCTCTGAATTTTTCGACATCACCTGAAAGGAAGCAAGATCATGCGCGTTATCGACCTTGAAAACATCACCGGCGCCATGCGCAGCCAGACGCAGTTTGTCCTGCGCTGCGAGGAGGTCTTTCACGATAAGATCAGCGCCGCGGCCGCGGCCATCCTCAGCGCCTACCCGAAAAAGCCGTATGTGGCGCTGACCGGCCCGTCCGGCTCCGGCAAGACCACCACCGCCATGCGTCTCAAGACGTATCTGGAAAATCTGGGCCTTCCCGTCTGCCTGCTCAGCATGGATAACTTTTTCCTCTCGCTGGAGGAGCGGCCCAAGGAGCTGACCGACTGGGAATCGCCGCTGTGCGTCAACTGGGCGCTGCTGCGCCAGTGCATGGAGGAGCTTTCCGCCGGTCAGACGGCGCAGGTCCCGTGGTACGATTTTCCCGGCGGAAAGACCGGCGGCTATACCGCGATGGAAGGCCATGCCGACGGCATCATCATCGTCGAGGGCATCCACATGCTCAACCCGATCATCTTTGACCAGATCCGCGACCGCGCGACCGGCATTTACGTCGCACCCCGGACGCGCATCATCACCGGCGACGACCACATCGTCCGTCCCGAGCAGATCCGCGTCGCCCGCCGCATGATCCGCGACTACCGCGGACGCGGCAACTCCCTACGCACCACCATCTCCCGCGCGCAGGACGTCGATCGCGGCGAGGTGCAGTATATCGCGCCGAATAAGCCGAACGCCTCCGTCCACATCGACACCTTCCACGACTACGAGCTTTGCATCCTCGCAAAGTATCTCAAGGAGATCCCGCAGTTTTCCTCCGAGCTGGATGACGCCTTTATTGAGGAGCACGGTCTTTCCGTCCTCATGCAGGTCGTGCGCGAGCTGCCGCCGCTCGATACGCCGTTCGTCCCGCGCGACTCCATCGTCCGCGAATTCGTCGGCGGGAGCTGCTTCCAGTATTGAGCGCAGCCCCTGCAAATATGCTGAGCGCCCACCCGGCGGTATCGCCGGGTGGGCTTTTCTCTATTC
>FR887170.1:0-2063 GCA_000436735.1 Firmicutes bacterium CAG:170
TCCATACGTCAAATATTCAACGGGCGCGAACAAAACGACTCGCACTGTGTATTGTGCGCTTGGGAAACCCGATTGGACGGCCGCCCGAAGGGCGTTCCTTACGGGACGCGCCATCGGTGAATGGCATGCAGAATCAAAATGCCTTTTCAGGCGCGTAAGCGCTATTTCACGTTCCCGGCGCCTCTTTTCTCCCCATTCTTTTCTGGCAAGACAGAAAAGAATGGGCCGTCGGAGACAACTTGCGCCTTCGGCGCATATGAAATGCACCACCATCGTGGTACAAAAAACCCAGCCGGCGGCGCCGGCTGGGTTTCGTTTATCCAAAATCAAAGGCCAGATAGATATTCTCCCATCCGGCGGGCGGCTCCATCAGCCATTTGCACATGGCATACGGCTCCTGCGGCAGGAGGTACGTCCCCGTGCCGAACGCCTGCGCCAGCGCGGGCAGGAATCGCGCGTCGGGCAGCAGCTCGTCCACGCGAATCGTCCCGTCGTCCTGACGGACGGCGGCTGCACAGCCGGGCATGGCTCCGAGCCGGAGCGCGTAAAGCTGCGCCTCTCCGGCCTCATATTCGAGCAGCTGCTTTCCGTAGCGGACGTGCGGCACGTCCCAGAGAAGCGTCTCGCGCAGACCGGCGTATTCGACCGGGCGGACGCTTTCCGCCGTGCCGAGGGCCTCCTTCGCCTCCGACGGCTTCCGAATGCGCGCGGGGCCGTGATAGCCGAGCCGTTCATACATCGCGGCAAGCCCTTCGTCTGCCGGAACGAGCAGCACGGCGTCCGCGCCGCGCTTTTTCAGCTCCTTTTCTGCAAAGGCCAGCAGCGCGCGGCACAGACCCTGTCCGCGATAGCCTTCATCGGTCGCCACGGCGTAGAGATACGCTGCCGAAAGCACCGTATCCCCGCAGCTCAGCTGCTGCGGCAGGGCAAAGCACATCGCGGCGAGCCTTTCGCCGTCGCGTGCGGCAAAGCCCGTCGCCGCCGGGAACAGGTCGCGGAAAAAGCGGGCGATGTCCTCGTCCGAGTCTCCGAACGCCTGCTTCCAGAGCCGCGTCAGCTCCGGGATATCGTCTGAATGCGTTTTCTGATAGCGCATCAAAGCTCCTCCGTCAGATCGGCGTTGAATTTCTCCAGCAGAACGGTCGGCTGGTAAGATTCCTTGGCCTTGCGCAGGCCCGGTTCACCCATGTCGTCCTCGCGGTTGAGAAATTCCAGCTCGGGATATTTCTGTGAGATCCAGCGCGAAAATTCGCGGTTGATCATGGCGTATGCGCCGTTGATGGCCGAATAAGCCTTTTCAAAGCACACGTCATAGTATTTTTCGTTCATCCGCGCGCCCATCGAGAAGGCGATGACCTCGTCGTTTTCGATCAGCATGAGGCCGTCCATGGAGGCGGTCTCAAAGCAGTCGAACGCGCGCGCGATGGCGGTCTTTTCCTGCTCGATCTGCTCGTTCCATTCGTGGATCTCGTACCATTTGCTTACCATCTCGCGGCAGCGGCAGAGATTTTCCGGTGTGACCGGCTCCGTGCGGAAGTCTGGATGGTCGATCTCAAAGCGGTTGCAGTGGTTGCGCTTGGCCTGAAGCTTTTTGCCGTGCAGCTCCGTCAGCTCCTCGACAGTATAGATATAGTCGAACGAATCGCGGTAGGGCGTGAAGGAAAATTTGCCCGGATAGAGCCGCTCCAGCTCCTCGCGTCTGTCCTGTGTGACGCCGCGCAGGCGGAGCTTCCCGCCGCGTTCCTTCGCGTCGGCGAAAATCGCCTCCAGCGCCGGACGGACATCGCCCTCACCGGCGGGATAGAGATAAATTTCAAAGCCGTCCTGCGTCAGGTGCTGGGTGACGAAGCCCTCGGCCAGGCCGACCTCGCCGTAGTAGCACTCCCAGAAATACATGCTCTGGAAGGTGTAGTCCGCGCCGGGCAGGCCCGCGCGGTACAAAATCGGATGGATCCACTCATAGTCCTTTGCGGATGGTGCGTGAAAGTTCAGCATAAAAACCTCTCGTTTCTGTTTTTCATACATCTTCAGTATACCATAGCTGTCAATCTTTCAAACCCCGG
>FR887170.1:2172-2915 GCA_000436735.1 Firmicutes bacterium CAG:170
CCGCGATCTTTTTCGCCATCTGCGGCACCATCGACGGATCGCACCGCCGCCCGCGGAACGGCTCCGGCGCCATATACGGGCAGTCGGTCTCGATGAGCGTCCGGCTCAGCGGGAGCCATTCGGCCACCTCGACGGCCTTCCGGGCGTTTTTGAACGTGATGACGCCGGTAAAGCCGATGTACCAGCCGCGCTTGACCAGCTCCTTCGCCATTTCCAGACTCCCGGAATAGCAGTGGAACACGCCCTTTACCTCCGGGAATTCATCGATGATCCGCATACCGTCCTCGTGCGCTTCGCGCTCGTGGACGACGACCGGCATGGAAAGCTCCTGTGCCAGCGCCAGCTGCATCCGGAAGGCGTTTTTCTGGATCTCGCGCGGGATATCCTCGTAGTGATAGTCCAGCCCGATCTCGCCGATGGCGCGCACGCGGGGGTTTTGGCAGAGCGCACGGTAGCGCGCGATGCGCGCCTCGTCCACATGGTCTGCGTCGTCCGGGTGGCTGCCGACGGCGGCCCAGATCCAGTCGTAGCGCTCGGCCAGCGCGACGGAGCGCTCGGACGAGGGCAGGTCGCAGCCAATGTTCATCATGCCCGTGACGCCATTTTCCCGCATCCGGGCGAGAATGTCGTCAAAATCGGGCTGAAAGCGGGCGTCGTCCAGATGGGCGTGGGAATCGAAATACATAGAAACCTCCTGATTTTTGCACCGATGGTGCGGAATGCCTCCGGCGGCATACTTTTTT
>FR887171.1:0-3274 GCA_000436735.1 Firmicutes bacterium CAG:170
GGCGTCTGGCCGCCATGATCGGCATTCCGGTCATCGTGTTCTTCGTTCTGATGACCGGCGCGTCCGCGTCTGCCGTCCGGGCGGGCGTCATGCAGACGCTTCTGCTTCTGGCGCCGCTGATCCGGCGGGAATACGATGCGCCGACCTCTCTGGGCGCAGCGGCGCTGGCGCTGATGCTGGAGAACCCGTGGACGCTCATGGATATCGGCTTTCAGCTTTCGTTTGCATCCGTGGCGGGGATCTTACTGTTTGCGCGGAGGCTCTATCAGCCTCTGATGGAGAAAAAGTGGTTTCGGAAGCTATATTACGGCCCGGCGGCCGTCCATAAGCTTGCGATGAGCATGGCTTCCGCCTTCTGCTGCTCCATCGCGTCGATGGTGTTTTCGCTGCCGCTGGCGGCGTACCATTTCCGGACGGTCTCGCTGATCGCGCCGCTCTGCAATATGCTGACGCTCTGGGTGGTCAGCATCCTCTTTACGGCGGGGATGGGCGTCGCGCTGCTGGCGCTGGTCTGGAAGGGCCTCGCGCTGGGGCCTGCGTGGCTGCTGGGCTGGCTGGTGCGGTATGTGCTCGGGACGGCGCGGCTGCTTTCCAAGCTTCCATGCGCGGCGCTGTATCCGGAAAACAGCTATATTCTGGCATGGTGCGTTTTCTTCTACATCGCGCTGCTCCTGCATATCTTCCTGCCGCAGAGGCCGCGGCTGCGCGTGAGCGTTTCGTGCTTTGCCGTGACGCTGTGCCTGTCGCTGCTGATGGCGTATGCGCAGCTGCATCTGCCGTATTTTACGTTCACGGCGCTGGATGTCGGACAGGGACAATGCCTGCTTTATCAGCGCGGGACGTGGACGGCGGTGATCGACTGCGGCGGCGGGGACCCGTGGAGCGCGGGCGAGAATGCCGCGCGGTATTTGCAGAGCTTCGGCGAATACCGCATCGAGGCGCTGGTCGTGACACACTATGACGCCGACCATGCGGGCGGCGTGGCGCAGCTTCTGGAGCGGCAGCGGGTGGAAAGCCTGTTTCTGCCGGATAGCGGCGACGAAACGGGACTGAAAAACGAGATCCTTTCCAAGGCGAAGGAGCGCGGCTGTGCGGTCTATCTGGTGCGGGAGGATCTTTCCGTGCGCTTTCCGGGCGGAGAATTGCAGATCTTTGCGCCGCTTTCGGACAAAAGCAGCAACGATTCCGGAATCTCCGTCTTGGCATCGGCCGGAGAATATGATATGCTGATAACTGGCGATATGACGGAAAAGACGGAGCAGCTTCTTCTGGAACGGGAGGATATCCCGCAGACGGAGCTGCTGGTGGCGGGCCATCACGGCGCGGCAGGCTCGACGGGCTACGCGCTCCTGAGCAGGCTCCGCCCGCAGACCGTACTGATCTCCGTGGGCGAGGACAATTTCTACGGACATCCGTCGCCGCAGACGCTGGCGCGCATCGAGGCGGCGGGCGCTGCGGTCTATCGCACCGATCAATGCGGGACCATTACGATCAGAGGGCCGATATATGGCAAGACAAACGGCACAGACCCCGGATGACGGCCTGCAAAGGCTCAAGGCCGATCTCAAAAACGGGGAATTTCAGAATTTTTATATTTTTTGCGGTGAAGAAGCCTATCTGCGCGAACACTATCTGCGGATGCTGACGGGGAAACTCACAGGCGGCCCCGCCGGGGCCTTCAACGAGCACCGCTTCAGCGCCGAACAGCTGACGCCGGAGGCGTTCTCCGAGGCGCTCGAGGCCATGCCGATGATGGCCGAGCGCACCTTCATCCGCGTGGACGACGTGGATCTGTTCAAGCTTCCGGAGGCGCAGCGGACGCAGTATGCGCAGCTGCTCAGCGATATCCCGGACTACTGCTGCGTGGTGTTCAGCTACGACACTGTGGAGTTCAAGATCAACGGCACTATGAAAAAGCTGGCCGAGGCCGTCCGGAAGAACGCCTGCGTCGTCGAGTTCAAGCGCCAGAGCGAGCGTGAGCTTGCCGCGTGGATCGCGCGGCATTTCCGCGCCGCAGGCAAGGATATTTCCGACGAGCTGTGCCGCTATCTCATCTTCATCACCGACGGCATGATGACGACGCTCGGGCCGGAAATTCAGAAGGTCGCCAATTACTGCACCACGCCCGCCGTTGCCCGAAGCGACATTGACGCGATGGTGACGCCTGCGCTCAAGGCGCGCACCTTCGATATCTCGAACGCCATCGCGGGAGGCGAATATGAACGGGCGCTGACCGGACTGCGGGAGCTGTTCGCCATGCAGGAGGACTGCAATCTGATTTTGGGCGCGATCGGCTCGCAGATGCGCAGACTGCATTATGCCAAGACCATCATGGCCTGCGGAAAGGGGCAGGACGTCCTTATGGAGCTGACCGGCCTCAAGAGCTATCCGGCGGGCCTGACCATGACGGCGGCCCGGCGGGCCTCGGAGGGCTTCTGCCGCCGCTCGGTGGAGCTGTGCCTCCAAACGGACGTGCGCATGAAAACGAGCTACGACGATCCCGAACGGCTTCTGGAGCTGCTGGTCGTGGAGCTGGCACAGGAGGCGCGCCGTGGTTAAGCTCAAGCAGGCCATCGTCGTCGAGGGGCGCTACGACGTCAACACGCTCCGTCAGCTTGTGGACGCGCCTGTTTTTGAGACGCGCGGCTTCGGCATCATGAACGACCGTGAGCGGCTGGCGCTTCTGCGCGCCGCCGCCCGCAGGCGCGGCCTCATCATCCTGACGGACTCCGACGGCGCGGGCTTCGTCATTCGGAATTTTCTGAAAAACGCGCTGCACGGCGAAAATATCCTACAGGCGTATATCCCGGATATCTACGGCAAGGAAAAGCGCAAGTCCGCGCCCGGAAAAGAGGGCAAGCTCGGCGTCGAGGGCATGACGCCGGAGGTTTTATTGCAGGCCCTTCGGAATGCAGGCGCGGAGCTGGACGGCGAAAACATCTCCGCATCCTCCGAGCCGGTCACGAAGGCCGACCTTTATACCCTTCGGCTCAGCGGACACGCGGACAGCGCCTCGCGCCGCAAGACCTTGCAAAAGGAGCTGGGCCTGCCGGAGCATTTGAGCGCAAATGCTCTGCTGCAAGCGATTAATCTGTTATTTACCCGGAGCGAATTTCTGGCACAGTATAAAATAGACCATGACTGTCAGGCAGAATGACAGTTTACACAGAGGATTGAACTTATGATAGACATTTCTGTCAAGGATTTGGTAAAAAGCTTCGATTCGGAGCGCAACGTACTCGACGGCATTTCCTTCGACGTTCAGGAGGGGGAG
>FR887171.1:3346-13139 GCA_000436735.1 Firmicutes bacterium CAG:170
CGCTCTTCAAGATCCTGACCGGTGAGCTGGACTACAATTCCGGCGAGATCGCGTTTGCGTCCGGGAAGAAGGTCGGGCTGATCTCACAGATCCCGGTCTATCCGGCGGGCTATACGGTGGACGACGTGCTGCGCACGGCATTCGCGCAGCTCGACCGCATCCGGGTGCAGATGCAGGCCATCGAGGCGCAGATGTCCGACCACACCCCGCAGGAGCTGCTGAGCCGCTACGACGAGCTGATGAACCGCTTCACGGCGGGCGGCGGCTACGAGGCCGACACGGAGACGGACAAGATCTGCAACGGCCTTGCCATCTCCGCCGCGCAGCGCGGGCAGGAGTTTGCAAGCCTCTCCGGCGGAGAAAAGACGCGCGTCAATCTGGCGCGGCTGCTGCTGGAAAGGACGGACATCCTGCTGCTCGACGAGCCGACGAACCACCTCGATATGAACAGCGTGGAGTGGCTCGAGGACTACATCGAGAAGTTCAAGGGCACCGTCCTGACCATCTCGCACGACCGGTATTTTCTCGACCGCGTCGTCAGCCGCATCGTGGAGATCCACGACGGCAAGGCGGAGTTCTATAGCGGCAATTATTCGTTCTATGTGCAGGAAAAGCAGGCGCGCTTCGAGCTTCAGCTCAAGCAATACGAGAAGGAGCAGGCCAAGCTTGGCCAGCTCGGCTTTACGCTCGAGCGCATGAAGGGTTGGGGTATCAACAACCGCACACTCTACCGCCGCGCCATGTCCATCCAGCACCGCATGGAGCGCATCGAAAAAACGGACAAGCCCACCAGGGACAAGACCATGCGCGCGCGCTTCAACCAGCGCGATTTCTTCGGCGACGAGGTTCTGTCCATCAAAAACCTCTCCAAGCAGTTCGACGGCAGAACGCTGTTTTCCGGCGTCGATCTGGAGATGGGCGGCGGTGAGCGCGTTGCGCTGCTGGGCGACAACGGCACCGGAAAGACAACGTTCCTGAAGATCCTGCTGGGCGAGGAGACGGGTGAGGGGAAGATCAAATTCGGCCCGTCGGTGAAATGGGCGTATCTGCCGCAGGTCATTCATTTCGACCACCCGGAACGGACGCTGCTCGACACGATGCTTTACGAGAAGAACTGCACGGTGCAGACGGCGCGTGACCGGCTGGGCGCGTTCCTGTTTGAGGGCGACGACGTTTACAAGACGGTCGGCAAGCTCTCCGGCGGCGAACAGAGCCGCCTGCGGCTGTGTATGCTGATGGACGAGAGCATCAACCTCCTGATCCTCGACGAGCCGACGAACCATCTCGATATCGCCTCGCGCGAATGGGTCGAGGATGCGCTTGAAGAGTACGAGGGCGCGCTGATCTTCGTCTCGCACGACCGCTATTTCGTCAACAAGTTTGCCACGCGTATCTGGGAGCTGGAGGACGGACACATCCGCGACTATCTCTGCGGCTATGAAAAATACCGCTCCATCCGCTCGTTCGAGCGCATTCAGGCGGCGGCTCCGGCCGCGAAGGAAAAGCGTGAAAAGAAGGTGAAGCCGGCCGCTCCGGACAAGAGTCTGGAAAAGCAGCTCCGCGCCATCGAGCGGGAAATCGAGAAGCAGGAAGCGCTTCTGCATGAATACGATGGCAAGATCGACGCGGCGGCGTCCGACTATCAGGAGCTTTCACGGCTGATGGCAGAGCGGGAGACGGCGGAGAACGCCTATGCGGAAATGATGGAGCGCTGGGAGGCTCTCTCCCTGCGGCTGGAGGGCGCGGAATGATGCTTTTGATTTTTGCGGCTTTTTTCGCCGTGCTGGGCATCGTGTGCATCCTGATCCCGTTCCATATCGGCATGACGGGCATATGCCTGCTGTTGCTGGCGGCTGTGCTGGCGGCGCTCTGGCTGCTGAAAAGGAAGAACGCGCCGAAGGTCTGGGGCCGCATCCTCATTGCCCTGACCGCGCTTTCCATGACGGTCATTTTCGGCGCGATGGCCGCGATCATTGTGCAGGGAAGGGATGACGTCATGCCGGAGAAGGCTCCGCAGTTCGTGGTCGTGCTTGGGGCGCAGATCCATGGCGATCAGCCTTCGCTGACGCTCAAAAAGCGGCTCGACCGGGCGTATGAATATCTGACGGAGCATCCGGAGGCGTCCGCTTTCGTCTCCGGCGGACAGGGGCCGGACGAGCAGCAGACGGAGGCTTCGGTCATGTCCGCCTATCTGACGGCGCGGGGCATTGACCCGTCCCGCATCGTGGAGGAGACGGAGGCCTCGGATACGCGGGAAAATCTGCTGTTTTCGGCAGAGCTTGCAAAGGAACGCGGCATTGACACCGGAAGCGTCCTCATTATCACGAGTGATTTCCACATGCCCCGGGCAAAATATATCGCGGGGAAGCTCGGCATGACGCCCTATGGGCTGACGAGCGACACATGGCCGTGGATCTTGAAGGTCAATTATCAGCTGCGCGAGGTCTTTGCCTTCGTCAAGGCGTGGTGGAAGGCGCGCTGAGTTGACATTCCCGCGCTGCGGCGCTACAATCAGGATAGAAACATGAAAAGGAGTGCTTTTCCATGAGTGAATGCAGCGGCAACTGCTCCAGCTGCGGCGAGAGCTGCGCGGATCGTAAGCCCGAGAGCCTGCTGGCAGAGCCAAATAAGAATTCCCATGTCAAAAAGGTCATTGCCGTCGTCTCCGGTAAGGGCGGCGTCGGAAAATCCACGGTCACGTCCATGATGGCGATGGCCATGCGGAGGCTTGGCCACACGGTCGGCATTCTCGACGCCGACATCACCGGCCCGTCCATCCCGCAGGCGTTCGGCCTGCATGAGCCTGCGCTTGGGAGCGACGACGGCATTCTGCCCGCCGTGACTAAGGAGGGCGTCAAGGTCATGTCCATCAACCTTCTGCTTCCGAACGAGACAGACCCCGTCGTATGGCGCGGCCCGGTCGTCGCCGGAGCAGTCAAGCAGTTCTGGTCGGACGTGTGCTGGGGCGATGTGGACTATCTGTTTGTCGATCTGCCGCCCGGAACCGGCGACGTGCCGCTGACGGTGTTCCAGTCGCTGCCGGTGGACGGACTGATTATTGTGACCTCTCCACAGGATCTGGTGGCGATGATCGTTTCAAAGGCAGTCAACATGGCGCGGATGATGAACGTGCCGGTCTACGGCTTCGTCGAGAACTACAGCTATCTGGAGTGTCCCGACTGCGGTAAGCGCATCGAGGTGTTCGGCAAGAGCAAGCTCGACGAGATCGCGCTCAGCTATTCTCTGCCGGTGCTGGCGCGGCTCCCGATCGATCCGAAGATCGCGGAGCTGTGCGACGCGGGACAGATGGAGCAGGCGGATGTCGAAAAGCTGCTTCCGGCCGCGACGCTGATCGAAAAGGCATAAAAGGCATAAAGAGGACCCCCTCTGCGACAGCTTTCCCGTCGCAGAGGGGGTATTGTATATATTGGAGCGCGGCGGCTCAGTCCAGCGGCTGGAGGGTCAGGCCGCCGGAGGTCGTGTCGATCTCCACGGTCGCATCGCTGCCGGAAACGGCGTCGGGCAGGGAGCTTTTCAGCCTTCCGCTGATGGTGTCGAATTCATAGCGGAACGCGCTGTCCTTCGGGAGCGTGAGCGTGACATCGCCGCTGACAGTGTCCGCGTCGATCTCACGCGGCAGGGAAGAGGACGTAAGCGTCACCGAGCCGGAGGTCGTGTTGGCGTCTACGGAATCGAAGGCACCTTCCAGCTCTGCGTTGCCGCTGACGCTGTCCAGCTCCAGCTCGGAGACAGTCAGACTCTGACCGCGGATGCTGCCGCTGGTCGTATCGATCTTGAGCTCGGATGCCTCCACGCGGGCAAGCTCGATATCGCCGGAGATGCTGTCCAGCTCCAGATCGTCTGCGCGTACATCCGAGAGCGTCAGCTTCGCGGACCCGACGCTGAGCTTCAGTTCCTGATAGAGCGCATCAGGCAGGGAGAGCGTCAGGGCCTTCTTCGGGATGTTCAGAACGGTGCCGCTCTGGCAGACCTGAATGTACAGCGTGCCGTTTTCCACGCTGTAGCGCAGGCGGTATTTCTCCTCGCCCTGATAATCCTCGGAAAATTCAATGCTGTCGCCTTCTGCGCGCCGGACGGTCACGCTGCCGGAGATCCAGTCTACCTCGATCTTGCGGATATCCGATACGGCGATCTGAGCGGCCGCGGAAGCAGCGGGAAGCTGCGCATCCACGGCGCCGAGAGAGGTGTCCGGCGCGGCGGACTCGTTATCTGCAACATTGTTGACGCCTTCCTGCGCAGACACCTTGCCTGTGCTGCCGTTTTCCAATGTAGGATCGGCGGCTGCGAGCGGTGCGGCAGGCTCCGTATTTGCCTGCTCAAAGCGGTAACGCAGCAGAACGCCCACAAACGCGCCGCACAGGATCACAACGATTACGGCCCATAGGATCACGCGGGCCAGCGTATTTTTGTCTTTCATAAAAATCTCCTTTATTTTTTCCAATCATAGATCGCGGAGACCAGCCCCGTCGCCGCTCCGGCGATCAGGAACAGGATCCACGTCAGGTGCCACGCGCCGGTGGCGAAGCTGAGCACGAAGTACAGCGCTGTGGTCAGAAGCCAGAGCGCCGCGATGGCTGCGCTGCGTCCGGAGCCGGGACGGCTCTTCGCGTCGAGAACGGCGTTCAGAATGTTGATGACCGCCGGAGCAATCAGAAACAGGATCCATGTGATATGCCATGCGTGGGTCGTGAAGCTGATCAAAAGGTAGAGCGCCGTGAACAGCATCCAGATGCCGCCGACGGCTCCGCGCAGGCCCGGATGCGTCTCGTCTGCGGCGGTCTCCGGCACGGATGGCTGCGACTCCGGCGCTGCCTCTGCAGAAACGGCGGAGCCCTCCGGCTCGACCAGCGGACGCACGTCGCCGATGCCCTGAATGACCGTATCATAGGCCTCCTGCTCCGATTTTCCCTCGCTCAGAAGGTCGTCATAATGCTCCAATGTGTTTTGCAGGATCTCCTCCTTGATTTCCGCGTTGCGCATGTTCAGCGCAGCGCCGGAAAACAGCCCGTCAATATATTCGATCAGCCGTTCCCGCATATCGTTTCCTCCGTTTCCATCAGTGTGTCGATGATTTTTTTCGCCTGCCGCCACTCGGCAAGCATTCGCCCGTAGCTCTGCCGCCCGATGGGCGTGATGCAGTAGTATTTCCGCCGTGCGCCCACAGGCTCGCTTCCCCAGTAGGACGTGATCTGTCCGCTGTCCTCCAAGCGCTTGAAGGCGGTATAGAGCGTTGCCTCCTTAAGCTCGTATTCCCCCTCGGAGGATCGGGAAATGGTCTTGTTGATCTCATATCCGTAGCTGTCCTTTTTTAGCAGCTGCGCCAGAATGATGGCGTCGGTATGACCCCGGATCAGGTCTGCACCGATCGACATGGCATCGCCTCCCTTGCTGTGACCACATAATACAACGAAATACCTCGCCTGTCAAGGTATATCTTCACAAAAACCTATTTCGATTAGCCGGGACAAACTCTTGGGCAACACTGCACAATTGCATCTTCGCGCTTCGGTGGATTTTTTTCGCCGATTCCGCGGTTTGAAAAGTTTGAAATACATACAGTATTCCGTCACTTTTCAAACCTTGACTTGACGAAAAATCTCTCGCCGAGTTGTGCGGTGTTGCCCTTGACTTTCCGCTGGAAATATGCTACCTTTTTCTTCGTTGAGGGAGTAATCGGCACGACGGTGCGGCGCGTCAACATACTGACCGGCTTTCGGTCTGGCGCGTCTTAATTGATGAGACTCACAGATGGCGGTCTGCCGTGTGTGCGTCTGGTTTGCTTCGGAGCGGCGCGCGGCGTCGGCTCCTTATTTTTATTTTGGGAGAGATATTATGGGTTTTGTCGAATTGCTTCTTCTGGCCATCGGGCTTTCGATGGATGCGTTTGCCGTTTCGGTCTGCAAGGGCCTTGCCATGAAGCGCCTCCGCTTCCGCGACGCCGCGATCTGCGGCGTATGGTTCGGCAGCTTTCAGGCGCTGATGCCGTTTGTGGGCTATCTGCTGGGCAGCCGCTTCGAGCAGTACATCCGGGCGGTTTCGTCGTGGATCGCGTTCATCCTTCTGGCGCTGATCGGCGCGAACATGCTGCGCGAGGCGCTTTCCAAGGAGGAAGAGGAGCATGCCTCGGCGGGCCTCGACTTCAAGACCATGCTCGTCATGGCCATCGCCACCAGCATCGACGCGCTGGCCGTCGGAATCACCTTCGCCTGTGTGCCGCTTCAGCTCATTGCGGCCAGCGAGCTTCTCAATACGCTCCTTGGCGTCTGCATCATCGGCCTGACGACCTTCGCCATCTCCTGCACCGGTGTGAAGATCGGCAATGTGTTCGGCACGCGGTGGAAGTCCAAGGCGGAGATCGCGGGCGGCGTGATCCTGATTTTGATCGGCGTCAAGATCCTGCTCGAGCATTTCGGCGTTCTATAATAAGAGAACATCCCTCAGACGCTGTCTGAGGGATTTCCATATCATGCCTTTTCAGAACGTTCATAAAATCCCGCCAAAGTTCACAATTTGTTCAGCCCGGTTTCGGTTTTTGTTCAGAATTCGCCTTTATAATCGGGAACATAAAAGATAACAAATTGAACGGAGGCATTCATTATGGACTATCGTTTTGAAAATGTAAATGAAAGTGAAAATGAAAACCAGGGCTATCAGCCGCAGTATAGCTATCAGCCGCAGCCGGACACCGCTCCGGAAGCACCGCAGAAGCCGAAGAAGAACCGCACCGGCGCAAAGGTCACGGCACTTGTTCTGAGCTGCGCACTGGTCGGCGGCGCGATGGGCTTCGGCGGAAGCGCGCTCCAGAATCATCTGGCCGCGAAGAACGCAGACACCGAGGAAGCGCAGCAGGCCTCCGTCGTCTATGAGGGAAGCCGCGAAACCAGCGTCATCAACATCGCGCAGATCGACACCAGCAAGGAAATGACGCCCGCCGAGGTTTACGCACAGAACGTGAATTCGACCGTCGGCATCCGCACCTCGATCACCACGAACTACTGGGGCTATCAGACCCAGGCCGCTGCGGCAGGCTCCGGCTTCATCCTGAGCGCCGACGGTTACATCCTGACGAACTACCACGTTGTGGAGGATTCCAACTCCATCACCGTTTCGCTTTACGACGGCACGGAATATGACGCCACGCTCGTCGGCTGCGACGAGTCGAACGACATCGCCGTTTTGAAGATCGACGCGGAGGGCCTGACGCCCGTCGTGCTCGGCGACTCCGACAATCTGAACGTCGGCGATCAGGTCGTCGCCATCGGCAATCCGCTCGGTGAGCTGACCTTCTCGCTCACGACCGGCGTTGTCAGCGCCCTGAACCGTGAGGTCACGCTTTCCAGCAATGTCACGATGAACCTCATCCAGACGGACTGTGCCATCAACTCCGGCAACTCCGGCGGTGCGCTCTTCAACCTCTACGGCGAGGTCATCGGTATTACGAACGCCAAGTATTCCAGCTCCTCCTCGAGCAGCGAGGCTTCCATCGATAACATCGGCTTTGCCATCCCGCTGAACCATGTCAAGAACATCGTCAAGAGTATCATCGAGACCGGCAGCATCACCAAGCCCTACATCGGCGTGACAGTCAGCAGCGTCAGCTCGGAGGCTCAGGGCTACGGCCTGCCCACCGGCGCAGCCGTCCGTTCGGTCGAGGCGGATTCTCCGGCAGCCAAGGCGGGACTGGAAGAAAATGATATCATCACAGAGGTTGACGGCACTGCCATCAACTCCAGCACAGAGCTTGTCAACTACGTCGGCGAAAAGACGCCCGGCGACGAGCTGACCTTCAAGGTCTATCGTCAGGGCGAAGAGCTGGAGCTCACCGTGACCATCGGTGAAAAGACGCAGTCGGCAATGCCCACCACGACAACAGACGACGCCCAGCAGTCCCAGCAGTCGCAGGGCCAGAGCCAGCAGGGCGCACAGTTGTTCCCGTGGGGCTTCGGCTTCGGATATTGAGCCGTCCATAATGAAAACGAAAATTTACAGGGGGTAGCTGCCCCACCCCGGAGCGATCCGAAGAGGCAGACCAGAAACAGCGCCGCGCAGCGGCGTGAACATAAACGGAGTGCCGCGCACGATGCACGGCGCTCCGCTTTTTCATATTCCGACGGATGCCCTGGGCGCGGGCGGAAAAATTTCCGGACAGGGGAAAATTCTGCTTGCTTTTTTCCTCCGCACGCGGTAAGCTAACAAAGTAGATAAGTTTCGGCATTCGCGCTGCAATTTTTTGGGCACGATCTACAACTGCATATGGCCGGATGAAAGGATCAGGAGAGTGCATAGGACTATGCCACCGAAGGGGCTCGCGCAAGGAACTCTCAGGTAAAGGAACTGATCCCGGACGGAACTCTGGAAAGCTGCTGCGCAGCACCGAAGAAGCAATCCCCAAGGGGAGAATCTTTCAGGTTCATCAACAGAGCGCGCCTGTATCAGGCGCGCTCTGTCTTTTTATCCGGCAGCCCGCGCCGCATTTCCGTTCCGAAGGAACGGTCAGACAAGGGAGTTCACTATGATTATCACCAGAAAAAAACCGCCCGAACAGCTGCTGGCCATGCTTGCGGGCGTCCATCGCGTGGCGCTTGCAGGATGTAAGAGCTGTGCGACGGCCTGCCAGACCGGCGGCGAAAAGGAGCTGGCGGAAATGACCGCCTTTTTGCAGGAGCACGGCTTTGAGGTCGTGGGGACAATCCTGCCGGACGAGTGCTGCCACATGCTGCTCGTCAAGCGCGACATCAAGGCCCTGCGCGACAGCGGCGCGGAGGCAATCGTCGGCATGGCCTGCGGCGACGGCGTCCAGACCGTCGCGGAGCACGTCCATATCCCGGTTTTCCCGGCCAATGACACCCTCTTCCTCGGCCAGATCGAGCGGGCGGGCGTTTTCCGCGAGGCGTGCCGGATGTGCGGCGACTGTATGCTCGGCCAGACCGGCGGCATCTGCCCCATCACGCAGTGCGCCAAGTCGCTGGTACACGGGCCGTGCGGCGGACAGAGAAACGGGCGCTGCGAGGTCAACCCGGAGAACCGCTGCGCGTGGATCCGCATTTATGAGCGGCTGAAGGACATTGACCGCCTCGACCTGCTGGACGCAGACCGGGCGGATAAGAATTATCGAAGCACAGCTTGGCCGCAGGCGCACAGTCTGCGCGACGGAATGAAAAAAGGAGGAAAAGTATGAGCGAACTCAAGAGAACGGTATTGTATCAGGCCCATCTGGACGCCGGAGCGACGATGGTCGATTTCGGCGGCTGGGATATGCCCATTCAGTACCCGGACGGCATCGTGGCCGAGCATCTCTACTGCCGCAGCCACTGCGGTATCTTCGACGTTTCCCACATGGGCCGTATCGACGTGGAGGGCCCGGAGCAGGTCGCCTTTTTGCAGCATGTTCTTTCGAGCAACGTGCTTGCGCTCGACGTGAATCAGGCGCAGTACTGCATCATCCCGGATGAAAACGGCTATGCCATCGACGACGCCTATCTCTACCGCTTTGAAGAGGGAAAATATTTCCTCGTCATCAATGCCGGCAACATCGACAAGGATCTTGCGCACCTGTACAGGCAGGCGGAGGCCTTCGACGTGAAGCTGACGAACGTCTCCGACCGCTATGCGGCCATCGCCGTACAGGGTCCGGAGGCCAAGAAGATCCTCATGACGCTCTCCGGCGGCAGAACGCTGACGGTGGAGAATGTGAAAAACGCGCTCAATACACTCGAAATGGAGGGTCGTCCGGTGCGTCTGGCCAAGACCGGCTATACCGGCGAGCGGGTCG
>FR887171.1:13154-17880 GCA_000436735.1 Firmicutes bacterium CAG:170
TACACCGGCGAGCCGATCGGCTACGAGCTGTACTGCAATTCCGAGGATGCGCGCTATTTCTGGGACCGGCTGATCGAGCTGGGCGCAAAGCCCACGGCGCTGGGCGCGCGCGACACGCTCCGCATGGAGGCGGCACTTCCGCTCTACGGCCACGAAATGGGCGAGTGCGAGCTTGGCGGCGAAATTCCCATCTATGCCGTTCCGCTGGCAAAATTTGCAGTCTCCTTCGCGCCGGAAAAGGGCGAGTTCATCGGAAAGGCCGCGCTCAAAAAGCAGTTTGAGGCCTTCAAGAAGATCATGGACCGTGATTACTCCGCGCTGGCCGATCTGCCTTACCGCATCCAGCCGATCTATCTGGAGGGGAAGGGCGTCCTGAGAAAGGGCTTCCCGGTCTACAGCAAGGACGCATGGTCGGAGGGAAAGCTCATCGGCTATGTGACCTCCGGCACCATGATCCCGTATTTCAAGACGAAGGGCGAGGGACTGGATACCGTCATCACCGAGGAGACCGGCAAGCGCTCCATCGGCCTTGCGTATATGGATTCCCGCGTCTGCCAGAATTTCAACATTGAGGTGGATATCCGCGGCAAGCGCCAGCCCGCGCTCGTCGTCGGCTACCACATCCGTCAGGACGCGGCTCCCTACGCCCGTCCCATCCTGCCCGGCGTTGTGCCGGAGACGTTCAAGCCCTCGGCGGAGCCGTATCCGCAGAAGGCGGCGGAGCTTCTGAAAAAGGCGCAGGAAAACCACCTGTGGCGGCAGCAGCGCTGCATCAACCTGATCCCGTCGGAAAACACGCAGTCGCGCGCGGTGCGCCTGCTGTGCGCATCCGACCCCTCCAACCGCTACGCCGAGCATAAGAAGCAGAAGGCGTTCTATGATGCGGAGATCTTCTATTATCAGGGCACGAATTTCATCGCGGAGGTCGAGGCGATGCTTGTCGAGGAGATGAAGAAATACCTCGGCTGCACGCAGGTCGAGACCCGCGTGACCTCCGGCCAGATGTCCAACACCGCCGTATTCTCGGCGCTCATGGACTTCAAGAACCGTGTGGATCGCAAGCGCACGCCGCAGCGGCTGGGCTGGGTCATGAACAACCACATCGTGCGCGGCGGACACCTGTCGGCGCAGCCCATGGGCGCGCTCCACGATTACATTGCGACCGATCCCGTCACCGAAAAGCAGATGGTCGTGAATTTCCCGGTCTGCGCGGACGACCCGTACCGCATCGATACCGAGGCGGCCAAGGTGCTGCTGGCAAAATACAGACCGGAATTCGTGATCTTCGGCAAGTCGATGGTGCTCTACAAGGAGCCTGTGGCGGAGCTGGTGAAATTCATCCGCGAGCAGGGCATCCGGACGACCGTCATGTACGATATGGCGCATGTGCTGGGCCTTGTCGGCGACCATTTCCAGAAGCCGTTTGAAGAGGGCGCGGAGATCGTCACCGGCTCGACGCACAAGACCTTCTTCGGGCCGCAGCGCGGCGTGATCGGCGTCAACTGGAAGCAGGAGGATCTGAAATGGGGCCTGTGGGAGACCATCGAGACCCGCGCCTTCCCGGGCAGCGTCTCGAACCACCACCTTGGCACGCTTCTCGGCCAGCTGATGGCGGCGTATGAGATGAACGCCTTCAAGGACGAGTACCAGAAGGCCGTTGTGGAGAACGCGAAGAGCTTTGCCGCCAGCCTGAAGGCGGAGGGTCTTGATGTTGCGGGCGACCCGGCAGCCGGCTATACCGAGACGCATCAGGTCATCGTGCGCGTGGGCTACAGCCACGGCCCGGAGGTCGCCAAGCGGCTCGAGGAAAACAACATCGTCTGCAATTATCAGGCGACGCCGGAGGAAGAGGGCTTCACGGCCTCGGGCGCACTGCGCATGGGCGTCAACGAAATGACGCGCTTCGGCTTCGGCAAGGAGGAATTTGCAAAGCTGGCGCATCTGATCGCCGACTGCGTCCTGCGCAATGCCGACGTGAAGGAGGAGGCTGCCAGGCTCCGCGAGGGCTATACCGAGATGCACTACTGCTTCTCCGATGCCGAGACCGACGCGATGCTTAACACGTTTGCAGCCGCGACCGGCATCTGATCGAACCGAGAAAACCAAAAGCAGGCGGCCCGACGGCCGCCTGCGGAAAACAAATTTGCCGCTGAAAAAATGAAATGGAGGAACCAAGATGAATTTTCCCGCTGAATTGAAGTATACGAAGGACCATGAATGGGTCAAGATGCTGGACGACACCACCGCGCTGGTCGGCATTTCCGACTTCGCACAGAGCGAGCTGGGCGACCTTGTGTTTGTCAATCTGCCCGCCGTGGGCGACGATGTGGTCGCCGGTGAGGCTGCGTGCGACGTAGAATCCGTCAAGGCCGTCTCCGACGTCATGAGTCCCGTGACCGGCTCGGTTGCGGAGGTCAACGAGGAGCTGGACGATTCTCCGGAGCTTCTCAACTCCGATCCCTACGGCGCATGGATCATGAAGATCGAAAACGTCACCGATTTCTCCGAGCTGCTGAGCGCGGAGGAGTATGAGGCCTTTACGAAGGAGGAGCACTGATGGGCTCATTTGTTCCGACAACGCCCTCGGAACGGCAGCAGATGCTGAAAACCATCGGCGTCGGCTCGGTTGAGGAGCTGTTCCGGGATGTGCCGCAGGAAATGCGGATCGACGGATATCTCGACCTGCCCTCCGGCAAAAGCGAGATGGAGACGCTGGAATCCGTCTCCGCGCTGGCGGAAAAGAACCATGTGTTCCGTACCTGTCTGCGCGGCGCCGGAAGCTACCGGCACTATATCCCCGCGGCGGTCAAGGCCATCGTGAACCGCGAGGAATTCGTCACCGCCTACACGCCCTATCAGGCGGAGATCAGCCAGGGCATTTTGCAGGCGATCTTTGAATACCAGACCATGCTTTGCGAGTTGACCGGCATGGACGTTTCCAATGCCTGCGTCTACGACGGAGGCACCGCCGCCGCAGAGTCGATCACCATGTGCCGCGACCGTAAGCGCACGAAGGCCTACGTCTCCGCGACGACCGATCCGCAGGTGATCGAGGTCATGAAAACCTACTGCTTCGGCTCCGACGTGGAGCTGACCGTTGTTCCGCAGAAGGACGGACGGACCGACCCGGAGGCGCTTCGGAGCCTGCTGGGACAGGACGCTGCCTGCTTCTACGTTCAGCAGCCGAACTTCTACGGCCTGCTGGAGGAAGCGGAGCTGCTCGGTGAGATCACGCACGCCGCCGGCGCCAAATATGTGATGGGCGTCAATCCCATCTCTCTGGCGATCCTCAAAACGCCCGCAGAATGCGGCGCGGACGTGGCCGTCGGCGAGGGCCAGCCGCTCGGACTGGACACGGCCTTCGGCGGCCCGTATCTGGGCTTTATGACCGCGAGCAGCGCCATGATGCGCAAGCTCCCCGGCCGCATCGTCGGCCAGACGGTGGATACGGAGGGGGAGATCGGCTACGTTCTGACGCTCTCCGCGCGCGAGCAGCACATCCGCCGCGAAAAAGCGTCGAGCAATATTTGCTCGAACGAACAGCTGTGCGCCTTCACCGCGGCGGTCTATCTTTCCGCCATGGGCGAAAAGGGCCTGCGGCAGGCGGCGACGCTCTGCACCTCCAAGGCGCACTATTTCGCGCAGCAGCTTGAGGAAAAGCTCGGCTGGAAGCGCGTGCATCCGGGTGAATTCTTCCATGAATTCGTGACGGAATGTCCGGACACGGAAAAGGCGCTGGCCGCGCTGGCAAAGCGCGACATTCTGGGCGGCCTGCCGGTCGAGGGCGGCATTTTGTGGTGTGTCACGGAGGTCGTGACGAAGGAACGGCTGGACGAGGCCGTCGCCATTCTTCAGGAGGTGAGCTGCGGATGAAAACGATCTTTGAGCTTGGAGAAAAGGATCATGCGCTGACGCTCCTTCCGGAGTGCGACGTGCCGGAGGTCATGCCCGGCGCTGCGCGCGAGAAGCCGCTGCACCTGCCGCATGTGAGCGAAAACGAGCTGATCCGGCATTATACGGCGCTGTCGCACCGCGTTCACGGCATGAACGACGGCTTCTATCCGCTCGGCTCGTGTACCATGAAGTATAATCCGAAGGTCAACGAAACACTGGCGGCGCTGCCGGGCTTTGCGCGGCTGCATCCGCTCCAGCCGGAGGATACGGCGCAGGGGGCACTGGAGCTGATGTACCGCACCGGGAAGCTGCTCGGCGAGATCACAGGCATGGACGGCTTTACGCTCCAGCCCGCCGCCGGTGCGCACGGCGAGTTCACCGGCCTGCTGCTCATTAAGGCATACCACGTTTCCCGCGGCGATACGGTGCGTCGGGAGATCATCGTGCCGGACTCCGCGCACGGAACGAATCCGGCCTCCTCGGTCATGGCGGACTTCCGCGTGGTCAACATTCCCTCCGGCCCGGATGGGTGCGTGGATCTGGACGCGCTGCGCAAGGCCGTCGGCCCGCAGACCGCCGGTCTGATGCTCACGAACCCGAACACCGTTGGTATTTTTGATAAAAACATTCTGGAGATCACGAAGATCGTCCACGACGCGGGCGGCCTGTGCTACTATGACGGCGCGAATCTCAACGCGGTCATGGGCGTCGTCCGTCCGGGCGACATGGGCTTTGACTGCATCCACCTGAATCTGCATAAGTCCTTTGCCACGCCGCATGGCGGCGGCGGCCCCGGCTCCGGCCCAGTCGGCTGCAAGGAATTCCTGACGCC
>FR887171.1:17925-22720 GCA_000436735.1 Firmicutes bacterium CAG:170
CGCGGTGGAGACGGAGAACGGCTATGCGTTCGCGCAGCCGGAGCATTCCATCGGCCGCGTGCGCGATTTCTACGGCAATTTCCTCGTCGTGGTCAAGGCGTTCGCCTATCTGACCATGCTCGGAAGGGAAGGCGTACACGACGTGGGACGCAACGCCGTCCTGAATGCCAACTATATGATGGCCTCGCTTCAGGATACCTACGACATGGCGTATCCCGGCCCGTGCATGCATGAGTTCGTCATGACGCTCGACCGCCTGCACAAGCAGACCGGCGTTTCCGCGCTGGACATCGCCAAGGGACTGCTCGACAACGGCATCCACCCGCCCACAATGTATTTCCCGCTGATCGTCCATGAGGCGCTCATGATTGAGCCGACCGAGACGGAGCCGAAGCAGACGATGGACGAGGCGATCGCCGTGTTCAAGAAGCTCTGTGCGCTGGCGCACGAGAACCCGGACGAGCTGCACTCTGCGCCGCATAAGACGCCGGTGCGGCGTCTGGATGAGGTGCGCGCTGCCAGAAATCCCATTCTCCGCTTTACATTTGAAAACTGAAACGACCGGCGCGGCAGAGCTTTTCTGCCGCGCCGGTGATTTTTCGGAAAAGGGCAGGGGAGATGCGCGCCGCATCCGGCTTTCGGAACAAGCATTCCCGATTGACGAAAGCGAAGAAAAACGGTATAATCAAGGCAAAAACAAACGAATGCGGCGGTAGGCGGACATGAAAAAGAAATCGATCATCCCGAATATGCTCAGCATCCTGCGGATGCTCGGTACGCTGGCGCTGGTGTTTGTGCAGCCGGTAACGCTCCCGTTTTTTGTGATCTACACGCTCTGCGGCGTCAGCGACGTGCTCGACGGCTGGATCGCGCGTGCGACCGACTCGACCAGCGAGCTTGGCTCCCGGCTGGACAGCGCGGCGGATCTGATGTTCTACGTCGTAATGATGCTGCGGATTCTGCCGGAGCTGGTCAAGCGGCTCCCGCAGGGCATCTGGTATTGGGTCGGCGGGATATTGCTGCTGCGCGCGGGACTGTACCTGACGGTCGCACTGCGATTTCACCGCTTCTCCGCCGTACATACCTATCTGAATAAGCTCACGGGCGCCTCGGTGTTCCTGATTCCGTATTTTCTGAACGCAGCGGCGCTCCGGCCGGTCTGCTTCGCGGCCTGTACGATTGCAACGGTCGCGACAGCGGAGGAATGGGCGCTGCACCTGACCGCGAAGAGCTATCACCCGGAGCGGAAAACCATCCTTCGGCTGCATCCGGAGGAAAAACAGAAGTGAAAATCGGCTTTTTATGAAAAAAGGACTTGCAAAAAGGAAAGGTGTATGCTATTATAGTTGAGCTGACAAGAGCAGTGTAATTTCATATCCGGGTGTGGCGAAGTTTGGTATCGCGCTTGAATGGGGTTCAAGAGGCCGCTAGTTCGAATCTAGTCACTCGGACCATGCAGAGTGTCCTTATAGGATCTGAGTATCCTGTAATGGACACTCTGCTTTTTTATTTTCCACAAAGTTCATACCGCAGCCTGTTCCGGGGCGTAGCTGAGTGCTACGCCTTTTCTTGTTTCCATGATATGATGAGCATGAAATCGCTGCCTCCTGCCCGAACTGCGAGGAGGTATTCTACCACCGTTACACGCATTTCCCAATCTACGGTCTGAGCAAAGAGCAGTTTGATTACACGGCAGATGCCATCTTGCAGTCTGTCGAAGAAATGAAGCAGGGAATCTGACAAAACAACCGCACGCCGCCGGATCTCGCGGCGTGCGCGCTTAAAAAGGAAGGAACAACCATGAGCGTATTGGCAGTTGGCTGCCACCCGGACGATCTGGAGATCGCCTGCGGGGGTACGCTTCGGAAATATGTCGAGCAGGGCGCGGAGGTCTACACCTGCCATGTGGCGAACGGCAATCAGGGCCATGTGGTCATTGAGCCGGAGCCTCTGACGGCGATGCGCGCGGAGGAATTTGAAGAAGCGTCGAGGATTATCGGCGCAAAGCAGACGTTCAACCTGAATGTCGGGGATATGCCGATCAACAGCCATGACCTGGCTGTCATGGACGCGATGGCGGACGTTGTCCGCTGCACGCGGCCAGATGCCATCATCACGCACTATGACGCAGTGCGAAAACGCGGAGCTGATCGCCGTCATGGAGATCACACCGGAGCTGGCGGAAAGCTGCCGCGCGAAATGGAACTGCAAAAAGGCCTATACGTCTGCGGAAGACCTTCTGAACGACCCGGAGATTGACGCGGTCTATATCGCGTCCCCGGTTTTCCTGTACGCACAGCAGGCAATGGCCGCGGCAGACGCGGGCAAGCACATCCTGATTGAAAAGCCGCTGGCAATGACGGCGGCGTAGGGCCAGAAGGTCGTCGAGCACTGCAAGGAGAAAGGCGTTCTGATTGCGGCGGGCTTTATGATGCGCTTCGGCGCCTGCATTCAGGCGATGAAGAAGGCCATCGCCGAAGGGAAAATCGGCAAGATGGTTTCCGCTTACGCACAGTTTACCTGCTGGTATCCGGATATTTCCGGCGCGTGGCGGCAGAAAAAGACGCAGGCCGGCTATGATGCGCAGCAGGATCATGCGGCCGCATCGGGAAGCCGAGCGCGGCGTATGCTTGTTTTTTACGTTTTGATATGCTAGGGTGTATCTGAAAATTCCCAGCGCACCCGGACAGCGGGTCTTTTCACGCTGCGCTGCGCCATTTTTCCTTGGAATACGTCAGTATTCCTGCGAAAAAATGTCTTGCTCAACGCAAAAATTCCTCGCTGCCGGTCACATTGGGAGTTGGAAGAATACACCCTAGATTAAATCCATATCAGGCTGAAGGAGGGCACACCATGATTCAGATTCAGGCGGGCATGCCGACTTCGTATCAACAGCATTTGAAGGACCAGAACGTGACGCTGCTGTTTGATCCTGTGCGCCGCCGTGTACCCATTTCGCGTGCGGAATTGACGAAGACCTCCGGACTGTCGGCGGCGGCCTTTGCATCCGGCGACGAAGCAGTCACAGCCTGCCTGCAAAGCTATGGCATGGATCTATGCTGCGTAATCGTGTCGCTGGTCAACCTGCTGGACGTGCGCGCAGTCCGGCCGGGCGGCTTCCCGTATCTTCTGGGTGAGCCGTTCGCGGAGTTGCTGCGCAGCATACTCGCGGAAGACTTTCATATCCTGACAAGCACAGGAGAACTGGAGCTTCAATTATTTGACTGCAAATACGAGGATGTCCGAAAGGCAGCTGTTTTGCAGACGCTTGAGGCAATTTTCTCGAAGCATTGACGCGGAAAGCGAAGAAAGGTGAAAACGATGACCAGACAATATCAGATTCAAAAGATCACCGGGAAACCGGACTGGAAGGAGATCAAAAAAGCGCCGATCGACCAGCGGCTATGGCTGCCCTGCGAGCAGATCAGCGCCTATGCGCAGCTTGCGTATGATGACAGCAGGCTGTATGTGCATCTTCATGCGGAGGAGCCGCAGATCCGCGCCGAAAATACCGACGTCCTTGACCAGCCGTGTCAGGACAGCTGCCTGGAATTCTTTCTCAGCGCCGCAGAGCAGGATGCGCGGTACATCAATATTGAGCTGAACCCCAAGCTCTGCCTCTATTTTGGCTTTGGAACCGGAAATGGCGATTTGATGCGGATCCTGCTTCCGGACGGCGCAAAGACCTTGCATGCAGGCAGCGAAAGAACGGCCAACGGCTGGGATGTGACATATGAACTCCCATTCAAGCTGCTGCGCCTGTTCTTCCCGGATTTCGCTCCGCACGGAAAAATCCGGGGCAATTTCTACAAATGCGGCGATCTGACCGCGCAGGAGCATTATCTTGCGTGGAACCGCGTAGACGCAGAACGGCCCAATTTCCATCTTCCGGAGTACTTCGGAGAGCTGATTTTTTCTGAATGAGCAAGCGCCCCGGCTCGGTGATGACGGCACACGGAGTTTTGTGTCCGACACCGCGCTCTGCGCCGCCGTATCTGCGACAAAGGGGTGATGCCGATACAGTAGGAAAATCCTGCTTTTTACACAACCGACCAAAGCTGCTCACAGCGCTTTTGACGTTGAAGCTCGCTGTTGACAAGCGTTAGCTTCTGTGATATTCTCGGAATATAACATGCGTTAGCATTTATGAAAGGGGCGGTATGCAATGGAACATCTCAAGCTGTCTGACGGCGAGTGGAAGCTGATGAAAACGCTCTGGGCGGAGCAGCCGTGTACACTTGCGGAGCTGGTAGCCGCTTTGGATGCGGACACCGGCTGGAGCCGGGCGACGATTTTTATGATGCTCAAGCGGCTGATCGCCAAGGGTGCGGTCACGATGGACGACAGCGGAAAATTTCAGAAATACAGCGCGGCGATCACGTATTCGGATGTCGAGCCGGAGGAAACGGAATCGTTTCTGTCCAAGGTCTACGGCGGCAGTGTGGGAATGATGGTATCGAATCTTGTCGGACGCGGTGCGCTGTCCGAGCAGGAGATCCAGGAGCTGAAAGCCATTCTGGACGCGGCGGAAACACGGGAGGACTGATATGCTGCGAGACATTCTGACACTCTCGGCGCTGATTCTGGTCGTGCTGTTGGTGCGGGCGATATTCAAAAACCGCGTGCCGAAGCGGATGCTCTATGCGCTTTGGCTGGCTGTGCTTTTGAAGCTCTGCCTGCCGGGAACGCTGTTCTCACTGCCGCTTCTTCCAGCGGAGGACGCGGCTGCCCCAACACAGGACGCAGCGCTGCCCGCACAGACCGTGCCGGTTATCCAGCAGCCTGTGCAGTCTAC
>FR887171.1:22735-25811 GCA_000436735.1 Firmicutes bacterium CAG:170
TGTGCAGTCTACGACACAGCCGCAAGCACCCGCGCAGCAGCCGGTTTCCCCGGCACAGGAAGCCGTAAAGCCAGTGGCAAAGCCGCTGACGACAACGCAGAGCCTTCAAATTGTCTGGGCGGGCGGCAGTGCGCTGCTTGGGCTTTGGCTGTTCGGTGCGTGGATGGTGTTCACGATTCGGCTGCACCGCGACCGGCGTTTTCTCGGCAAGCGCGGAGGAACGCGCATCTATGCTTCTGGTGCGGTCAAATCGCCGTGCCTTGCCGGCCTGATTCCGGCGGTATATCTGACGGAGGACGTGCTGCAAGCGGACGAGGCGGAATTGATTTTGCACCACGAACTCACGCATTTGCGGCATCTGGATTTTCTCTGGTCGTTCTGCCGGACGGCGGCGGTAATTGCTTACTGGTGGAACCCTTTTATCTGGCTGGCCGCGATTTGCTCTAAGCGCGACGCGGAGCTGGCATGTGATGAGGCAGTCGCTGCCAAACTGCCGGAAAAGGAACGGCTTGCCTACGCCCGCGCGATTCTGGCACAAGCGCCGCGCAAGGCGTCAGCCCTGAGTCTTGCCGGGCCTCCGGTCAAAGAACGGATTTTGTTCCTCACGAAAAAACAGCGCACCAGCGTCCTTTGCATCATTCTGGCGCTGCTGCTCGTCGCGTCTGCGACCGGCTGCTCGTTTGCCGAGCTGACACGGAAAAAATCAGAAGAAATCACAAGGCCGGAAGAAGCAGCAGAAGCCGCAAATGCTTCCATCGAACAGAATACAGTGCAGCCCGAGTCGGAGCCTGAAAGCACGTCGCTGGAGGAGCGTCTTCCGATTGACGAAGCAGCGCGGGCGGCATGGTCGGACTTTGCAGACACATGGCGGTTGGACTATCTGCCGGACTTTTCGCGCGGGACAGCACCTGCATCGACCTCGGAATATCTGATGTGGGTTTTCACTCGGAATATGGACGCGCTGAAGGAACAGGGCTATATGACAAAATCGTATGTGGAAACGGAGATCCGAGCGCACTTTGAAGTTGAAGACCTGACGCACGAGGGACTTACAAGGACGTGGAACTTTGACGGCGAAGCGTACACGGCTATTCCGGGCGGCGTAAAGGACCGACCTCTGGCGCGGCTTGACAGTGTCACGACGGCGGAGGAAAATGGGCAGCTTGTTTACTATGTGCAATACACTCTGGTACAGCCGGATTATCTGGTGCTCAGCGATCAGAAGTGGAAGGCACTGGCAGAACAGATTGCACACGGCGACACAGCGGATTTTCAGGAGCTCGGTTCCTATACGCTTTGCTTTACCTATGAAAACGGAGAGCCGGTCTTTCTGAGCCACACGGAGGTTGTTCAGGAGGGGAGCTTCCTTCGGGATGCGGCATTGCGTGCGAAATTTACAGCAGATGCATCGCGGGTGGCGGACAGTGAGCTTCTGGGCTTTCTGCGCAGCACCGAGCTTGCAGCGAGGACGGCGGGGACATATCAATCAGGTCTCGAGTTCCGGGCCCCGGAAAGCCTGCCATCCGCGCAGCAGCTTTTTATGCTGTTCCTGACTTGGACGAGCGATGCTGCGCTGGAAAGCTGCAAAAATCCGGAGGATAGGCTGTACTACTTTCCGCGCTCTGTCATTTGCCGAACGCTTGACTGCTATCTCAAGGAATATGTCTTTCATATCGCGCAATGTGATGGATATGACGAGCGAAGCGGTATGGTCGTGCTTCCAGTGCTTCCGAATCTTGGAGGCGAGCTGGATATGCAGATGTACGGGAAAAGGCTGGATGGCGGCATCATGACCTGCGGCGTGGATTTTTATTCTGATGAGCGCGACGGCACACCGGCTGCACGGCCTTACGACCGGACGGAATATATGCTGCAATGCTATGACGGCGGGTTTTATATCCTGCGTGCGGAGGGCAGGAGCATACCCAACCCAGAGGAGGAAATCGGCGGTATTCATCCGTGGGACGCATGGGATTTGCTGCCGCAGTCGGTGACGGAGGGCTTCGTGGAGCTTGGCATCGTCGGCGTTTCGCGGGAAGACTATAACGTAGTCAAATACGGCCGCGACGGGCTGTATGTCCATGTGCTGCGTCTGCAGGAGGGCAAGAAAGACACATGGCAGGGGCTGGACGGCAGCGTCAGCTGTGTTTATACGACAAGTCCGGACTATCCGACGCCGCGCGGTCTGCGCGTCGGCGACCCGGAAGCCAGCGCGGCAGAAACGATTGGAGCGCTCTGGGGCAGCTTTGAATATGAGCTGCAGGACGGCGTAATCTCCCGTATGGGGTTCTTCTCCTATTACGACGAGGGAGGCCCAGGCGAAGCGTTTACGATACGCCCGGCGGATTATCAGCCGGGAAACTGATGGAAAGGAGCTGCCATGATACGAAAAGCATTGACGATTTTGGCGCTGATTCTGGCTGTGCTGCTGGTCGTGTCTGCGGCCGGGTGCGCGTCTGTGGAGCTGACGCAGCAGAAATCGGACGAGGTCACGCCGCCGGAAGACACGGAAGCTGTCGCGGCCTCCGAATCTCTGGTGCAGCCCGCTGCGCAGGAACAAACAGAGCAAGCGCCGGGCTTTGAGCAGGGCGATGCAGAATATGACGATGTAAAGACCTGGAGCTGGGCGCCGTATGAAACGCTCTATCGGACGGATGACGTCCGCATGGGGCTGGTGCGGGAGGCCGATGGTACGCGGCACATCGGGGAAGTCCCCGACACAAAGGTCTGGATCCGGCTGAAGGACGGCACGCTTCTTTCCGACGAGCCGTTTGATGCCTGCATCGACTATATGGGCGAGCCGGAGGGCGAGGTCTACTGCATCCGAAACGGCACCGGCTATCGCTATACCGTCAGCGCCGGAGACGGAAGCTTCCGGCTGAGCGAGGTAGACGAGCCGGAGATTTTAGAAGAAGACCATTTTGGTTATCGCCTGTGCGTTGCCCGCTGGGACAGCCGCGAGCCATGCTATGGCATTGTGACCGCAGACGGAGCAGAGGTGATCGCGCCGGTTTATGAGCGCGTGGAGCTCCCATTCCCGGATCGCTTCCTGCTCTATGAAGGCGGCGCGTCGCGG
>FR887172.1:0-4836 GCA_000436735.1 Firmicutes bacterium CAG:170
CTTGCCGGCGGCCCCATATTTATCTGTTATCAGTCTCTGCACCGAAGCGCCCGGATGGCGTTCAGCACCGCAAGGATCATAACGCCCACATCGGCGAAGATCGCGGCCCACATGTTCGCAACGCCAACTGCGACCAGCGCGAGGCAGCCGAACTTGACGACCAGCGAGAACACGATGTTCTGCTTGACGATGCCGATGCACTTGCGGGAGATCTTGATGGCCTTTGCGATCTGGAGCGGATCGTCGTCCATGAGAACGACATCGGCGGCTTCGATCGCAGCGTCCGAGCCCATCGCGCCCATGGCAATGCCGATATCGGCTCTGGTCAGAACCGGTGCGTCGTTGATGCCGTCGCCGACGAAGGCAAGCTTGTCGTTCTTAGCCTTCGCAGCCAGAAGCTTTTCTACCTGCTCGACCTTGTCGCCCGGCAGAAGCTCGCTGTGGACCTCGTCCACGCCAAGCTCCGACGCCACCTGTTCAGCCACGCGCTTCGCGTCGCCCGTCAGCATGACCGTCTTTTGGACGCCCGCCTTTTTCAGCTGTGCGATGGCCTCCTTCGAATGCGGCTTGACCACGTCGGAAATGACGATGTGGCCCGCGTACTGGCCGTCGATGGCCATATGGATGATGGTGCCGACACAGTGGCAGTCGTGGTATGCAATGCCGAGCTGCTCCATCAGCTTGCCGTTGCCGGCGGCGACGGTGTGTCCATCGACCTTTGCTTCGATGCCGTGGCCGCTGATCTCTTCAATATCCGTCACGCGGCTGCGGTCGATCTCCTTGCCGTAGGCCTTCTGGAGGCTCTTGCTGATGGGATGCGAGGAGGCGCACTCCGCCAGCGCGGCGTATTCCAGAAGCTGCTGCTCGTCGAACGGGCAGTGGTGAACGGCGGTGACCTCAAAGACGCCCTGCGTCAGCGTACCGGTCTTGTCGAAAACGACGACCCTCGACTCGGACAGCGCTTCGAGATAGTTGGAGCCTTTGATCAGAATGCCCTCCTTGCTGGCGCCGCCGATCCCGGCGAAGAAGCTCAGCGGGATGCTGATGACCAGCGCGCACGGGCAGCTGACGACCAGGAACGTCAGCGCACGGTAGATCCAGTCTGTCCAATTGGCGTCCACGCCTGCGATCATGCGGCCAAGCGGCATGAGCACGGCCAGCGCCAGCGCGGCAGCGCAGACGGCGGGCGTATAGATCTTCGCAAAGCGGGAGATGAACGCCTCGGATCTCGATTTGCGGGAGCTTGCGTTCTCCACGAGGTCGAGGATCTTCGACACCGTGGATTCGCCGAAGGCCTTCGTCGTGCGGATCTTGAGCACGCCGGACATGTCGATGCAGCCGCTGATGATCTCGTCGCCCGCCTTCACGTCGCGCGGCAGACTCTCGCCGGTCAGCGCGCTGGTGTTGAGGCTGGCGCTGCCCTCGACGACCACGCCGTCCAGCGGCACCTTTTCGCCTGGCTGCACCACAATGATGCTGCCGACCGTGACCTCGTCCGGATCGACCTGCTTCAGCTGGCCGTCCGCCTCGATGTTCGCGTAGTCCGGGCGGATGTCCATGAGCGCCGTGATATTTCTGCGGCTCTTGCCGACGGCGTAGCTCTGGAACAGCTCGCCGATCTGATAGAACAGCATGACGGCGATGCCCTCGACATAGTCGCCGCTCTTCGTCCAGATGGCAAGGAAGAACGCGCCGAGCGTCGCCAGTGCCATCAGGAAGTTCTCGTCAAACGCCCGTCCGTTGAGAATGCCCTTGCCCGCCTTTCTCAGAATATCATAGCCAATGACCAGATACGCGGCAAGGTATGCGATCAGCTGCGGCACGCCGGTGATCGGGATGAATTTCAGCGCGATCAGCATGACCGCCGTGATCAGGATGCGCACAAGCATCTTTTTCTGTTTCTTTGTCATGATCGTTATGACCTCCTGTTCCAATAAGACAGCACCGGGCGGGCCGCTGCGTGTGCAGGATGGCCCGAGCAGCCGCTTCTATCTTATAATTCGATCTCGCAGTCCGGCTCGATCTTCTTGCAGGCCTTGAGGACGGCCTTCATCGTCTTTTTCTCGTCCGCGCCCTCGGCAAATTCAACGATCATCTTCTGCGTCATGAAATTCACGGTCGCATCCGCGACGCCTTCGGTCTTTTTCGCGGCTTCTTCCATCAGGTTCGCGCAGTTCGCGCAGTCCACTTCGATCGCATAAGTCTTTTTCATAAAATTGACCTCCGTTTTTGAATCTGCGTTTGAATTAAACGCTTGCTTAATCATTACATCCGCAGTATACTGGTCTCAGCCCGAAAAATCAAGCCCTTCCGGAGGGATGCTTCCGAAAAGGCGAAGGGAATTTCCAAAACGGATAAAAGGAGAAAATGCCATGGCCGGTTTTACGCTGCCGCACGATCACGGCGAACAGAAGCACGCGGAAAATCTGCACCGGGAGCTGATGAATGTCGAGCATTTCGGCGCCGTCTGCGAGATCTTCAAGCAGCTGAGCGACCCGACCCGGGTCCGCATCTTCTGGCTGCTCAGCCACCACGAGGAATGCGTCATCAACATCGCCGCGATGCTGGAGATGTCCAGCCCGGCGGTCTCGCACCATCTGCGCTGCCTCACGCAGAGCGGCCTTCTGACCAGCCGCCGCTGCGGCAAGGAGGTCTATTACAAGGCTGCCGACACAGCGCAGATTCGCCTCCTGCACGAGATCGTCGAGCAGGTGATGGAGATCGCCTGCCCGGAAAAGGCGGTGGATCTTCAGGCTGCGCAGACGGAGATCATCCGCCGCGTCCACGACGATCTGACGGAAAACCTTTCCGAGCGCGTGACCATCGAGGCGCTTTCCCGGAAATATCTGATGAACACGACCACGCTCAAGCGCGTATTCAAGGAGGTCTACGGCGAAACCATTGCCGCGCACATGAAAAAGCACCGCATGGAGGCCGCCGCCGCCCTGCTCGTCCAGACGCAGGATGATATTTCCGCCATCGCGCAGGCGGTCGGCTATGAGAGCCAGAGCCGCTTCACCTCCGTTTTTAAGGAGACCTACGGCGAGCTGCCAACGGAATACCGCCGCAGAAAGCTCGAGGGCTGAGCACAGCCGCAAATAAGGCCAGCGCCTTCCGCACAGGATGAAAATTCCCGCCGGACACAGGTCCGGCGGGAATTTTGTTCCGTCAAGGAAGCGATCACGCCTGCTTCAGCGTGATATGCAGCCACTTCTTCGCGCAGTCCAGCCACGCATGGACGTATTCGTGCTCCGGGAGCACCTTGTCCAGCGTTCTCGCATCGCTGGTCGCAAGACCGTGCTCGCCCTCCGGATAGACGTGCAGCTCGAACGGGATCCTGTGCGCGGCCAGTGCCTGCGCGTACAGCAGGCTGTTCATGACCGGCACGCCGCCGTCGGCGGCCGTGTGCCAGAGGAACGCGGACGGCGTATGATCCGTCACAAGCTTTTCACAGGAGAACTTCTGAATTTCCTCCGGCGTGCGCTCCGTTTTGCCGGTCAGCGCGTCGAAGCTGCCGAGATGCGCCCACGCGGGATCGGCGGTAATGACCGGGTAGCAGAGGATGGACGCCTGCACCGGCTTGCTGTCGGGGAACAGCGCCCGCACCTCCGGGCAGTCATACGCCGTGGAATAGTGCGCCGCCAGATGGCCGCCCGCCGAGAAGCCCATGATGGCCGTGCGGGCCGTGTCGCAGTGCCACGCGGCCGCATTTTTATGAATCAGCTCCATGGCCGCCGCGACCTCGCACAGCTGCGCCGGGAAGCGGTATGGATGGACGGAATAGTACAGGATAAAAACGTTGAAGCCCTCCGGCAGGAAGTGCAGCGCGATCGGCTCCGCCTCCCGCTGGCTGCAAAAGCAATAAGCGCCGCCGGGGCAGATCAGCAGGCTCGGGTGCGCTTCGTTGTCCCGGCCCATCTCGGTCAGGTTGTCCGGCAGATAGGCTGCCAGCGTCGCGTCGCGGCCATTCTCGCCAAGTGCCGGAAAAAAGTCCTTCAAATGCAGAATTTCATATCTCATTTGTAATCCTCCGTATGCAGCCGCTCCAGCTCACAGTGCTTCAGCCATTCCAGTGCGATCAGCGTTGCGCCGATCTGGTTCGGATGCACCCGATCCCACGCCAGATAGGAGGAATGCCGGACGGAGCAGTATTTGCTGAACATTGCCTGCAGATCGATGAAAATGCAGCCGTATTCCTCAGCCAGCTCCTTGCAGATCGCGCCGTACTCGTCCATTCTCGCGCGCATGAAGTCGCTCGCGTTCGGCTCCATATAGTAGGGCGTCATGAGGAAAATGCCCTTGACATGGGGCTTTTCCGTGAGGATCATTTTGCGGACGTTCTCGCGGTACTCCTCCGGAGAAATGGTCTGCTCCTTGATGGCCGGGCTGTCGAACTGACGCCAGACGTCGTTGATGCCGATGCAGATGCTGACCCACTGCGGGTCCAGCGCGCGCACGTCGCGTTCCCAGCGCGCCAGCAGCATCTGGCTGTTGTCGCCGGAAATGCCGGAGTTGGTCACGCGCAAATGCACCTCCGGGTAGAGCGCGGCCAACAGATTCTCGATCACACGCACATAGCTGTGGCCGATGCTGTCAAACAGGCCCTCGCCGACGGGATTCTGGCTGCCCATATCGGTGACGGAATCGCCCGCAAAGACGATTCGATCCATATCCTGAAAAATCATTTTTCTCTCTCCTTGTCGTCTCCCCATGGTTCGGGGAAATCTGCGGACGCGGCTTCGCACCCGTCCTGCGTTCATTATATCGGCCCGTTTGGAAAATAACATTGCACAAATTTCGACTTTTTTAATGCGCCGCGGACAAAAGCAGCCCCCG
>FR887172.1:4875-5608 GCA_000436735.1 Firmicutes bacterium CAG:170
TTTTCCGGGGGAGGGGCTGTTAAACAGACCCGTTTCTTTTGGGTGTATCCGAAAACTGCCAACGCACCCGGACAGCTGGCCTTTTCGTGCTGCGCCGCGCCATTTTCCCTTGAAACACGTCAGTATTCCTGCGAAAAAATGTCTTGCTCAGCGCGAAAATTCCTTGCTGCCGGCCGCATCGCCCGTTTTCAGATTCCCCCTAAGGGAGCAGGTCTGCGGGGGGCTGATTCTGTACTGCGTCCACGAGCACCAGCGTCAGGCCGATATATGCGGCCAGCGCGGCCGCCAGCAGCGAACAAATGACGATGCAGACCACGCGCAGCACTTTTTTCCGCCGGAGACACACGGCGGACAGGACGATCCCGGCGACCGCCAGAAGGAACAGTAAAACTGCGACCCAGAATTCCATAGCTTTCTCCTTATCTCCGCGCGTCCGCAGCGGAAATTTTCCGCGCAGCGGCCCGCTCCGCGGGGGCGGCGCTTATTCCGCGGCCGGAAGGCCGCTCTTCAAAAGCACGTCCAGGATCCGGCACATACCCTGAAGCGTTGCCGTATACCACTTGCGCACCGCGCCGAGATCGCGCATATCCATCTGCGCCGGAACCTCGGCGAAGGCATACTTCGTGTTCAGCGCAATCGACAGCGTGCCGTCACGCAGGACGGCGCTCTCCATCTCTCCGGCGGTCACCCGCTCCAGCTCCTTGAACATCTCGCGGAGCTGCGGCGCGGCCTC
>FR887172.1:5630-14200 GCA_000436735.1 Firmicutes bacterium CAG:170
CCCCCCAGCCCCGCCGTCTCGGCCGCAGACCGTATAGCGCGCGGCAAACGCCGCCGGGTCGGAAAGGTCGCCGCAGGGATGCTCCTCCACGCGCTCGCGGATCGCAAGCGCGCCGTCCGCCGCCTTGCAGCGGATGACGATGCCGTCCAGCATCTCCGTGATCTCAGTCACCATGTCCTGCCCGCTTCTATGCTCATAGCTGTGGCGCAGGATCACATTGGCCGCCGAAAAGCGCATGCCGCGATACACGCCCTCGCGGAAGCACCGAAGCTCGCACTTTTCCCAGAGCCGGTCTACCAGCCGCGACTCGCGCAGCCATGCTTCGTCGATCCGAAGCTCCGGCGAACGGCCCTCCGGACCGAAGGCGCGGTCCAGCTCTGCCCGGTAGAAATCGCCGAGCTGCGCGTCCAGCAGCGCTCTTCTCTGCCGCTGCGCGGCGCCTGCGATCAGGCCGCCCGCCGCGCCGACGGCCAGCAGTGCGCAGGCCAGCAGCTTTTTCTGCCACACCCACAGCACCAGCACGCAGGCGATGACGCTCACGATGCACAGCAGCATAAAAATTGCTTCCACCCGCTGACAGCGGCCCAGCTGCCGCGACAGCGCCTCGTCGCTCAGCTTTTCCGCAGCGGCGGTACTTTCTCTGTTCTTTGCCATAGGCTCACGTCTTCTCTCCCGGTGCATGGAGCGCGGAGCAGTCCGGCTGATAGACATAGCCGTCTGCGGCATCCCAATACCAGACCAGCACCGTCTGCGTGCCGTCCTCATGCAGGAAGGTCATTCGAATGTCGCCCTGCGCGTCTGCATTCAGATCGTCGAAGGAGATCCCGCTGTAGGCGCTCTGCGCGTCCGGAATGGTCTCCGGATAGACGGCCTCGTCCAGCAGCACCTGTTCCGCCGTGTCATAGTAGATCGCGGCGTCCTCCGTATGGACGCAGACGCAGACATCGATGTGCTCTGCGTCCCGGACGAGCGTTCCCATGTCGTTGATGATGCCCCAGGTGCGCCAGTCCGCGCCCGCGATATCGCTGCCGTCCGGCTCTGCGTCCGGCTCCGCCGCCGGTGCGCAGCCCGCGAGCAGGCCGCAGGCCAGCGCCAGCAGGAGCGCCAGAATTTTCTTCTTCATCGCTTTCCTCCGCATTCTCAGTCGAAGTAATCGCCCCAGCCGTCGTCATAGCCGTCGCCGGGGTCGCTCCAGCCGTCGCCGGGATCGGACCATGGGTCATAGTCGTCGTAGTATCCGTCGCTGTAGTCCCAGCCCGCGTCGTTGGCCTCCATGTACTCGCCGGTGTCCTCGTCGATATAGCCGTCGGAACCGAAGCCGATGAACTCGTTCTCATAGCCGTTCCAGTACCAGATATCGCCGTCCTCGTCATACCAGTAGTACGCCGTGCCGTAGTCGCCGGGGTCGGAGGCGGGCTGCGCGGGACGGCTCTTCGGCGCGGTGCTCCAGCCCGCGGTGTAGGAAAGGGTCGTCAGCATGTTGTTGCAGATGTCGAAATAGTTGCGGATGCGGGCCTCCTCGGCAATTGTGACCGCGACCAGCGCATATCCGGTCGGGCCGTAGTAGCGCACCTCCATGCAGCCGCGCACGGGATGGTCGGGGCCGTTGGCAAAGATCGAGCCGTCGAGCCACATATAGCCGGTCAGGCTGTAGTTGTCGCCGTTGTCCTGGAAATTCGAGCCGAAGGACTTCAGCAGATAGCTTCCGTACATGCTGTTCATGAAGTCGTCGAGCATCTTCACCATGTACGCCTTCGCCGTGGCCGCGCCCTGCGACATGTAGTCGTCGAAGCCGGAGATTGGCTGGAAGGCGACCAGGATGTTGGAGTAATAGTCGTCGGTGCCGTCCTCCATGACCGCGTTGAAGCTCAGCGAATTGGAGACGGAGGACTGCTCATGCGCCTCCATCTGGATAGGATAGTCGATGGTGACGTTCGTGAAACCGCCAGGGAAGCTGGCCGTCTGGTTCAGCTCGTCCTCCGGTGTCGGCAGGAGCATGATATAGTCCCACGGGGAAAGCGCGTTCCCGTTCTCGTCGCTCAGGCTGCCGTCCGCCGCCTGCGTCAGCGTGGCGAGGAAGCTTCCGTCCTCCTGATACAGTGAGACGCCGCCTTCCTCCATGACCACATGGCCGGGGCCGACCTGCTGACCGTAAAGGTTGATGGCGATCCATTCATAGTCCTCGTTAATCACGATGTAGAACGGCTCCGTGTCAAATTTCCAGCAACCCGCATAGGGCGCGATATCGGCCGTTTCGTCGATCGTGTAGTCCGGCTCCTCGATCCACTCGTCCTCCGTATCGTAGGCGGAGGGGTCGTAGTCGCTGACCACGTCGAAGGGCACCTCGCCCTCGGGCGGCAGGAATACGATGTAGTCGCCGTCGTGCAGCTCGATGTCCAGCTCATCCACGCTGGTGTCGTACAGGATGTAGTTCTCGCCGTTGTAGACCAGAATGTTGTAGGTATCCGGGACCTCGGACTCCTTGTAGGTGCCAAGTCCGGCCTCGATGCTCTCGCCGTCGGCAAAGACGCCGTCCACATATTCCGTGTCCCATTCGGTGCTGGTCGAAGGGGTGATGCTGATCGACGAAATATCGCAGCCGCTGCGGTTGACCAGCGTGACCGACACCGACACCTCCGGCTCCGGTTCGCCGCAGGCCGTCAGCGTCAGCAGAAGAACGGCGCTCAGCAGCAGCACCAGAATCCACCTTGTGCGTTTCATAATTTTCCTCCTCAAATTCCGTTTTCGTTTCCGAAGCTCCGCTCAGTGCGCCTGCTCCGCCATGCTCAGAAGCTCGTCATGGCTCAGCTCCACATTGCCGAAGCGGACAAAGATCCCGTTCGTCACGGCACTGCCCCATGTATGCAGGTCGGAAAGCGGCCGGAAGCGGAGCTTATCCAGATGCGGCTTCATGTCCAGAAGCAGACGGCTGCCGGAGACGAAATCCACCTGAAGAATGTAGTCCGGAAGCGGCGCGACCGCTGAAATATATTTCCGATACAAGAAAGCTCCTCCTTCCGCATGGAAAGATCCACCGTACCTTTATTGTACGGTGGATCTTTGGAAATGCATATTAACCAATGGTTAGGGTGTATCTGCGTTCAGAAGCTCCGCGAGGCGGCGGCGCTTGGTGCGCGTGTCGCCGTCGAGGAAGAGCTTGGAATAGATCTGGTTGACGTACTGCTTGACGCTTCCCTCGGAGAGGAAGAGCTTCTCGGCGATCTCGCGGTTGCTCAGACGCGCGGCAGCCAGCTGGGCGATCTCCCGCTCGCGCGCGGTCAGCGCCATGAGCGCCTCCGGCTGTGCCGGCTCCTCCGGCTGCGGTGTGAGCCGCGCCTCGTACCGCGCGCCAAGCTCGAGAATACGCCCGGTCAGCTCTGCGGATGCGCCGTCCGTACACTGCGGCAGCAGCTCCCGCAACCAGCGGAAATTCTCCGCGAACGGGATCAGCAGCCCGTCCGGCGCGGCCTCGCGCAGGGCGGCGTTCATCTGCTCCAGCGCCTCCGCGCGCTTCCCCAGCGCCGCGTAGGCCGCCGCCGTCTGGATGCGGATATGCAGCGCGACCAGCGCATAGTGCAGCCCCGCGCACGCGCCGAGCAGCCCCGCGCTGCGGGCGATCACGCGGGCATACGCCTCCTGCGCCAGATAGACCTGATTTTCGATCAGCTCCATCATCGGCTTTCCGGGCGCGAGAAAGTTGAGCGACGCGAGCCGGTGCTCCGCGAACACGTCCGGGATCTGCTCCGTCCGGCCGCACAGCGCCTGATAGTAGGCGCAGGAGGCGTCCAGAAGCTTGATCCACGCGGCGTTGTGGTGCCGTTTCAGCTCCTCCCTGCGCTGTGCGAAGGTACAGCGCGGCTTTTCATCCGTACAGAGCGACATCCGCCACGCCAGAAAATCGCAGCAGAGCGCCATGTTCTCCTGTCCGTTCCCTTCGATCTGCGCATAGGCGCTCTCGAGCGCGATCTGCGCGTCGGAGAAGCGGCCCTGCATAAACGCCGCCTCCGCGTCCATGATCCGCTCCGCGCCGCGTCCGTGGCCGTTCGTGATCCGGTAGTAGTGCGGCATACATTCCTCCATCTCGCGCAGCTCCTGCGGCAGCAGGCCCGGCGCGCGGTGGAACATCATCAAAACCGACGGCGAGCCGAACGTCCATCCGCCCTCGTTGCGGATGCTGATGGCCGGGCGGGACATCTGGCTGCTTGCGCTGCGATGCAGGCGGCTCATGGCGCTGATATCGTTGTAGCAGAGGAAGCTCATGATGAGGTCGCACTCGCCCAGAAGATTGCCGCGCTCCTCCTCGGGCATCTCCGGCCGCTCTGCGATGGCCGTCAGCAGCAGCTCCTTCAGCTCCAGCATTTTCGGGATCTGCCGCCAGTTGAACATGCTGCGCATCAGCACCAGAACGGCAAACGGATGCGCTTTGAGCGCCTCCTGCGGGCATTCGGCCAGCCATTCCAGCACCTCCGACGGCTTCAAAGATGCCAGCAGGATCCCCGCGTCGCTCTGGACGACGCGGAGCATGGCGCCGCAGTCGCCGCTCCGGCGGTAGAACGCCATCGCGTGCAGATACTGCCCATGCGCCTCGTACCACTGGCCGTAGCGGCCCTCATAGACGCGCTGCTTCTCCGGCCGCAGCGTCCGGAAGGCCCGCTCCGCGCAGCTCTTCATCATATGGTGGAAGCGGAAGGTCCCACCGTCCGCGAGGCGCGTGACGAAGGCGTTCTGCTCCGTCATCGCCGCGATCAGCGCGGCGGCGTTTTTGTTCCCGCTGATAAACTGCGCCATTTCGACTGTAAATTCATCCGCAAGGCCCATGACCGCAAGGAATTCCTGCCGCCGCGGCGGCAGCGGGTCGATCATGGCGGCGGAAAACATCGTATAGATATCCGAATTGGGGTCCGGCAGCGTTCCGCGCTCGGAAAGCGTGCGCAGATTCAGATAGACGGCGGAAAACCAGCCCTCGCTGGAATACAGCATCTCTTCGATCTGCGCGTCCGTCAGCTCCGTGCCGCAGCGGCGGGCATAGACGGAAAGCTCCGTGTGGTTCAGCCGGAGCTGCTCCGTACCGATCTGATAGAGCCGCCCGCCCAGCCGGAGCACCTCGTCCGCAGGCAGGAAGCGGTCGCGGCTGGCGACGATCAGATGCACGTTCTCCGGCAGCCGGTTCGTCAGCATACACAAAAAGCGCGGGACGCGGATATCCGTGAGCAGATGGAAGTCGTCGAGGAACAGATAGCAGGGCGCTTCGCCCCCGAGCGCGTGGCACAGGTCGTCCGCGAGAAGCGCCGCCCCGGCGGTATCCGTCGGACACGCGCACTCCCGGAGCACATCCAGCCCCGCGCGGGAGAATGCATCCTGCGCGCTTCTCCAGAAGATGGCCAGATTGTCGGAATAGACGCTGATGCGCAGGACGCGCGCCTGCTCCAGCTTTGTCCGTTCGCCGAGATACCAGTTCACGGCGGTCGTTTTTCCGTAGCCCATCGGCGCGACCACGGTCGTCAGCGCACTGCGCGCAATTGGACGCAGGCACTCCTGCAAGCGCTCCGAGATATAGATGCTGTTCAGATCCCACCGCCGCTTCGCCATGGCCCATCTCCGTTTCCGGCGCTTCGCGCCTGTTTCTGTGCTTATCTTAGCATATTTTCCAGCACAAGGGAAGCCCGGGGTTCGGCGCATTCCCTGTCCTTTCCGCGTGAAAGCCCTCCCGGCGATACCGCCGGGAGGGCTGTTTCTGGAATTCCGCAAGGGCCGAAGCCCGCTTTCTTCGCTATATTTTCTTATTCAAACGTCTCCGCGATGGTCTTGAGCCACTCCGTGATCTCCAGATGCTGCGGGCAGTGCTCCTCGCACTGGCGGCAGCCGATGCAGTCGGATGCCTTGCCCGCCTTATCGGTCGCCCATTTGTATTCCGTGACATACTGTGCCTTGCCCAGCGCCGCGAAGCGGCGGTAGTCGTTATAGACCGTAAACAGTGACGGGATGGGAATGCTCTGCGGGCAGCCGTCGGTGCAGTAGCGGCAGTCGGTGCAGCCGATGGTGATGGATTTGCGCGTGATCTCCGCCGCCTGCTCGACCAGCGCGTACTCTTCCTCGTTCAGCGGCTGGAAGTCCTGCATGTACGCGACGTTGTCTGCGACCTGCTCTGGCGTGCTCATGCCGCTGAGAACGACCATGACGTTTTCCAGCGACGCGGCGTAACGCACGGCCCACGACGCGATGGACGATTCCCGCTCCTTTGCCTTGAGCAGTCTTTCCGCCTCCTCCGGCAGGCCCGCCAGACGGCCGCCCTTGATCGGCTCCATGACGATCACCGGCTTCTGGTGCTTCACGCAGACCTCATAGCACTTCCGGGACTGGATCTTCTCGTCCTCCCAGTCGAGGTAGTTGATCTGAAGCTGGACATACTCGACCTCCGGATGCGCCGTCAGAATCTCGTCGAGCAGCTCCGCCGTGTCGTGGTAGGAAAATCCAATGTGCTTCGTTTTGCCCTCTGCCTTCTTCTGCTGGATAAAGCCGAAGGCACCGACCTTTTCTGCGTGCTCATAGTTCTGGCGGTCAACGCTGTGGAGCCAGTAATAGTCGAAGTAGTCCACACCGCAGCGCGCAAGCTGCTCGTTAAAGATACCCTCCATCTCGTCCGCGCCGGGCTTGCCGCTCAGCGGCAGCTTGTCTGTGATCGTGAACGCATCGCGCGGATAGCGCTTGACGACCAGCTCCCGGAGCGTCGTTTCGCTCTTGCCGCCATGGTACATATAGGCCGTGTCAAAATAGGTAAACCCGGCGGCCAGATACGCGTCGAACATCTTTTTAGTGGTCTCCATATCGATTACCCTCTGTCCGTCCGCCTCGATCTGCGGCAGGCGCATCGCGCCGAATCCCAATTTCTTCATATCTCATGCTCCTTCCGTGTTTTGTTCTCCTAACAATATTATAATTGCAGCCGTGCCGGGACGCAATGCTTTTTCTCTGTGCATTTCCGAAAAAATATGCTATGATCCTCTTGACTGTAAACCTGCTTCATACTGTATGCTTGGGGTGTATTCCGGCAAAGGAGGTTCTGCCATGACGATCCGGGAGATCGAAGCGCGCTGCCAGATGGAACGCGCGAACATCCGCTTTTATGAGCGCGAGGGGCTTTTGACCGCGCAGCGTCTGCCGAACGGCTACCGCGACTATACCGAGGAGGACGTGCAGACGCTGCTGCGCATCCGGCTCCTGCGGAGCCTGCACGTCAGTCTGGACGACATCCGCGCGCTCCAGTCCGGCGAAAAGGCGCTCTCCGATACGCTCCGCGAGCAGCTTGCCCAGCTCGAACGCGAGCAGCAGCAGGCGGCGGCCGCCGAGGCCGTCTGCCGGGAGATCGAAGCCGCGCATGTCGGCTTTTCCGAGCTGGACGCCCCAAAATATCTCGAGCAGCTTGAGCGCGGCGCGCCGCCCGCGCCTCCGGCCTTTCCGGCGGAGGACCGCTTTCCTGTCGTGCGCTGCCCGTTCCGGCGGTTTTTCGCCCGAATGCTCGACGATCTGCTCTATACCGCGCTGGCCTGCGCCATTCTGGCGCTCTGTCATGTCCGGCTCAATATGCAGACCGGCGCGATCGGGTCGCTGATCGCGCTGCTTACGCTGGCGCTGAATTTCCTGTTCGAGCCGCTCTTCCTGCATTATTCCGGGACGACGCCCGGCAAGGCTCTGCTCGGCCTGTCCATCGAGACGGAGGACGGCGAACGCCTGAGCGTCTCCGCGGCGCGGTGGCGGCTGTGGGGTGGGATGTGGCGCGCGGTGGCGTCTGTGGGGCGTGATCTGGCGGGGCGGAGGACTGGGCATCCCCATCCTCAACCTCTTTCGCCTCTACAAGAGCATGGATGAGCTGCTGGAGGGCCATCCGATGCCGTGGGACGACGGGAAGGTCGTGCTGCTGCGCGATGCGAAGCGCTGGCGCATCCCGGCGTGGTGCCTCGCCGCCGCGTTTGCGGTTTTCCTCGGACTTCTGCCGCAGGCCGCGCAGCGGCTCGCGCCGAACCGCGGCCCGCTGACGCCCGCGCAGTTCGCCGAAAACTACAATTATTACGCATGGTATCTCGACTGCGGCTCCGGCTGGCTCCTTCAGCCCGACGGCACATGGCGTGAGCCGACAACGGAAAACGGCGCCGTCAGCTTCTACCGCGTCCACGAGCCTGACCTCCGGATCGAGACGGAGAACGGCGCCGTCACGCGCGTTTCCTTCTCCTTCTCGCCGGAGGCGTCGGACCCCAACTTCTACAGCTTTTATCCGCAGATGCTCCTGAGCGCGCTCAGCCTCGCCGGCGCACAGCCGGAAGGCGGCCTGTTCTCCGGCGCCCCGGCGCGGCTGGCCGAGGCCATTCCCGACGTGCCGGGCAGCTTTACCGTGACGGAGGGCGGCGTCCGGCTCACCTGTGACGTTTTTTCAAAAAACTATTATCTGACCGACACCATCTGCTTCCCGGACGACGACGCTCCCGCCGGAGAATGTGTGTTCACGCTGACCTTTGCCGCGGAGATACAGCCATAGCGGCAAGCTTTACGCAAAAAATACCGGCGGCAGCTGCCGC
>FR887172.1:14214-14795 GCA_000436735.1 Firmicutes bacterium CAG:170
CCCGCCCGCACCTGCCGCCGGTATTGCTGTCTGCTTCATTCCGCCATGCTTCCGGGTCGTCTGAGGCGGACCGATTCGGCATCGGCCCCTACGCCCCTGGCGCTAAAAACCTTCCGGTCACTCCCCGGCGACCGCGACTTTCCAGCAATTCTGATACTCCCCGCCGGGGGCCAGATGGACAAGGTCGCTCTTGCAGTCGAATTCCTCGACCACATCCTGCCGCGACGGCAGCGAACGCCACGGCTCGATGCACAGATACGGCGCGTCGGTCTTTGGCATATGCCACAGGCCGAGATAGTCCATCTGCGGATAGGTCACGGTGATCGCCAGCGGCGTCTTGTCCGAGCAGAGCGTGACGCTCCGCGCCATATTTTTCAGGATGATGGCGTCGTCGTCAAAAAGCTCATGCCGCAGGCGCAGAAGCTGCGCGTTCTCGAGCGGATAGCGCTCGTCATGGCCGCTGAGGAATACGGACGGCGTAAAGCCGACCCGATCCGGCTCGCACGGCTCGGAGAAGCGGAGATAGTAGTCCTCAAAGGCCGTCCCCGCGCACAGCGGTACGCGGAAGCCGGGGTGGCCGC
>FR887173.1 GCA_000436735.1 Firmicutes bacterium CAG:170
GGCTCCAGAACGGCGCCCTCCGCAAGCGGACGCTGCGACATGAGCGCGAAGCCTGCGTATTTGGGAATGCGGAACATATCGCAGACACCGTGATAGCAGATTTTATCGCCGGAGCCAAATTCCGCATGCGTATTGTAGTCAAACGCGCACCAGCTCGTTTCGCCGACCAGATCGCTGCGGCTGAGCGCCTCATTCAGCACCCGCAGATGGCGCATGGCGTGCTCCACAAGCCGGTCCTCCGGGTCAAAGCGCTTGGTCGGGAACATATGGCCGTTGCTCTCGGTGATCAGGAGCGGCACCGGCTCTGCAAGACCGGTGATCTCCTCGCGCGTGCGGAGGATCTTCTCGCCGCCGCTGTGGGTGAAGTCGTTGAAGGTGTACACATCCTCCTGAAATTCGCCGCGTGCGGTGCAGCGGACGCCGCCGGTCTGGCGCGTCGTGTCAAGGCGGTGCGCCGTTTCATTTGTGCGGCGGTAAAAGGCGCTGCTGTCCGGCGATTCGTTGATGCGGACGCCCCAGAGAATGATGGACGGATGGTTGTAGTCGCGCAGGATCATTTCCTCGACGTTCTGCACGGAAATATCCTGCCACGCCTCGTCGCCGATGTGCTGCCAGCCGGGAATTTCTTCAAAGACCAGCAGGCCAAGCTCGTCACAGCGGTCAAGGAAGTGTGTGCTCTGCGGATAATGGCTCGTCCGCACGAGGTTAACGCCGAGCTCCTTCAGCAGCTCCGCGTCGCGGCGCTGCACCCGCGTGGGCATGGCATAGCCAACGTAGGGGAAACTCTGATGGCGATTCAGTCCATGGAGCTTCCGCCTTTTTCCGTTCAGATAAAAGCCGTCCGGCCGGAACTGGCAGAAGCGCATCCCGAAGCGTGTGCTGACGGCGTCAGTTTTCAAATTTTCCTGATACAGCTCCGCCGTGACGGTATAGAGCGCCGGATCCTCCGGCGACCAGTGACGGAGCGCCTCGGCGTGCGGAAATTCGGCCTCCGCCGCATCGGCCCCGGCCGGGAGGCGGAGCGTTGCAATTCGATCCTCGCCGTTTCCCGTCAGCTGCACCCGCAGCTCGGCAGGCGCGCACAGCGTCTCGCCGAGGCGGACGGCGACCTGCGCCGTTTCGCCGGTATCATCCCTGCGGGGGCTGACCTGAACGCTGCGGATGTAGGACGGCTCCGTTACGATCAAACTGGCCTCGCGGTAAATGCCGCCGTAGGTCAGATAATCGACCACGTTCCCGCAGGGCGGGATGTCCGGCCGTTCGGTCGAGTCCACGCGGACGCGCAGCGTATTCTCCGCGCCGATGCGCAGATGGTGTGTCAGCTCCACGGTAAACGGCGTATAGCCGCCCTTGTGCGCGCCAGCCGGCGCGTCGTTGCAGAAAACCTCCGCATACGCCATCACACCCTCAAAGCGCACAAATACGCGCCGCGCGCGCCATGCCTCCGGCGCGTACAGCGTTCGGGTATAGACGGAAACGAACTGGTACGCCGTTTCATCGAGGTAATTGTACGGAAGAAGCGTGTTTGCGTGCGGCAGCTCGACGGTCTCGGGCTGCGCGGACGGCGCGGCGGCCTCCCGGATAAAGAGCCAGTCGCGGTTGAGCGGAAATACTTCTCGCATGGAAAATCCTCCTTTTTGGCTGCGATAGGGCGCAATTTAGTGTAACTATATCGTTTGTTCCCGGCATTGTCAAGCGGGCGCGGACACAGTCGATTTTTGTGTGCAACGCGGTAAAAAGATTTTTTGGGAGGGCTGTAGGCGGACGCTTTCAGCCTTTTTTGTGCAATCGGCACAACGGAGCGGCATACGGTCTGTCATGTATTTCTGTCCGTTTCTCAGGTATATGGATTTTTCTCAGCTTTTCGGTGCTGGATGGTGGAAATATTGAGATTTTATCCGAAAAATGAAGATAAACGGACATTTTCAACGGAAAAAATTTTTGTTACAATGAAATCCGTAAAGAAATATGCTGCGGAGAGCTGCCGGAAGCCATTACGCCGGTGGGCAAAGGGATCCGGCGGCAAAGGAGGAAACACATTCATGTCAAACAATTGGAAGGAGCGCCGTTCGCGCGTTTTGAAGCAGATGCGCAACGACTGGCTGCTGTATCTGCTGCTGGTGCCGGTGCTTGCGTGGTACATCATTTTCTGCTATCTGCCGATGGCGGGTGTGACGCTTGCGTTCCGGGATTACAGCTACAAGGGCGGACTCTGGGGAAGCAAATGGGTCGGCCTTGCGAACTTCACGAAGATGTTCAGCGACCCGCTGTTCTTCCGCGCCGTCAAGAACACCATCATTTTCAGCCTTGGACGCATTGCGTTCCAGATGCCGTGCGCGGTCCTGCTGGCGATCGCGCTCAATGAGCTTCGGCTCAAGTGGGCGAAAAAGACCGTGCAGACCATCGTCACCTTCCCGCACTTTATCTCGTGGGTCGTGCTGGCGGGTATGCTGATGAACATTTTCGGCTCGACCGGAACGGTCAACCAGATCCTTTCCGCGCTTGGCGTCAGCAACATCGCGCCGATCACCTCGTCCAAGGCCTTCCGTGCCTTTATCTGGATCAGCGGCATCTGGAAGGAGGTCGGCTGGGATTCGATCATCTATCTGGCGGCGATCACCTCTATCGATCCCGGCCTTTATGAGGCGGCGGCGGTGGACGGCGCAAGCCGTGGGCAGCGCATCTGGCACGTCACGCTTCCGGGCATCCGCAGCACCATCTGCATCATGCTGATCCTGGCAGTCGGCGCGATTTTGACGAATGGCGGCTTCGACCAGATCTTCAATCTCTATTCCGCGCCGGTCTACGACGTGGCGGATACGCTGGATACCTACACATTCCGCGAATCGTTCATTACCGGCGGTCTGGATTACGGCTATACGACGGCGATCGGCCTGTTCAAGTCGGTCATCGGCGTCATTATGCTGACCGTCTGCAACAAGGCTGTGACAAAGGCAGGTGAAAGCGGGCTGTTCTGAGCGCCCGCAGAGGATATGGAGAAGCTGACCATGAAAAAACAGAAAAAAAGCACGCTGAATCAATATAACCGCACCTCCGCCTTTGATGTGGTGCTGCTGATCGTGCTGGGACTGATGGCGCTCGTCACGCTGTACCCGTTTTATTACGTCCTGATCGTGTCCGTTTCCAATACGGTCACTTACGCGACGCATCCGCTGTATCTGCTGCCCTATACGTTCGACTGGACGGGGTATCAGACGATCTTCAACGACCCGGCGTTTTACCGTTCTCTTGGCGTGACACTGTTCGTGACGTTCATCGGCACGGCGCTCAACATGCTCCTGTCGGTGACCGGCGCGTATGCGCTCTCGCGCAAGACGCTCATCGGACGGAATTTCTTTCTCGAGCTGATCCTGTTCACCATGCTGTTCAGCGGCGGCGTCATCCCGTCGTATCTGGTGACCAAGGATCTGGGACTGGTCAATAACATCTGGGTCATGGTCCTGCCGACGGCGATCAACACCTATTACCTGATCATCATGAAGAACTATTTTGCCTCTCTGCCGAGCAGCCTCCTTGAGGCGGCGAAGCTGGACGGCGCGAATGAGCTGACGGTCCTGATCCGGATCATCGTTCCCATCTCCATGCCGTTCATGGCGACGTTTTTCCTGTTCTACGCGGTGGAGCGCTGGAACGAGTGGTATCAATCGTTCCTCTACATCAACAAGACCGAGCTTCAGCCGCTTCAGATTTACCTGCGCAATGTTCTTATCAGCATGAGCAACAACCTTTCCGCGATCGCCAAGCAGATGATGCGCGACCACACGCAGAAGGTCAGCTCACAGGCGATCCAGATGGCGACCATCGTGGTCACGACGATTCCAATCCTGTGCGTATACCCGTTTGTGCAGAAGCACTTTGTCAAGGGCGTTATGATCGGCGGCATCAAGGAGTGACGCCGGTCAGAAAATAAAAACAGCCGTGAAAGCGGCGGAAAGGCAGGAGAGAGTGAAAAAAGATATCAGAAGAGAGAGATGCGGCAGTAAGCGGAAGCGTCCCGCTCTGACCAGACTGCTGTCGCTTGCGCTTGGGCTGGTGCTCGCGCTGTCATGCGCGGGAGGCGCGCTGGCAGCCGGCCCGGCGGAGGATCTGAGCAAGCCGGACAGCCCGTGGGATCACTATCCCGCGACGGACGGACTGAGCACGGACAAGCTGCAAAGCTACACGCCGTCTGGAAACTGGGCCTTTGCGCAGGCGCCCGCCGGTACGACGAGCTTTACCGTCATGGACGAGCTGTACTACGTTTCCGTCGAGTCCTATCAGAAGTGGGCGGTCACGACCGGCGTTTCCGGCAGCTATGACCCGGACGCCGCAGTTGTTTACTGGGGCAATTCGCACTTCTTCAGCGACGGCCAGATCATGTACAGCGGCAAAATGCCCGCGATGATCTATACCGCGCCGAAGAGCGGCACGATCTCAATCGCGGCGGCTGCGAAGATCTACGTTCCGTGGTGGGACGCCAGCGAATGGGGCGGCGAAAGCCCGAACGGTATGCGCATCGCGGTCTATAAGTCCAACCAGTCCGGCACGATCATCCCGGTCTGGCCGGTCGGCGAACGCTGGAAGCTGCTGGGCGGCAGCGCAGGCGCGGACGGCACGGACGGACATGAATATGAGTTCCAGCCGTATGAGATCTGCATTCAGGCAGGGGAGAAGCTCTACTTCGTCATGGACTGCAACGGCAGCGAGCTGGACGATCAGATCTACTGGTCGCCGACGGTCGCGTATGTGAATGATACCTATGACGCGGGCAACGACCCGGCGCTGGCGCTGCCGGAGGCGGCCGTGCTGAAGGACGCGATCCCGTTTAACGGCTCGGGCGACAACACCTATGACCATGGAAACGGCTGGCGCTTCAATGCGGCTGAGGGCGATACCTACCGCCGCATGAATCAGCTGGGCTGGAACGTGGAGTGGACGAACGCACGCTATTTCTATTCCGAAAATCCGAACAGTGAGCTGGACGGCTCCGATGCGATGGAGATCCCGTGGGAAAACGGCGTCATTACCGTGGACGCCGGGGTCAAAAACGATCAGTGGGTCTGCAATGCCGTCTGCCTGAGTCCGGCAGCGGACGGCAAAGACGTTGCGCTGAGCTATCTCGCACCGCGCGACGGCGTTCTGAAGCTCCGCTTCGACTACGCGGATTTCTGGCAGGGCGAGGGCAGCAACCAGATCAAGCTGGCTGTCTACAAGAACAATGTCCAGATCTGGCCAGAGACCGGTTCATACATTGTCCAGAGCGACGCGGCGGCGTGGGAAACCACGGTCCTGAAGCTGGACGATGTTGTTTCCGCTGCAAGAGCGGGCGATGTATTCCACATCCGGGCCTCGCTCATGGAAAGCGGCAGCGAATACGGTCTGAATATTCTGCCGTCGGCGGAATATACCTCGCTGGAATATGATGCAAATCTGGATAAGGAATATCAGTTCACCAGCAAGGCGCACTATTCCTACAAGGAGCAGTTCTCCGGAACGCAGGGCAAGGACAACTGGTACTATCTTTATGCGCCAATCGGCGAGAACGAGGCGACACAGCTGCCTGCCTATTACAGCGACTGGGCAATGTGGTATTCGGGTGATCTCGACAGCTACAACGTTCCGCAGATGTTCAACAGTGAGCTTCTGCCGGGCAGCATGTATGATGCGATCATCGCGTTCAAGGCGCCCTACACCGGCACGTTGAAGCTGTACATGGAGGACGGCATGTGGCTGGCGGACAGCACCGGCGCGTCCGACGCGGGCGACGGCTGCTACTATGGCGTGCAGTTGTCCAGTGACGGCATCGTCACCGACCTTTTGCCGCTGACCTACATTCCGAACGGCGGCAAGGTGGACTTCCAGCCGATGCTCCTGAGCGTCAAGAAGAACGAATATATTTATTTTCGCGTTAACCGCGGCGAGGCCAACAACTGGCATGACAGCTTGTCGCTTTCGCCCGCAATTGACTACGCTGAGATCGATTTTGACGATCCCGGCATTGAGGAGGGACAGGCCGAGATGCGCAGGATGCCTACGCCCGGCAGCAGCCTGAAGGACGACGCATTCCCGGCGGCTGCGCGCGATTATACAGACGCAAAGGTCTACAAAATCACAGCGGACGAGCTGATGAAGCGCATCACCGGCGGCAAGCTGGAGGCGGGCGCGGTCTATGAGCTCACGGATCATGGCGGCCTCTATTTCGGCGGAATTTCCGAGCCGACGGTCTACGATCTGCAAAACATCTGCATCCGCATGAGCCCCAGCGGCCATGCGTGGGAATGGCCGACGGAGGAAGCGGATGGACGCTTTGCGATTTTTGTCGAGGGTACCTCCGCTGCGCTGACGCTCCGGAACTTCACACTGGAGGTCTCCAAGTGGGACGGCTCCGACGTACAGCCGGAGGCAGCGGTCAATACATGGAACTGCGCGGGCCTGACGCTCCAGAACGTGCAGATCACCGGCACGGCGGGCTGTGCCGTCCACACGTCGAACGGAACGCCGCTGAGCCTGAGCGGCTGCCGCCCCGACGGCCCGCTTGCACACCGGGCGGCTGCCGCAGCGACGGCGCTTTTGCAAACGGCGCGGTCGTGCATGAGGGAAGCGAAGCCAGCGTCACCGGCAGCTTTATCCGCAATACCGCCGCAGGTGCGGCTTCTGTTGAGGACTTCGGCGGCACCGGCGCGTTCGTGATGAACAACATTCTTTCCGCGAATGGTACGGCTGTGAAGCTGCATTCGAGCGACGCGGTGGTGCAGAGCAACACAGTCACCGGCGAGATCGATCTCGGCGACGATCTCGTGAACACGTTGGCTGCGCTCAACCGGACGACCGGTGCAATTACCGCGAAAAACGGCAAAAATACCGTCATTCTGATGAACGAGGCCGGGAGCCTTTCCGCAGACGGCGGCGTCAGCCTGACGCTGGTGAAAAACACCGTCACGGGCAGCGCTTCGGCGCGGAACGTTTCGTATCTGCTGATGCAGGGGAACACGTTCTCCGGTGCGGTGAATACGAGCGGCTCGACCGATACCTACGGCGACGACCTGTTTGACCCGACTGCCCGCAAGGAAAACGGCGTCAATGAGGACCTGCTGCCCAAGACGAACGTCGAGGTCTTTACGGGCATGACCCATAAGACCGGCGTGCGGACAGAAAACGGTGTGCAGACGCTCAAGCGCTATCTCAACGTCTCGGCGCGGAGCAATACCTATGCCATCGTGCCGCCGGGACTGTATACGGCGGACGCGCTGGCGCTGGCCGGGATCGAGAGTTACGACGTCTACGCCTATGGCGTGGATGTGGAATTCAAGTCCTATTCCGGAAATGTCTTTACCATGTCCGGCTGCAAGGACATCGGCGTCTTCGGCATGTATATCAGCCATATCAACAATGCCAACGGGCAGGCGACCATCGTCGAAAGGACCGACGAGTATGTGATCGCGCAGACCGACCCCGGCTATCTGCCCGATCTGACGGACGAAAAATACTATCCCGCGGATTCCCGCTATGTGGAGGCGTTCCATCCGGGCCAGACGGTGCCCTTTGCGGATATCGAGTTCTCCAGCATAGAATATCTCGGCGACGGCCGACACAAGTGTACGTTCGGCAGCGCCAACAGCCGGGAGCTTGCGGTCGGCGGCAAGATCACACTGCGCGGCAGCGGTACAAGCGTCGTGGTGCTGACGGACTGCGACGGTGTGCGCTTTGAGGATTTCAGCATCATCAGCGGCGCGGGTTTCGGCTTCCAGGAGCGCAACGGCGAGGGCGGCACGGAGCTTTATCGCGTTGCGATTACCACAAAAGTCGCGCCGGTGCTGCCGGAGGGCTTCGATACCTCCAAATACGCAGACGGTCTGATCTGGACGGACGCGGAGGGACGTCTGCGCGGCCCGCAGCCGCTGCTGTCCACCTGTGACGCGACGCACAGCACCAATATGCGCCGCGGCCCGCAGGTCGTGAACTGCCTGTTCGAGAAAATGACCGACGACGCGACCAACATCAGCGGCGAATTTGGCTGCGTGACCGGCGCGAACGCCGAGACGCGGCAGATCACCTATAAGAAGGGCGATAACTACTATGAGGGCCTCCCGGCGGAATTCCGCGTGGGCGATACGGCGGTGCTGTTCACGCGCGCGGGTGAGCTTCTGGCGACGGCCAAGGTCGAGGCGGCAGAAAGCGCCGGGTATCAGGTATACCGTCTGACGCTCGATCAGGCCGTGACGATCAAGAGCGGCACGTTGATCGAAAACCTCTCCGCGAATGGTGCGGGCTTCCTGTTTGACAACTGCCTTGTCGATACGACGCGCGCACGCGGCTTCCTGCTCAAGGCGCCCGGCGGCGCGATCCGCCACTGCACCATCCGCAACACGGGCATGGCGGCGATCCTCGTCCGGCCGGAGATCGACGACGGTTGGAACGAGTGCGGCTATGTGCAGGAGCTGGAGATCACGGACAACCTGCTGGAAAACAACGGCTTCTTCAAGAACCAGCCCAAGGGCTCGCCCATCGCCATTGCGGGCGACGGTCAGGTCACATCCGACCCGGCCTATTTGATGCATCAGGATATCCTGATCGAGGGCAACGTCGTGCGTGAGCGCTGCACCGCCTATGCGCTTTATATCAACGGCGCGCAGCGCGTGAAGGTCCTGAACAATGACTTCGGCGCGAGAAAGGGCGAAGCGGCGGATACCGCGTCCAGCGTGCGCGTGGACGGCGTATACGACGTGGAGCTTTCCGACAATACCTATCCTTCGGGCGCGCAGCCCCGCATCACGATCACGGCGCAGTCCCGCAAGGTCTACGGCACCGACGTGGACAGCCTGCCCATCGGCAACTACGCCGTGCTCAGCGCGGACACCGTCTACACCGAAAGCGGCTGGCAGCTTGAGCTGACCATCGAGAATATTTCCGATGCACAGCAGACGTTTGACATGCGCTTTGCCGATACGACGACGGCCGGTCTGCTTCCCGACGGACAGAAGATCCCGTCCGTCACACTGGCCGCCGGTGAGCGCCGGAAGCTCTACTTCCCGGTAAAGACGCTTCCGGGCGAGCTGTCGCCGAGGCAGACCTACGCGCAGGTCGATGTGTACGTCAGCACGGACGGCGCCGGCGGCGTGTATAACCTTCAGGCGACGTTCAACGCAGCCATCAAGACGGACGGTACGGAGATCCAGTGGCAGAAGGCTGCCGCCATCGGCAAGGAGGGAACGGATCGCGGCGAGTCGCTTGCTGCGGACGCGCGCTTCGCGTGGGATGAAAACAACCTCTATCTGAAGGTCGATGTCACCGACGACGTGCAGTTCGACTGTCTCAATAAGGACGAGCTGTGGGACTGGGATTCGCTCCAGATCGGCTTTGCGCCCGACCGCACCGACAATTCCCGTTACTTTGTGTTCACCATCGGCCGGTACAACGGAAAAGTGCGGATGTTCATGGACAATGACACCATCGGCTCCCGCGAGGGGAAGGCCATGAGCACGAATCTTCTGCCTGCGGCCATCACGCGCGACGAGCAGACGCAGACGACGACCTATGAGCTGACGATCTCGTGGTCGAAGTTCTTTGGCCTGGGTGAGGCCCCTGCCGGTAAGACCATCGGCTTTGACATCGTGGTCAACGACCGCGACGAGGCGATCACCGAGGGCAAGGAGCCGGGACAGTGGAGCCGCTACTTCATCGAATACTACGGCGGCATTGCAAGCGGACGGCATCCGGAGAAATTCGGCAGCCTGATCCTGCTGGACGGTGCGTTTACGCTTCCGGATGCGGATCTATCCGCGCTGAACGAGGCGCTGGCCGAGGCAAAGTCGATCGACACGTCGGCCTACACCGAGGAAACGGTCAAGGTGCTGGAGGAGGCCATCCGCGCGGCGGAGGCTCTGCTGGCGGAGGCACCCGCGGCAGATCGTCAGAACGAGGTCGATGAGGCGGTCAAGGCGCTGCGCGATTCAATCGACGCACTGCAAAAGCGGCAGGAGGAGCAAAAGCCCACGCCTGTGCCGGTCCAGCCCGGCAAGGGAAATGGAACGGGCGGAAAGAACGACGATCCGTTCCGGGATGTCAGCAAAAACGACTGGTATCATGATGCAGTCGCCTACGTCTACGAAAACGGCCTGATGAGCGGTACGAGCCGTACCGAATTCAGCCCCAATGCGGCGACAACCCGCGGCATGATCGTGACGATCCTCTGGCGTCAGGCCGGAAAGCCCGTCGTCAATTACGCAATGCGCTTCGAGGACGTCGCCTCCGGCAGCTACTATGAGGAGGCAGTCCGCTGGGCGGCAAGCATCGGCGTCGTCAACGGCTATTCCGAAACGGCCTTTGGCCCTGCAGACCCGATCACCCGCGAACAGCTGGCGGCGATCCTGTACAGGTACGCAAAGTATCAGGACAAGGACGTGACGGCGTCGGCCTCGCTGGACAGCTTCTCCGACGCGGCAAGCGTCAGCGGCTACGCGCTCGATGCGATGCGCTGGGCCTGCGGTATGAAGCTGATCAACGGCGCGAACGGAAAGCTCGACCCGACAGGTCTTGCGACGCGCGCTCAGGTCGCGGCGATCCTGCAAAGATATTGTGAAAACGTAGAATAAACGAAAGGGGCTGCCGCAGAGATCTGCG
>FR887174.1:0-1319 GCA_000436735.1 Firmicutes bacterium CAG:170
GAACGGGAAGCGGCTCCTTATACAGCCGCCTCAGATAGCACAGCAGCATCACACCGGAGATCACGAGCGCGGCGGCGTCGGCAATCGGGGAGGCCCACGCGACGCCGCGGATGCTGGCGGTGCGGTTGAGGACGGCCATCAGCGCCACATCGAGGCTGCCCTTGCGGAGCAGGGAGAGGAAGATCGGCTGGAGCTTTTTGCCGGTTGCCTGAAAGACGGTGATGACGAAAATGTTGAGCGTGGTCGTCGGGCAGGCAAGACAGATGATGCGAAGGAAGAGCGTACCGAAGGACGCGGTCGCGGCGTCATTGATGAAAAGCTTTGTGACCGGGACGGCGGCCAGATACAGTCCGGCGGTCACAGTGCAGGAGACGAGGATGCAGTACAGCAGCAGCGTCCGGATGGCGCTCCGCATCCGCGCACGGTTGCCTGAGGTGAAATTGTAGCCGATCAGCGGCAGCGTGCCCTGCGCCATGCCCTGTGCGACGGCGAAGGCCATCAGATCGATGCGCTTGGCGATGCCCATTCCGGCGACGGCCTCGTTGGCATAGGAGGCGATAAAGCGGTTGAGCATGGTGTTGGAGATAACGGCCATGGTCGAGATCAGGAAGCTCGGCAGGCCGACGGAGAGCACCTCGCCCGGAATGCGCTGGCGGAGCGTATAGTATTTCGGCAAAACGCGGATAGAGATCTTGCCGCGCAGACGGCGCAGCAGGCAGAGAAAATAGAGGCAGGCGGCGATGTTGGAGAGCATGGTCGCCATGACGGCGCCCTCGATCTGCATACGGAACACGAAGATAAACAGGGGATCGAGTGCGATATTCAGAATTCCACCGAAGGCGACGCCGAGACTGGCCTGACGGGAGTAGCCCTCCGCGCGGATCAGATGCGCGAATGCGGGATTGAGAACGGTCGGCGCGGAGCCGAGGCAGACTGTCCAGAAAAGGTACCGGCGCGCGAAATCATGCGTCTGCTCGTTTGCGCCCAGAATGGGCAGCAGCGACGGCAGGAACAGCAGCACCAGCAGCCCGTAGGCCGCAGCGATCCCGGCGGCGCTCCAGAGACAGAAGGCGGAGCAGCGTCCGGCCTTTTCACGCTCGCCGACGCCGAGACAGCGGGAGATCAGACTGGCCCCGCCGATGCCGAAGAGATTGGCAAGCGCGGTCAGAAGGATGAACAGGGGCATGGCGATAGTCGCGGCGGCCACCTGATTCGGGTCGCCGAGCTGGCCGATGAAAAAGGTATCCGCCATGTTGTAAACGACGGTGATGATCTGACTGAGGACCGTCGGAACGGCCAGAGAGAGAATGGCTCTTCCG
>FR887174.1:1338-3133 GCA_000436735.1 Firmicutes bacterium CAG:170
GGCTCTTCCGACCGGGACACTTGTAAACAGCGCTTCCTTTTCTGCGCATGGCTTCTGCAAAGCGGACCGCCTCTTTTCTGAAGTGCTTCCGGTGCGCGAACAGCGCACAATAGTATTATAACGCCGCAGGCATGTCTGCGCAAGTAAGAAAAGGCGGAGACCGTGCAGCCGGAAAGCTTCCTCCCGCAGGAGAAAGCTGGTTTGAGAGCATGAACTTTTCTAACGGAGAATTCACAGAATTCATCGACTTCCGCAAAGAAACGGCGCGATCCTTGTGCAAAACGTCAGAAAAATGAAATTGACGAAAAAGCGATTGACAACCGGAAAAAACGTGTTATATATGTATCGTGCTGAAAGGAGCGGAGCATTATGACACGAGATCTTACCAGCGGAAGTCCGCTGAAAACCATACTGCAATTTGCGATCCCCGTTCTGCTTGGCCTGTTGCTCCAGCAGGTCTACTCGCTTGTCGATACCGCGATCGTCGGCCACGCGCTGGGCGTGATGGCGCTGGGCGGCGTCGGCGCGACCTCCTCCGTGAATTTTCTCGTAATCGGCTTCAGCGGCGGCCTGTGTACCGGTATGTCGATCCCAATTGCGCAGACCTTCGGTGCGGGCGACTATAGGGCGCTGCGCCGGTACATCGGCAACTGCGTCTGGCTTTCGGCGATTGCATCTGCGCTGCTGCTGGCGCTGACGCTTCCGACGTGCCGGGCGATGCTGACGGCGATGGGAACGCCTGCGGAGCAGTTTGAATACGCCTTTGACTATATTTTCATCATTTTCTGCGGCATTCCTGCGACCGTCCTTTACAATATGGGGGCGTGCGTGCTGCGTTCGCTGGGCGACAGCAAGTCTCCTGTCTGGTTCCTGGCGCTGGCATCGCTTATCAACATTGTACTGGACTTTGCGGCCATCTATGGCCTGAAAATGGGCGTTGCGGGCGCGGCCATTGCAACGGTCGTGTCGCAGGCGGTCTCGGGTGTGCTCTGCGTCTGGTATATGAAAAAGCACTTTGACGTGCTGCGGATGGAGAAGGACGACTGGAAATTCCGCAGGGCGGAGGCACTCCGTCTGCTCGGGATGGGCGTTCCGGTCGGTCTGCAGTTCTCCATCACGGCAATCGGCTCCGTGCTGCTGCAAAGCGCAGTAAACTCCCTCGGCGCGATCTATGTTTCCGGCGCGGCGGCGGCCTCCAAGCTGTTCCAGCTCTTCTGCTGCCCCTACGACGCGCTGGCGACGGCGGCGACGAGCTTTACCGGCCAGAATCTCGGCGCGGGCAAGTATGACCGCATCCGGCAGGGAACGCGTGCGTGCAATATGATCGGGCTGATCTACTGCTGCATCCATATCCTACTGGCGCTGTTTACGACGCGCTATGCCATCTGGATCTTCATGTCTGCCGATGAGGCGCAGTCCGTTCTGGCCTATACGCAGCAGATGTGCAATTTCGTCGCGTTTTTCAGCCCGCTGCTGCTGTTCGTAAACGTGTTCCGCCTGTCCATTCAGGGCATGGGCTACAGCCGCGTGGCGCTCTGCGCGGGAATTATGGAAATGATCGCAAGAACGTTTGTGGGCATCTGGGCGGTGCCGCGCTTCGGCTATGACGCCGCATGTCTGGCCGGACCGTTTGCTTGGCTGTTGGCGGACGCCTTCCTGATCCCGGCCTATTTTGCCTGCCTGAGAGCCAGAGAGCGGCAGGCCGTCGAGGCCAAAAAGCTGGCCGCGAGGGAATGAGCCCTGTGGTGCATAGAGAAATCAAAGGCCCGCTGCGAAAGCAGGGGGCCTTACATTT
>FR887174.1:3161-11255 GCA_000436735.1 Firmicutes bacterium CAG:170
TTATGTTTCCATCAGACCCACACAGTCGTAATACGGCTTCGAGGCGATGATAGGCTTGTTCTCCTTGAAAACGTTGTGCTGGAGCGTGATAACGGCGTAGTCGCAGAGCGCCATGGCCTCTTCCAGCGAGTGGTTTTCATAACCTGCCACGTTGCCCTGAATGTACGGCTCGCAGGCGATCACAGTATAGCCCCGGTCACGCAGGATGTTTGCAAACAGGACGGAGGGGCTTTCACGCGTGTCGTCGATGTTGGCCTTGAAGCTCATGCCGAGCACGGCGATCTTCGCACCGGGCTTCACATCGCGCGCGATGCGGTCAGCGGCCCATGCGGGCTTGCCGTCGTTGACCAGGCGCGCCTCATAGATCAGCGGCGTGATATCCTCGAATTTCTCGTGGATGAACCACGGATCGACGGCGATGCAGTGTCCGCCGACGCCGACGCCGGGCGTGTGGACATTGACGCGCGGGTGGCAGTTGGCAAGCTCGATGAGCTTGAACACGTCGATCCCGAGCTTGTCGCAGACCTTGCTCAGCTCATTGGCATAGGCGATGTTGATGTCACGGAAGGTGTTTTCCGTCAGCTTGCACATTTCCGCCGTCAGATCGTCGGTCAGGCGGATCGTACCCTTGGTGACGACCTTTTCATAGATGGCTTTTGCGTATTCCGCAGCCTCCGGACGGCGGGAGCCGATAATGCGGTCATTCTCGCGCAGCTCAATGAGCATCCGGCCGGGAATAATGCGCTCCGGGCAGTGGGCCGTCATAAAGGTCTCCGGCGCAAGGCCGCTCACCTCGGAGACGATCTGCTCCACGCGGCGGGTCGAGCCGGGAGGAGAGGTGGATTCCAGCACGCAGAGGTTTCCCTCACGCAGGACGCTGCCGACCTCGCGCGCGGCGGACTCCACGAAGCGCATATCGGAGATGCGCTTGTGCTCCTCCGTCTCGCGGTAAGGCGTCTGAACGGCGATGATGAAAACGTCGGCAGGCTCCGGCACGGAGGAGAAATGCAGGCGGCCGGTCGCCATGGCCTGCGTCATAGCTTCCTGCAGACCCGGCTCCACAATGTGGATCTTGCCGGAGTTCAGGCGCGCGACGACCTCGGGCTTGACGTCAAAGCCGCAGACCTCATAGCCTGCGAGTGTAAAGGTAATGGCTGTCGGGAGACCGATGTATCCGCAGCCCATGATCTCAATTTTTTTCATGGAAGGGTCACTCCTTTGCGTGCATTCCATGCACACCGGTATTCTACCTTAAAAACCGACGGTTTGCAAGCGGTATGTTCGCACGATGCGACCTATAAACAGAAATTTAAGGGATTTTCGCGGGGAAAGCACAGAAATCAGCGGCAGGGGAGTGCCTGTCGCAAAAAAATTCGTATCGGGCTGCCGCTCAGCGCAGAAACTCGTGAAAATGCGTTTCGAAAAGCGCCGACGCATACTGGCGCAGCTCAGCGCAGTAGCGCTCGTAGGCGGCCAGAATGGCCTCCGCCTCCGGCGTGAGGGTCGCGCCGCCGCCGTGCTTTCCGCCGGTCGTAGAGTTCAGCAGCTTGAAGCCAAGCCCGGTCTCCGCCGCGCGGAGGATCGTCCACGCCTTGGAATAGGCCATGCCCATCGACATGGCCGCCGCGCGCAGCGAGTGGTGCTCATGGATGCGGTTCAGGAGCGCGGCGACGCCGGGGCCGAAGCATTTTTCCTCCGCGAAAATGCGGATGGAGAGAACGGGGTGCAGATTCTGTTCCATAGATCAAAAACGGCGGAAGGTTTGAAGTTCCGAACGATGGCCCGGAGCCTTTCACCGGAGTGCGTCCGCGCCGCAAAACGGATGGGACACGCTCTGTAAGGCCATTATAGCGCCTGCGTCGCGGCGCTGTCAATGGACGGTGGGAATTGAGGAGGTTTCTGTCAGACCACTTGAGGATGCGCGGCATCGGAATAGGCAGCGAGGTAGCTGAAGCAGTACCAGAAGCCGTCGCGGCGGAGTATTTTTCCACGCAGCGCTGCGGCGCGGGCCTGTTCGCCGCGCGATTCCAGCAGCACCATGAGGCCGTAGGCCGCCATAGCGTATTGAAGATCCTCCGGCTCCGCTTCCAGCTCCGAGAGCATTTCGTCCAGCTCCGCAAAGCCCGCCGCAACGCGCATGGCCTTTTCATAGGCCGTGTGATGGCCGACGTACATATCCGGCGCATAGTGCTTCCGGAGGACGGCGTGCGCGTCTGCGTCTTGTCCGGCGCGCAGCAGCGACAGGACGAGCCAGTAGATATCTGCAACGCACATATCGTCGTCCCGGGAGACGAGCGCCAGCGAGTCGGAAAAGGCGGCAGCGGCGGCCTCATATTCGCGCAGCATATAATGCGCCATGCCGATGCGGTAGCGCGACTCGACGCTCACACCGTCGGCACACTCACAGCGCGTGTAATCGTCGAGCGCAGCGCCAAACTGGAGGGTGTCGAGATATTTGGGGCCGCGTTTGCGGTAGGCCTCGACGCGCTCCGGGGCCAGCGCAATGGCGCGCGTCAGCGCGTCGATGGCCTCGCGGAAGCGCAGCTGCCAGCAGAGCGCGTCCGCCAGCGAAAGGAGACCTTCATAGTTTTCCAGCTCTGCGCGGCAGGCGGCGATCTCCGGCGTGTCGGCAAGGCCGTGCGGCAGACCGCGGAATTGACTTTCACAGGACGCATGGATGTCGGAAAAATATTTTCCCATGCTCAAACCTCCGAGATAGCGGATTTTCTGGCCTCGAAATAGAGGCTGATCGCGTAGAATGCGAGAGAAAGCAGCATGATGCAGACGCCGGGGGCCAGCAGATACGCATACGCCCCGCGCAGGAACGCCCCGCGCTTGTAGGCAAAGCTGACCATTGTGCCCCACGTCGGGCGGTACAGGTCGCCGAGACCGAGAAAGCTGAGCGTGGACTCCATCATGATGCAGCTGTTGATGCTGAGCAGAAAGCGCGAAAGCAGCACGTCAGAAAGATTCGGCAGGATGTGCCGCAGCGCGATATGCGCGCGGCTGTAGCCCTGAATGCGGCAGGCCTCGATGAAGGTCTGCGTGCGCAGCTGCAGGACCTTTGCCCGCACGGCACGGGCAGTTCCGGCCCAGCTGAACGCAGCGATGAGAACGACCAGATGCGCGGTCGAGCTGCCAAAAAAGGCGGCGAGGACGATGAGTGCGATGAGCTTCGGAAGAAGGATGAAGATCTGGATGAGCGCGTTGAACGCGCCGCCAAGCCATCCTCGGAATGTGGACAGAATGCCAATCAGCGCACCGAGTGCCAGCGCGAGAATGCTGCTCAGAACGCCTGCCAGAAGCGTCTGACGCGCGCCGTAGACCAGCTCCGTGAAGATGTCGTAGCCCATCGCGTTGGTGCCGAGCAGATGCGCGCCTCCGGAGGGAAGCCATCGCGCGAACAGCTCCTTCGGGCCGTAGGGCGTGAGGACGCCGGGGGCGATGGCGGCCAGCAGAAAGACCGCCAGCAGCGCAAGGCCGATGCACAGCGGGAAAATGCCTTTTTTCTTCATTTCGCGCCCTCCCGTCTCCGTTTCGGGTCGATCAGGACGCAGATCAGGTCGCACAGCAGGATGGAAAGCACCATGATGCAGGTCGTCACGAACAGAATGCCCTGCATCAGCGGATAGTCCAGCGTGTAGACGGCCTCCGTCAGGAGAGAGCCCATCCCGCCGATGGAGAAAATGCGTTCGATCACGACCGAACCGCCGACGCAGACAGAGACGCTCATGCCGAGCATGTTTACGAACGGCTGCGCGATGTTCCGCAGCAGATACGACCAGCGGATCGTCCGGCCGGAAAGGCCGCGCTGCTTCGCATAGAGAATGTACTTTTCGTCGGTCTCCTGCGCGGCCATGTTCCGCACGAGCAGATACCGATTCGGAAGCGCGGCCAGCGTCAGCGTCAGGATGGGCAGCGCCAGATGACGCAGCCGGTCGAGCGTATAGCCGGGGCTTCCCTTCACGATGCCGGACGAGCTGAGCCCGGCGTAGGGGAGAAGGCGGTTTTGAAAGCAGAATACGAGCATGAGCACCAGACCGATCACAAAGGTCGGAACGGCGTTCAGGACGATGAGCGCGCCGGTGGAGAGCCGGTCGCCCATGCTGTTTTTCCGGTAGCCGCAGACAAGTCCCCATGAAAGCCCCAGCGCCGCCGAAAGCAGGACGGCGGGGATGGTGATCTGAAGCGTATAGCCGAGGCGTTCGCGGATGAGCAGCGCGACGGCGGCGCTTTTTTTATAGGAATAGCCGAGCGTCCCGTCCGCAAGCGAACGCAGATAGTAGCCGAACTGTACGATCAGCGGCTTGTCCAGATGCAGCGCTTGCCGGTAATAGTCGATCTGCGCCGGGGTCATGTCCTCCTCGGCAAAGCCGGTGAGATACGCCACCGGGTCGCCCGGCAGGAGCCGCGGCAGGAAAAAGTTCAGCACGACGATCACCAGAAAGCAGCCGAGCGCCAGCAGCATGTTCTTTTTGTAATCCTTCAATTCTGCACCTCGCGGAGCCGGTGCGCTCCGTCAAATTCATAGACGGTATCGCAGTAATAGTCTGTCAGCGCGCGGTCGTGGCTGATGAACAGGACGGAGCCGCCGCGCTCGAGCATCAGCCGCCGTACAAGCGAGAGCACGGCGGCCTGCGTGGAGACATCCAGCATCGACGTAGCCTCGTCCAGGATCAGAAGCCTTGGCTGCAAAAGCAGACTGCGCGCCAGCGCGGCACGCTGCGCCTCGCCGCCGGAGATCTGGTACGGCAGGTGGTTTTGCAGCTCCTGCGGGAGCTGCACCTCGGAAAGAATGGAGCGGATCTGAGAATCGGCCTCGCGGCGGTTGGCAGCGAGATGGTGATAGGCGATCAGCTCCCGCAGTCCCGCGCCGAGCTTCTGCGAAGGGTCGAGAGAGGCGTGCGGCTGCTGGTAGACCATCTGAATTTGCAGACCGCGCCTGCGGTCATACGGCGCGGCGTCGGAAACGAGCGTCTGCCCGTCCAGAAGAATTGTGCCCGCGTCCGGGCGGAGCACGCCGCAGAGGAGCTTGGCGAGCGTGGATTTTCCAATGCCGCTCGCACCGAAAACGCCGACGATCCTTCCGTCCGGGACGGACATGCAGACGTCCTGCAAAACGGACCTGCCGTCAAACGCCTTGCAGCAGCTTTGTATTTCAAGCATGTGCGCACCACCATTCCGTATTGCCGTCCGTGCGGCGGAGCAGCGGCCGCGTCCGGCAGAGCGCGTCCGCGCGGGGACATTTCGAGTAGAACGGACACGCTGACGCGCCATCGCGCAGCACCGGCGAGGGCTGCATCCCGTTTTGAAGCTGCGCCGCCAGCAGCGCTCTTGTGTAGGGATGGCGCGGCTGCGTCAGAAGCGTTTCTGACGGGCCGTATTCCAGCATCCGTCCTCCGCAGAGCACGAGCGCGCTGCCGCACATCGCGGCGACGGACATATCGTGCGTGATGATGAGCTTTACGGCCTGCGGGAAAAGCGTATCCAGCAGGGAGAAAAAGCGTTCCCGCCCGGCCTCGTCGAGGCCGTTCGTCGGCTCGTCGGCGATCAGGAGCCTTGCCTCGGAGCAGGCGGCCAGAGCGATGGTCACGCGCTGGGCCATGCCGCCGGAGAGCTGGAACGGGTATTTATCCAGAAGCGTTTCCGGCGCGTCGAAGCCCGCAAGGCAGAGCTTTTCCATGGCAAGCGTTCGGAGCTGCGCGCCCTTTACACCGAGACGGCGCAGGCTGTCGCAGAGCTGACGGCCGACCGTCCGGGTCGGGTCGAGCGCTTCGGAGCCGCTCTGCGGAATGTAGACGAGCTTTGTCCCGCGCAGACGTGCAAGGGCTTTCGCGCCGCAAAGCGCCTGACCGTCGAGACGGACGCTTCCGCCCTGCATCCGGACGTTTTCCGGCAGCAGGCCGAAAATGGACAGCGCCAGCATGGTCTTGCCGGAGCCGGTCTCGCCGATTAGGGCCATCTGCGCGCCGGCGGGCAGGGAAAAGCGGATATCCCGCAGAAGCGCCCGTTCACCGTGCGCCAACCGCGCGGAAACGACGCCGCTTTCGTAGGAAAACGCCGGACGGTATTCAGCATCTGACATCGGCGTTCCCTCCTCAAATCAACTCCGCTTATTGTACCGTATCCGGAGACTGTTCGGAACCCTCCCCGGGGGATGAAAATTGACAAAAGCGGCTCCGGAAAAACCGGAGCCACTTGAGATCGGGGCAAATCAATGCTTATTTTGCGGTGATCGAGAACCATGTGTTTGCGTTGTTGAGGCCAAACACGGCGTCCACGGTAAAATTCTCATACGCCGCACTGTGCGCCAGCAGCTGGCTGTCCCAGTAGAGCGCGATGAACGGCATATGCGCCGCGTACCAGTCCTGCATTTCGCTTGCGGCGGCGCTGTACTCGTCAAGCGTTTTGGCAGCGCTCATTTCCGCGAGGATGGCTTGGAAGCCCTCGTCAAAGACCTGACAGCCGCCCTGAACCGGATGCGTGCCGTCCACATAGATGGTGGCAAGACCGTTCTTCATGCCCATACCGGCGGCGGTGTAGCCGTAGATGGCGGCCTCCATGGTGATGTTATTGCCGGAGAACTTATTGCTGGTTTTGGCGTTGTAGGAGTCGGCATCCAGCGTTTCCAGCTCGACCACGATGCCGAAATCCTCCAGCTGCGTTTTGACAAGCTCGGCGTAGCCGACATGGGCCTCTTTCGCGGCGTTGCAGGTGAGACGGAGCACGCACGGCTCACCGTCTGCGTCCAGATAGAAGCCGCCGATGTTCGTATCGGTATAACCGGCGGCGATCATGTACTGCTTCGCCTTTTCCAGATCCTGATGGAGCGGCTCCGTCTCCTTGTAGCCCGCCGTTACGGGCGGTACGAAGCCGCGATTGGGATCTGAAGCGTAGGCGCTGCCGAAAACGGTGCGGAAGCTGTCATAATCCAGCGCGTAGCTGACGGCAAGCCGGAGGTTTTCGTCCGAGAAGGGGCCGTTTGCATTGTTGAAGGCCAGAACTGCGGGCGCGTTTGCGGAAGCGACGCTTTCCAGCGTCAGGTTTTCGTCCGCGGCCAGAACGTCCTGATAGGCACCGGAAACACCGGCAGAGTAGGCCCAGACCATGTCGAGGTCGCCGCTCTGGAGCGCCAGATACATCGTGTCCTCATTGCCGAAGAGCTGGCAGACGACCTTTCCGGCGTTCGGGGTCTTCGGATAGTAGGGATTCGGAACGAAGGTGAGCGTTCCGGCCTCCTTATGGAAGCTTTCCAGCATATACGGCCCGCAGGTGACGCGCGCTTCGGCCTCGGTGACGGCTTCCTTGCCCTCATAGATGTGCTTCGGCATGACGCGGAAGGAGGTCATGTTGGAAAGCTCCCGCACGTTGGCGGAGGCCAGCGTCAGGGAAATGGACAGGCCGTCGTCGGACAGCACATACGCGGCGTATTTGGCCTCGGTGACCTTTCCGTCGGCGTCCGTCTGGGAGATAAAGTTGGCGCTGCCGTTCGCGTCGTCATATTCGAGCGTGAACAGAATATCCGCAGCAGTGACCGGCTCGCCGTCCGACCAGCACATGCCCGGCTCGACGGTGTAGCTCCATGTGACCGCGTCCTCCGTCTCGTAGGAGACGAGAAGCGGATGGTAATTACCCTCGGCATCCTGCCAGACAAGCGGAAGCTCGCTCAGACCGCTGGCCAGCATGTCGTAGTTGTATTCGCCGAATACGGCGGTCTCAATGGAAGCGGTCGTGCCGATGCGGAACAGCTCGATGGGATAGGCGACCTCCGGCTGATCCGGCTCCGCGTCTGCGGGCTGCTCCGGCGCTTCCGATTCTGTGGGAGCTTCGACGGAGGGCTGCTGCGCTTCGGCGGGAGCTTCGGGCTGGCTGCATCCGGCCAGAGCCAGCACAAGGCTCAGACAGAGCAGAAGTAAGATCAGTTTTTTCATGGGAAATACTCCTTTTATGTTGTGTGCTTATTCTAGCGCATTCCGGCGCAGTTCGGAAGCCTCCCCCGGGGATGAAATTTTGACACGCTGAAAAAAGCGGAGCCTTCGGAAGAAGGCTCCGCAGCGGTCATTTTGTTTCAGAAATCGTGTCCAGCACCTCAGC
>FR887175.1:0-1691 GCA_000436735.1 Firmicutes bacterium CAG:170
ATTTGCGCCCGTTGAATATTTGACGTATGGAATTCGGACAACGCTTGTTCTATTGAGGGTCGTAGGGGTCGATGCCCACATCGACCCGGCAGAATATGTTGTTTTACGGAAATCCGCGGCGAATTCGTAATTTTCATCGGGCTGATGTGGGCATCAGCCCCTACAAACACTCAAATGATTGGGCGCATTCGAAATACACCTCCGGAGGCATCCCGCGCCATCCGGCGCAAAAAAGCCACTCCCCGGTGCGCTGCAGCGCATCGAGGAGCGGTTTGCGGCGGGATATGTTCGAAGAGGACGGCCGGTGCGGATCAGGCGGGATCTGCGCCGCGGATGTAAAGCTCCTCGGCCTGCTGCTGCACGGCGATGAGCTTTTCGCGGGTGGCGCGGAGGGCTTCCTCCGCTTCGGTGATGGCGTTGAAAAGAATGATGTACTCCTGACTGATGTTCTCCATATTGTGTAGATCCTTTCTTTTAACACAATTTGTTGTATCCTTACAACGACATATTACCTGAAAGAATATGGAAAGACTGTCGAATGCCGTCGAGAAGGTAAAATTTGACGAAACGGATAGAAATCAGGCGATGCGCCGTTAAGAAATTGTATATTTTGCATATGGCGCGTTAGAAATACAGGTGGAATTGCGCACGGAAGGACGAATCGGAACAGAAAAAAGAGAAAAATGTCAGAGGAAGGGCGAAAGACTGTTAAGAAAAAAGGAAAAAGTCCGGCGGACGATATGTCTGCCGGACTTTTTGCATGGTCATATTTTGCCGCGGAATAGCAGTGTCCGCCGCGCGGCTCATTTCAGGAGCGGCGTCTGGAGCAGCAGATTATAGAGCATCTGTGCGATCTCACAGCGGAGGATCGGCCGCAGCGGCTCCAGCTCACTGCCGCTCAGGATGGCGGTGCGGCAGCAGTAGGCGAACGGCTGACGGGCATAGGAGGAGACGAGCGAGCCGTCTGGGTAGGAGGCGAGCGTCTGCGTGATCTCCGAGGCGCTCAGCGAGGTATCCAGCCCGCACAGCTGTGCGGCGCGGACGACCATCGCGGCGGCAGCCTGCCGGGTGATGAGGCCCTCGGGGTCGAAATTGCCGTTTCCGATGCCGTTGACAATGCCGTAGGCGGCGGCGGTATCCACATAGCCCGCATACCACGCTTCCTCCGGAACATCGAGGAAGGTGCCGCGGTACTCGGCGGTCAGGCCGAGGCTGCAAACGACGATCTTTGCGAACTGCGCGCGATTCATGGTCGCGTCCGGCTCAAATTTGCCGTCGCCCATGCCGTTGATGATCTCATAGGAGGCCAGCTCCTCAATGGCGGCACGATTCGGGTGGCGCGCAACGTCCTGGAAGGTGGTCTCCGGCGCGGTGCGCTCGGACGGGCGGACGCCCGGATCCATTTCACCGGACTGCTTCGCGGGGACGCCCATGTTGAAGAGATTCCCATGCGCCGTGGCAACGAGCGCCTGGAGCGCCAGCGCCGTGGTGGGAAGGTCGGCCTGCTCGATGTGGCGGAAGCCACCATTCGGGAGGCAGTAGCCGACGAGAGAGTCGGGAATGCCGGAGGCGTTTTTCAGAAAGCGCGTATCCGTTGCCGGGATCCCCAGTGCGGCCAGCGCGAGAAGCGCTTCGGCGTCAGCCTGCGCGGAGCCGTAGCCGCCGTCGTAGCCCTGAAGCGACGCGAGACA
>FR887175.1:1726-6202 GCA_000436735.1 Firmicutes bacterium CAG:170
CCCGACCATGACCGCGCCGCGCACGCCTGCGCGCTTTTCATAGGCCGAGAGCGCCTGCAATGCCAGCGCTGTGGCCTGCGGGGTGGAGACGTCGCCGGAGAAGCTCCAGCCGCCGTCGGAGAGCTGACGGTTGAGAATGAAGTTGACGTACAGCTCACGGGTCGCGGCGACATCGGCGGAGGGATCGGCCGGGATCTCATACGCGCCGCAATCCAGCGCCAGCAGCGCAAATGCGACGCCGCGAAGGCCGCCCTTCGCGGTCTCAAGGTAGTTGCCGAGCGGTACGGTCAGATCGTAGCCGCAGACGCTGCGCGGGTCGCGGCCGATGGCCGTCAGGGCGAGGATGGCCTCGGAATAATCCTGATAGCGCGTGTGGCTGAGCACGCCGCGGGACTGCTGCACGCGCGCGGCAAGGGCATTATAATAGGTAGAAAAATATCCGGCCGGGACTTCATAGCCGCCTCTGGCCAGCGCGATCACGACGGCAGCATGATCGACGCCGGGCGACGGAACATTTTCGAGAAGATACTGCGCGGCAGTCTGTGCGGCAGTCTCCGGCGTTTTCTGCGGAGCGGCGAAAACGGCGCTCCCGGCGCTCAAAAGCAGCGCGACGAGCAGCATGACAGCGAATAGTCGTTTCATGACGTCCTCCGTTTCGGGCGATAAAGCCACTTCATTTGATTATTAAGGGAAGTATAGCATGAGGAAGAGAAAATAGCAATGCTATTCTGCTGGGAAATGGGATAAATCCAAGAAAAATACACGAAATCTGTATATATTTCCATCGATGCGGCGGTCACTGCGCACCGTTCAGCAGACGCTCGGCCTTGAGAATGGCGATCTGCGTCTTGGCGTCCGGGATGCGTCCGGCCATGACCTCTTCCACCAGCTCCGTCAGTGGTACACGCGCGACATTCAGAAATTCGTCCGCGTCCAGATGGCGTTCACCGAAGTGCAGGCCCTGCGCCAGATACATTTCGATGGCCTCGTCGGAATAAGCGCAGGCCGGATAGAACAGGCCGAGGCTCGTCCAGCGCTCGGCGGTCGCGCCGGTCTCCTCCCGCAGCTCCCGCTGGGCCGCGAGCAAATGATCTTCGTCCTTCGCGTCGAGCTTTCCGGCGGGGATCTCCGTGAGCACCTGCGCGACGGGATAGCGGTACTGCCGCTCGACCAGGACGCTGCCGTCCTCGAGCACCGGGATCACGCAGACGGCGCCGATGTGGCGCAGATATTCGCGGCTGGCGGCGGCTCCGTTTGGAAGCCGGACGGTGTCCTCGAACACATGGAGGATACGCCCGTCAAAAATTTCCCTTGAAGAAAGCTGCGTTTCGCGCAGCTCCGGCTCTGTCATCATTTTTTCCCGCTTTCTTTCATTTTTTCATCATTATAGCACAAATGATCCCGGATTGCATCCGCTTTGAAAAATTGCGCAGAAAAGGACGGAATTTCCGCGCGTGATTTTCGCGCAGACGGTTACAATAGGAGCAGAGAAAATTCGTAAGCAGTCCGGTCCGTTTCCATATCCCGTGCGGCGTCCATTGAGTTGGAGCGTGCAGGCGGAGACGCTCCAGAATGCAGGCTCCGGAGCGGGCGGCGTCATGCCGCCTCGCATAGGCCCTCCGGAACGCTGAAAAAAGAGCCGAAGGTCATGTGCCAGACCCGGCTGGCGCCGCGCTTTGCCGAACGGCGTATTCAGCAAAAGCCGTTTCGGACTTTCTCTGTGCGGCTTCGGACGCGGGCACAGGCACAGACGTCCAAACGCCGCGTTTACGGCAGAAGGGCCAGACGCAGGTGCGTCTGGCCCTTTTCAGATGCTGAAAGCCTCTGCACGATTTGCGCTGACTGCCCATTTCGGGTGCACCGGAATGACGTAAATGCCCGCCTTTCTATTTCCCCTCCGGGAATGCGACGCCCCGTTCCTCGCAGACCCGGCGCAAAATCTCCTCCGCCATGCCGCGCCGGAGCGCGCACAGCCGGTGCAGCGACGGCAAAACGTCCTCCTGCATTCCGCGCATCATCCAGCCCATAATAAGGCCGAAGCATTCGTCGCGGTAAAAGCCCGTCAGAAGCTCCTGATCGTCTGCGCAGATCGGATACGCGGCGGCAAGCTGCGTCATATAGCTGCGCGTCACATAGTCGCAGAGCTTCATGAGGCCCGTCTCAAACACATCCCGGTTGACGGAGCGGTAGATGTTCCACATCGGCTTTTTCTTTTCGAGCAGCTGGTGCAGGATTGAGTCCAGGCACTCCTCCAGCGAGTGGTACGAACGGTATTCCGCCATGGCCTCGTCCATGCCCTCCATCACGATTTCCTCCAGCAGTGCGGGGATATCCTGATAGTGATAGTAGAAGGATTTCCGGTTGATGCCGCAGGTCTCGACGATCATCTTGACCGTGATATCCCGCAGCGGATATTCGTCCAGAAGCCGCAGGAAGCTTTCCCGGATCGCCTGCTTTGTAAAACTCGCCATGTCGCCGCTCCATTCCTTTATGTATCTGCATTATGCCATAAAAGCGGCGTTTTCGCAAGTCATCCGGAGCCGGACATAAAAAAACGGGGCGAACGGTGATCCGTTCGCCCCGCGGCGTTGAAAGGGAATTACTCGATCTCGACGCGCTGGCTTTCCGGCTGCTTCTCGACCTTCTTCGGAAGGGTCAGGGACAGGACGCCGTTATTGTACTTGGCCTTGATGCCTGCGGCGTCGATGCCGGTGATGTCGAAGGAGCGGCTGTAGCTCCCGGTGGAACGCTGTTTGCAAAACTAGCTGCCGTAGGAACGCTCGCTGCAAACGTAGCGGTCCTTCTTGTCCTCGGTCTTATTCTTGGTCAGACGCTCGGCCTTGATGGTCAGAGTGTCGCCGCTGACATCCAGATGAATGTCGTTCTTTTCAAAGCCCGGCATATCGGCTTCCAGCAGGAAGTGGTCGCCCTCGTCGGTGATGTCGGTCTTGAATTCCGCCAGAGCGTTCCGGTAATACGGATCGCCGAAGAAAGCCTTTTCAAAGCTCTCCATGTCGCGGAAGGGGTTATAATAGCTGACGCTGTTGTTCTTACGATACGGTCTGAGTTCAAACATGATACATACCTCCAAATTGTATGACGCTTATTTTGTGGCCCCCGGCCTTCGCCGGACGCCTTGTGTACTTTTGATCGCCTCAGGTCTCTTTCCCTTTGGCAATTATCAAGATACCCCCGAAAATCGCATATTATGTGAAGGAATTATGACCAATTTGTAAACTTTAGCACTCACACGACGTGAGTGCTAAAACGTGCGCAAAAAGAGGCGCGGCCTCTCACCCCCCGAAGAGAAGCCGCGCCGGGAATCGCTGTCAGTGCTGCTCGGTCAGATACTGCTCCATCGGCTTGGAAAGCAGATACAGGCAGACAAGGCAGAGCACCATGTTGATGAGCATGAAGCTTCCGTTGTAGGCAGCGGAATAAATGTAGGGATTTGCGAAGGTGGTGTTGAAAAGCTCCGTCGGAGCGGCGATGCGGAACGCGGTGATGCCGCTGATGAAGTGGCAGACAAAGCGCAGAACACAGGCCACAACCGTGCCGACATACATGCCGCCCTTGACGCGGTGGAACAGGGATGCGACGCCCAGAACGGTGAAGGCTGCGACATAGTCCAGCAGGATGCACAGCAGGCCCCAGCCGGATGCGCCGTCCACGAACATCTGGAGGATGCCGTAGACCAGACCGGTCAGCAGGCTTTCCTTCCAGCCCCAGCGGCAGCAGTAGATGAAGATCGGCAGCATCGCCAGATTGACGCTTCCGCCCTGCGGCAGAGGAGCAAATTTGAACAGGCTCAGAACAGTAGCCGCAGCTACCATGATCGCGCCCTCGCAAAGTGCGCGCAGGCGCAGGCTCTTGATGTTTTTCATGAAAACACCCTCCAAAAAATAAATGTACTGCACGACAACCGGATCGGTGCAGTGCAGTACGATAACATCAGAATATGACGAATCAGCTTCCTACGCCGGCATTACCCGGATCAGGTATAAGGGACCTGCGCGACGCGCAATCTCAGCCGGAAACCCAGCGCCCCTGTGTTCGATTGTTTAGCAGCCGTGCTTATTATACCGTTGCGACGCGCCTGCGTCAAGACCCCGGCGTGTTTTTTGTAAAAACCCCGCCGGAGGGCTGGACGCGGGCTTTGCCGCTGTGCTATAGTTGGAGAGCAGCGCCGCAGAGATCTGCTGCGGCCCGCGCCGGCCTTTGCCTGTGCGGGCGGCGCTGCCGTAAAAACCCGGGGCCTGCCGGGAAAACAGGAGGCAGCTTATGCTGACGATTCAGAATGAATACCTGCGCCTGACGGTCGATCCGCACGGCGCGCAGATGATGGAGCTTGCGACCGCCAAGGGCACGCAGCTTTTGTGGAATGGCGACGAAAAATACTGGACGGACCGCGCGCCGGTCCTGTTCCCGTTCGTCGGGCGGCTGACCGGCGGGCAGTACCGTCTCCACGGCAAGGTC
>FR887176.1:0-422 GCA_000436735.1 Firmicutes bacterium CAG:170
CCGCCGCGCAGGACGGCCTCGCCCGCTTCTGCGACGTATTCTGCGAAAAGGGCGTGTTCTCCGCCGAGGAGAGCCGCGTGATCCTGACCTGTGCGCGGCGCTGTGGCCTGATCCCCAAGATCCACGCCGACGAGATCGAGCCGGTCGGCGGCTCCGTTCTCGCGGGCGAGCTTGGCGCGATCTCCGCCGAGCATCTGATCGTCTGCCCGCCGGAGGGCATCGAAGCGCTGGCAAAGGGCGGCGTCATTGCCTGCCTGCTCCCGGCGACGAGCTTCTACCTTGGCTCCACCTACGCGCCCGCGCGGCAGATGGTCGCGTCCGGCGTCGCCGTGGCGATGGCCTCCGACTTCAATCCCGGCTCCTGTCCCAGCGCAAATCTGCAATTCGTCATGAATCTCGGCTGTCTGCGCTACCGGCTGACG
>FR887176.1:519-3551 GCA_000436735.1 Firmicutes bacterium CAG:170
TCGAGCCGGGCAAGCAGGCCGATCTTGTGATCTGGGACGCGCCCGATCTGGATTATCTCTGCTACCGGATGGGCCGGAATCTGGCCCGCTGCGTCGTCAAGCGCGGAAGGCCCGTCTGAGCCGCGCCACATTTCAAATTTCTAGGGTGTATTCTTCCAACTCTCAACGCGCCCGGACAGCGGGTCTTTTTGCGGTGTGCCGCGTCATTTTTCCTCGAAATACGTCAGTATTCCTGCGAAAAAATGTCTTGCGCAACGCAAAAATCCCTCGCTGCCGGTCACATCATGAGTTGGAAGAATACACCCTAGACACCAGAGCCGCCGGGATCCTCCGGCGGCTTTTGGTTTATTCCGATAGCGAAGCGTTGTGGTGCTTTGTTAGAGAATTAATGAGTAAATACACAATTTTTGTCTCGAAAGGTCAAAGTTTTTTGTTGAAAATGTTTCGAATTCAGGGTATGATACAGATAAGCAACATTTCCGTCCGGGCCGGTTCGCGTCCGGGCATCAAAAGGAGCGGAAGCCATGCAGGATCCCAACACCATCCATACCGTTACACTCACCGGCCATGATCTGACGCTGGAGCAGCTGGTCGCCGTCTGCCGCTGCCGCGCAGAGGTCACGATCGCGCCCTGCGCCATGGAGGCGATGCGCGCCTCCCGCGCGCTGGCGGAAAAAATCGCGGCGGAGAAGCGGGTCGCCTACGGCATCACGACCGGCTTCGGAGATTTTTCCTCCGTCGCCGTGCCGGAGGAGCTGAGCAACCAGCTCTCGACGAATCTCATTCTCAGCCACTGCACCGGCACCGGCGACCCGTATTCTGAGGAGGTCGTGCGCGGGATCATGCTGCTCCGCGCAAACGCGCTCTGTATTGGCGTCAGCGGTGTGCGGCCGCTGCTGGTGGAGATGCTCGTCTCGATGCTCAATCGCGGCGTGACGCCCGTGATCCCGCAGAAGGGCTCTCTGGGCGCGTCCGGCGATCTGGCCCCGCTGTCGCATATGGGCCTTGTGCTGCTCGGACGCGGCGAAGCGTTCTTCAACGGCCAGCGCCTCCCCGGCGCGCAGGCCATGCGCGAGGCGGGCATTCCCGTTCTGGAAACGCTCGTCTGCAAGGAGGGCCTCGGCATCACCAACGGCACCTGCGCCATGACGAGTGTCGGCGCGCTGAATCTCTATGACACGCTGCTGGCCGCAGAACTTGCGGACATCACCGGCGCACTCTCCTTCACCGCGCTCACCGGCCAGCTGGACGCCTTCCAGGAGCGGATGCACACCGTCCGCGGCCACGCCGGTCAGATCCTCGTCGCGCGCAACTTCCGTCTGCTGACCGAAGGCTCCGAGATCACGCAAAGAAGTCAGGGTGCGCGCGTGCAGGACGCCTATGCGCTCCGCTGCATCCCGCAGATCCACGGTGCGATCCGTGATTCTCTGGACTACATCAAGTCCCGCGTGGACATCGAGCTGAACGCCGTCACCGACAATCCCCTGCTGTTCTGTGAGGACGAGGCCGTCATTTCCGGCGGCAATTTCCACGGCGAGCCGATGGCGCTCCCGTTTGATTTCCTCGGCATTGCCTGCGCGGAGCTGGCGGACGTGTCCGAACGCCGCATCGAGCGCATGGTCAACGCCGCGCTCTCCAACGGCCTGACACCGTTCCTGACGACCAACGGCGGTGTCAACAGCGGCTTTATGATCGTGCAGTATTCCGCCGCCTCGATGGTGTCGGAAAACAAGGTGCTGGCGCACCCGGCCAGCGTCGATTCCATCCCCTCCTCCGCCAATCAGGAGGATATCGTCTCCATGGGTACGACCGCCGCGCGCAAGGCAGGCTGGATCCTGCAAAATACGCTCTCTGTGCTGGCATTCGAGCTTCTGACCGCCTGTCAGGCCGTCGATATCCGCCGCCGCGAGGGCAGCTTCGGGCAGGGCCTTTCGCCCGTGCTTCAGGCGGTCTACGACGCAGTCCGCCGTGAGGTCGCCTTCTATGAGACCGACCGCGAGATCCAGCCCGACATCCAGCACGTGGAGCGGCTGGTGCGCAGCGGCGCGCTGCAAAATATCGTCCATGAGATGCTGCCGGACTTCCGGTAAGCTCAGAATTTCAAAATACGATCAATGGAGGAATCCGACATGTTGAAGCTTGTAGAGTGCATCCCGAATTTCAGCCTCAGCGAAGCCCGCGATCCCGCCGGCTTTCAGGCCCTTGTAGAGACGGCGAAGAGCGTCCCCGGCTGCTCCCTGCTCGACGCGCAGTCCGACGGCAGCCACAACCGCACCGTTCTGACCATGGTCGGTACGCCGGAGGCCGTGCTTGAGACCGCTTTCCAGCTGACCCGCAGGGCCGCCGAGCTGATCGATATGAACCATCACACCGGCGAGCATTCGCGCATGGGCGCGACCGACGTCATCCCCTTCGTTCCGACCATGCACATGAGCGTCGAGGAATGCGTCGAGCTTTCCCGCCGTCTCGGCCAGCGCGTCTGGGACGAGCTGCAAATTCCGTCCTTCCTCTATGAGGACGCCGCAACCCGCCCCGAACGCCGGAATCTTGCCGAGGTGCGCAAGGGCCAGTTCGAGGGGATGCCGGAGAAGCTGCTCCAGCCCGACTGGGCGCCCGATTTCGGCGAACGGCACATCCATCCGACCGCCGGTATCATCGCCATCGGCGCAAGAAAGCCGCTCGTGGCCTTCAACGTCAATCTGGCCACCTCCGACGTGCAGGTCGCCAAGAAGATCGCGCATTCCATCCGCGCGGCGACCGGCGGCTTCCAGGCCTGCAAGGCCATGGGCTTCTATATCGAGGAACGCAATCAGGCGCAGGTCTCCATGAACATGGTCAATCTGGACAAGACCACGCTTCCGATGGTTTTTGAGCAGATCCGCGCCATGGCAGAGCGCTACGGCACCTATATCGTCGGCAGCGAGGTCGTCGGCCTCGTCCCGGCAAAGGCGCTGCTCGACTGCGCGGAGCATTATCTGCGTCTCGAGGGCTTCGACTGCTTCAAGCAGGTGATGGAATATCACCTGATCGGC
>FR887177.1:0-3625 GCA_000436735.1 Firmicutes bacterium CAG:170
CGTGGAATCCGCGCCGCCGGAGACGGCGCAGCAGACCTCCGCGCCCGGCTCAAACAGCCGCTGTTCGCGGCACCAGGCGAGAATCTTACTCTCCATGCTTCCATTCGAGGTCGGAGAAGGTCGTGAACTGCGGCAGCCACTGGAGCTTGACCGTGCCGGTCTCGCCGTGGCGGTTTTTCGCCACGATCAGCTCGGCGATGTTCTTCTCCTCCGAATCCTTGTTGTAATAATCGTCGCGGTAGATGAACATGACGCTGTCGGCGTCCTGCTCGATGGCGCCCGACTCACGCAGGTCGGACAGCATCGGCCGCTTGTCGGTACGGCTCTCGTTGGCACGCGAGAGCTGGCTCATGCACACGACGGGCACGTTCAACTCCTTGGCCATGATCTTGAGCGCACGGGAGATCTCACTGACGACGGTGACGCGGTTCTCGCTGGTCTTGCCCGGCGCGGCCGAGGTCATCAATTGGAGATAGTCGATGAACACCAACCCCAGATTCTCGATCCGGCGGCATTTTGCGTTCATTTCCGCGACCGTGATGGTCGGGTTGTCGTCCACGCGGATGTCCGTCTGACTCAGCGCGGAGGACGCGATGGAGAGCTTGCCCCAGTCCTCCTCCGTGAGCTGGCCTGTGACGAGCTTTTGCAGATCGACGAAGCTTTCGTTCGCCAGCAGGCGCATCGCCATCTGCTCGCGCGACATTTCGAGGTTGAAAAACACGACGGCCTTGCCGGGGTATTTTTTCGCCACGTTCAGCGCGATGTTCAGCGCCATGGACGTTTTGCCCATGCCGGGACGGGCGGCGATCAGAAGAAGGTCGGTCTTGTTCAGGCCGTTGATCTTCCGGTCCACATCGTGCAGGCCCGTGGAAAGGCCCGGAATCTCCGAGCCGGACTGCGCCAGCTCCTCCAACCGGTCGTAGACGTTCAGCAAGACCTTGCCGATGTGCTGGAGGCTCTCGCCGGAGTCGTCGCGGCGCAGGGCGTAGACCTTCTTTTCCGCCGCCTCAAGCATGTCCTGCGCCGTACCGGCGCCCTCGTAGACCATTTCGTTGATCTCGTCGGCCGCCGTGCCGAGGTCGCGCATCAGCGCCTTGTCATGAACGATGGCGCAGTATTGCTTGACGTTGGCCGCCGTCGGCGTGATCTGCAAAAGCTGCGAGATATAGTCGTAGGAGTGCGCCTCGTCGTAGACGCCGCGCTCCTTCATCTTGTCGAGCACCGTGACCGGGTCGATCTTTTCGGAGAAATTGAACATCGTATAGATGGTCTCATAGATCTCCCGGTTCTGCTTCAGATAGAAGTCCTCCGGGCGCAGAGTGCCGATCACGTCCGGCACGCACCGCTCGTCAATGAGCATGGAGCCGAGCACCGACTGCTCCGCCTCCAGAGACTGCGGCACCTGACGGTTCAGCAGCTCGTCCATACGATGTTCCTCCCTTCGTGCGGCGTTCCTTTACGCCTCTTTGACTTCCACGCGCAGCTCGCCGCTGATCTCATAGCCGAGCTTGCAGCGGACGGTGTAGACGCCCGCCGTCTTGATCGGCTCGTCGAGCACGATCTTGCGCTTGTCGAGCGTGATCTTCTGCTGCGCGGCCAGCGCCTCGGCGATCTCCGTGTTGGTCACGGAGCCGAACAGACGGCCCGCACCGCCGCCCTTGGCGGTCACGGTCACGGTGAAGCCCTTCATGCGCTTGGAGATCTCCATCGCCTCGGCGCGCTCCTTGGCCTCGCGCTCCTGCTTCGCCTTGTCGTTCATGCGCATGGTGTTCAGGTTGTCGGCGTTGGCCTCCTGCGCCAGCTTCTTCGGGAAGAGGTAGTTGCGGGCGTAGCCGTCGGAAACCTCGATCATCTGTCCGCGCTTGCCCTTGCCGCGGATGTCCTGGGTCAGAATAACTTTCATGCTATGTTCTCCTTTCAGACAGGAAAATGGTTGTTGGATCGTATTGCATTCCCGGCCTCAGCCGTAGAATTTGTCGATGGATGCGACGAGCTTTTCCAGCACGTCCGGCAGCTGCGCGTTTTTGATCTGCGCGCCTGCGGAGGCCGCGTTTCCGCCGCCGCCCAGCGGCTCAAGCACGACCTGCACGTTGCAGGTGCCGATCGAGCGGGCGCAGATCACGACCTGATTCCCGTCCGGATAGAGCACGAAGGAGGTCAGGATCCCGGAAATGCTCAGCAGCTCGTCCGCCGCCTGCGAGGCGATGGTGCGGGTGGTCGTCTGCTCCACGGCGGCAATGGCGATCTCGTCGCGGTAGAGCTTCGCAGCCTGCACGATCTGATAACGCGCGATGGTCGAGTCAAGGTCACTCTGGAAGAGCTTTTTCACGTCCACGGTATCCGCGCCGGTTCGGCGCAGGAACGCGGCGGCCTCAAAGGTACGCGAGCCGGTGCGGACGTTGAAGTTCTTGGTGTCCAGCACGATGCCCGCCAGCAGCGCCTGCGCCTCAAGAGGCCAGATGTCGCGCGGCTCCACCGCGTATTGCAGCAGCTCCGTCACCAGCTCCGCCGCGGAGGAGGAGAACGGCTCATGCAGACTCAGAACGGCGTGGTCGATATAATCCGCCGCGCGGCGGTGGTGATCGATGACCGCCACACGCGGCACTGCCTCAAGCAGCGCCTTGCTCTCCACCTGATCGGGCCGGTTCGTATCGACGATGATCAGCAGGGAGCGGTTGTCCGCCTCGACCAGCGCGTCGTCGCCGGAGATGAAAACCCCGGCGTATTCCGGCAGCGCGCGCAGCTCACGGATGAGCGCCCCGGCGGCGTTGTTTTTCAGATCGAGGACGATGCGGGCGCGCTTGCCCTTCTTCCGGCAGAGGCTGACGAGGCCGACCGCCGCGCCGACGGCGTCGAGATCCGCCATGCGGTGGCCCATGATGAACACCTCGCTGGACTGCGCGATCAGCTCCGACAGGGAGCCTGCGACCACGCGCGACTTGACCTTGGTGTGGCGCTCGGCCTCCTTGGTGCGTCCGCCGTAGAACGAGAAGTTGTAGCGGTCCTTGATGACGGCCTGATCGCCGCCGCGTGAGAGCGCCATCTCGATGGAGAGCGTGGCGAAGTTGTAGTCCTCCTCGAACGAAGCGCCGTCCTTGCCGATGCCGAGCGAGATCGTCGCGGCGATGCCGGTGGGGCTGACGACGGAGCGGATGCTCTCCAGCACGGAGAATTTGCCCTTCTGGAGCTTTTCAAAGTCGCGGTTCTCGTAGACCATCAGGTAGCGGTTGCGCTCGAGACGGCGGCTGAGCGCGCGGCTGCCCTCCATCCATTTGCTGACCGTCTCGTTGATCTGCGCGTCGAGATTGGCCACCGCGCTGTCGGAGAGGTTGTTCGTCAGCTCGTCGTAGTTGTCGATCAGAATGATCGACACGATGGGGCGGGTGCGGATGTATTCGTCGCGGATGTTGAACATCTCCGTCATGTCCGCGAAATACACGGTCGCAAGCTTGACCGTCGTTTCTTCGTCCTCCGAGCGGACGAAGTTGCCGTAGATGCGGTAGCGGCGGCCGCGTATGAGCTGATCGCCGGGGAATTCCGTCCGGCCCTCGCGCAGCCAGTCGATGGTGAAGCCCGGAACGACGCGCTGCATCGTCTGATAGCGCGTGGCGTGGGTCCGTCCGGT
>FR887177.1:3659-9620 GCA_000436735.1 Firmicutes bacterium CAG:170
GGCGTAGAAGTCCGGGTTGCCCCAGACGATCTCCGCCTCCGGCAGGTGCAGCACCGCCATCGGGAACGGCGAGCCGGCGTGGACGGAAACGCCCACGGAATCCGTCGCGCTCTGGACATATTCGATCAGCGCCCGCTTGCGGTGGGCGAAGCGCGCGCGGCTGACAGCAAAGACCACGATGGTCACGAGCAGCTCCGCGCCCGCCAGATAAAATTGATCCAGCGCCGCCGCAGCGGCGGAAAAGGCCAGCAGAACGATGCTGTACCAGATCACGCCCGGCTGGAGCAGGCGGGAAACATGTTTTTTCATATCCGAAGGTATCCTCCGTCCACTAAACTCTATAGATTATAATAGTATAGCAAAAACGCGCTGAAATGACAAGTGCGGCGGATGCCTTTTTCCGACTGCTTCCGCGCGGAAGGGACGGCCTCCGGCGGCATGGGACGCGGCGTTCCGCAAAAAAATGTATACACGTCGGAAAAAGTGTGTTATAATAATCCGTATCATGCCGTAGTGGGCGGATCACACGGCATTACCCGGCGGTCAGCCGCGCGTGCGGCGCGGTTCCGCGGCAGGCTGCCAGCATTCAAACAGCTCACACATACGTCTGCGGGGCGCAGCCGGCGGTACGGGGCCGGATGCAAGCTGCGGAGCGTATGTGGCTTTGCGCTGCCAAAATACGGCGCAGGGCCTGAAAAGCATCCATTCGTCCGGCACGCCGGACGCGAGGCACTGACGCAATCGTGCGAAGCTGCCCTATGAATTATTGACAGAAATGAGGAACCATATTTGGCAGAAAAGTTAAAAATCATCTCTCTTGGCGGTCTCAATGAGATCGGCAAGAATATCACCGTTCTGGAATACGGCAAGGACATCATCATCGTGGACTGCGGCCTCGGCTTCCCCGAGGACGACATGTACGGCGTCGATCTGGTCATTGCGGACATGACCTATCTTGTGAAGAACAAGCAGAAGATCCGCGGCCTGTTCCTGACGCACGGCCACGAGGACCATATCGGCGGCATTCCCTACGCCATGCAGCAGTTCAACTGCCCCATCCATGCCACGCGCCTGACGGCGGGCATCGTCCAGCTCAAGCTGGAGGAGCACCATCTGGAAAAGACCGTCAAGCTCTTCACCCACGAGGCCGGAGAGACGGTCAAGGCGGGCTGCTTCTCCGTGGAGTTCATCCACGTCAACCACTCCATTGCCGACGCCGTGGCGTTTGCCATCCGCACGCCGGTCGGAACGGTCATTATGACCGGTGACTTCAAGATCGACCCGACCGCAGAGGACGGCATGATCGACCTGACCCGCTTCGGCGAGCTAGGCCGCGAGGGCGTGCTGGCCCTTCTGTGCGACTCGACCAACGTCGAGCGTCCGGGCTTTACGCCGTCCGAGCGCATCGTCGCCAACAGCTTCGACCGGCAGTTCGCGGGCTGCAATCAGCGCATCATCGTCACGACCTTTGCCTCCAACGCCTTCCGCCTGCAAAGCATCATCACGGCCGCGCACAAATACGGCCGCAAGGTCGCCGTCACGGGCCGGAGCATGGAAAACGTGCTGAAGGTCTCGGTGGAGCTGGGCTATCTGAAAATCCCCAACGGCACGCTGGTGGATATCAACGCCATCAAGTCCCTGCCGAAAAACAAGATCGTCATCGTTTCCACCGGCTCACAGGGCGAGAATATGTCCGCGCTGTACCGCATGGCCTTCTCCGGCCACCGGCAGGTCGAAATTCAGGCGGGAGACCGCGTCATCATCTCCGCCTCCGCCATCCCCGGCAATGAAAAGGCCATCGGCCGCATCATCAACGAGCTTTACCGCAAGGGTGCGGACGTCGTCTATGACAAGCTGGCCGATCTGCATGTTTCCGGCCACGCCTGTCAGGAGGAACTGAAGCTCATCCACGCGCTGGTCAAGCCGCGCTTCTTTATCCCCGTGCATGGCGAGCAGCGCCACCTTCAGGCGCATTCCAAGCTGGCCCAGACAATGGGCATGGATCCGAAAAATATTTTCATCAGCGACATCGGCAAGGTGCTGGAGCTGACGAAGGCGACCTGCAAGTGGGGCGGCACCGTTCCCGCGGGCAAGATCCTCGTGGACGGCACCGGCGTCGGCGATGTCGGCAGTGTGGTGCTGCGCGACCGTAAGCATCTGGCGCAGGACGGCATGATCGTCGTCGTGGTCAACATCTCCTCCGAGGACGGCAGCGTCATCACCGGCCCGGATATCATTACGCGCGGCTTTGTCTACGTCAAGGAATCCGAAAACCTGATCGAGGAGATGCGTGTGATCGCCGCGCACGCCATCGACCGCTGCGTCGCCGGCGGCTCGAGCGACTGGAGCGCGCTCAAGGCCAACATCAAGAACGACCTGTCTGGCTATCTCTTCAAGACCACCAAGCGCAACCCCATGATCCTTCCCGTCATTATGGAGATCTGAGCCGAAAAAAGCCGGTAAAAGAGAGAAAAATAGAGAAAACAGGTTGCCAAACGAAGGCAGCCTGGTATATAATGATTTGGATGCGCGGTTTTTGACGAAATCGCGCGTGTGAGATCGCACGAATGAGGATGAGCATTGATGGCAAACTCGAAAAATACAAAGAATACGAACGCAAAGGCTTCCATCTCCAATGAGGAGGCCATGGCCCACGTCAGCGCACTGATCGCCAAGGCCAAGCGCGACGGCACAATCCAGGCGTCCGAGCTGACCGCCGAGCTGGAAAAGCTCGACCTGCCGGTCGAGAAGATCGAGCAGATCTACGATACCTTCGACGCGCTGGGCATTCAGATCGTCGGCGCGGAGCTGGAGCTTGACCCGGACATCGACAACGGCGGGATGATCGAAAACGACGAGCTTCCTCCGATGGACGAGGAGGAAGAGCTGATCGACCCGCTGGAGCTTGCGGCGGAATATAATCTGGACGATCCCGTCCGGATGTACCTCAAGGAGATCGGACAGGTGCGCCTGCTCTCTGCCGACGAGGAGATCGAGCTGGCCAAGAAGGTCAGCGAGGGCGACAAGGCCGCCAAGGACAAGCTGACGGAGGCGAACCTTCGTCTGGTCGTCTCCATTGCGAAGAAGTACTCCGGCCGCGGCCTGCACATTCTGGATCTGATCCAGGAGGGCAACACCGGTCTGATCCGCGCCGTGGACAAGTTCGACTATACAAAGGGAAATAAATTCTCTACATATGCGACTTGGTGGATCCGTCAGGCGATCACCCGTGCCATCGCCGATCAGGCCCGGACGATCCGCGTGCCGGTGCATATGGTGGAAGTCATCAACAAGGCTACGCGCTGCAACCGCAAGCTCGTTCAGGAGCTTGGCCGGGAACCGACGCTGGAGGAGATCGCGGCGGAGCTGAATCTCCCAATCGAAAAAATCATTGAGGCCAACCGCACCGCCGCCGACACGCTGTCGCTCGATATGCCCGTCGGCGACGAGGAGGATACGACCATCGGTTCCTTCGTGGAGGACGACAATACGCCGTCTCCTGCCGATGCGACCTCCAATACGCTGCTGGCGGAGGCCCTGACGGAGATTCTCGGCACGCTGACCGAGCGCGAGGCGGACGTCCTGCGGATGCGCTTCGGCATGTACGACGGCCGGACGCATACGCTCGAGGAGGTCGGCCAGATCTTCGGCGTCACGCGCGAGCGTATCCGCCAGATCGAGAATAAGGCCATCCGCAAGCTCCGCCACCCGTCGAGAGCCAAGAAGATCAAGGACTTCTATTGCTGAGAGCCGCATAGGAACACGAAAAGCGCCGCCCGCCGGGCGGCGCTTTTGATTTTGCATACAGAAATATCGCATGTTCTGCGAATCTCATAGTGTATTTCAAACTTTTCTAACCGCAGGATTGGCGGAAAAGATCCGTCAAAGCGTGAAGACGCAATTGCGCGGTGCTGCCTTAGAACTCAGACATTGAACAGGAAGTTCACGACATCGCCGTCATGCATGACATACTCCTTGCCCTCGCTGCGGAGCAGGCCCTTCGCCTTGGCGTTGGCCAGCGTGCCGCAGGCCTTGAGATCGTCAAAGGCGATAACCTCGGCGCGGATGAAGCCGCGCTCAAAGTCGGAATGAATTTTGCCGGCGGCCTGTGGGGCCTTGGTGCCTTTTTTGATCGTCCATGCGCGGCACTCGTCGCTGCCTGCCGTCAGGAAGGAGATGAGGCCCAGCAGCGCGTAGCTGCACTGGATCAGGCGGTCGAGGCCGGATTCCTGAAGGCCAAGCTCCTCCATGAACATGGCCTTTTCGTCGGGATCGTCCAGCTCGGCAATGTCCGCCTCGAGCTTCGCGCAGATCGGCAGCACCTGACTGCCCTCCTGCTCGGCCAGCTTGCGCACGGCGGTGAAGTGGCGGCTGGATTCGGGGTCGTTGACCTCGTTTTCACCGAGATTGGCCGCGTAGATCGTCTTGCGGAGCGTCAGCAGATCGCTCGTTGCAATCATGGCGGCGTCGTCCTCGGAGCACTCGAACGTCCGGGCCAGATTGCCCTCGTTCATATAGTCGCGCAGCGCCGTGAACAGCTCCGCCTCATGGTTGTAGCGCTTGTCGCCGCCCTTGGCCATCTTCTGGGCCTTGTCGATGCGGCGGTCGATCATTTCGAGGTCGGCCATAATCAGCTCTGTGTTGATGATCTCGATGTCGCGCAGCGGATCGGTCGAGCCTTCGACGTGGGTCACGTTCGGGTCCTCGAAGCAGCGCACAACGTGGACAATGGCATCACAGCCGCGGATGTTCGAAAGGAATTTGTTGCCGAGGCCCTCGCCCTTCGACGCTCCCTTGACGAGGCCCGCGATGTCCACGAACTCAATGACGGCCGGGGTGAACTTCTTGGGATTGTGCTGGTCGCGCAGCCATTCCAGCCGCTTGTCCGGCACAGGCACGACGCCGACGTTCGGGTCGATGGTGCAGAACGCGTAGTTGTCCGCCGCAACGCCCGCGTTCGTGATCGCGTTGAAAAGCGTGGACTTGCCGACGTTCGGCAGCCCGACGATACCTAATTTCATATATCTCTACATCTCCTTAAAAGGTCTTGATTTATCAAGGATTCCCGGTTTACCCAATTTCCGTATCCGGGTTTATCGGATCATCGGCAGACACGTTTTGCGCTGCGCCAAGATACGCTTCTTTGGTAATCATCATGTGGAGAAAACCGTTTTCCACGCCCAATTCTTTGAATCCTGCTTTGCGATGGGTTTCCCATGCGGCAATTTCATTCCGGGCAATCTCGAAGTCGTTATGGATCCTGGAAATACCGCAGACGCGGAACGCGTGATCCAGCATCAGCCTCAGCGCAGGAACGGCATAGCCCTTTCCCCGGTAGGGAGCATACATCACGATGCCCATATCCCACCAATCCTTTTCGGGCGTATAGTGGAAGTTCACATCGCCGATCCACGCGCCGTCGGAGCAGCGCTTGATGTAAGCATAGAAGCGCTCCGGCTCCTGTCCGATCATGTTTTCATACCAGGCGGGCAGCACCTCGTCCGGGTAGTCAATGCAGCCGGTGTCCCGATGGTAGCCGTCGTAGTCCACATCCCAATTTGCGTTGTAAGACATGGTTTCCGGGTCGGACATCATCTGTTGATAGAACCATAGATCCTCCAGCTTTGGGATGTACAGTTCAAGCTTTTCCATATATTTTACTCCTTGATTTCCGTCCCAATCTGCTTGTTCTGCCGCCATTGCGGGAGCCGAGGCGTCATCGCCCCGGTATCCCCCGGCCGGTGCGATCGTTTTGGCTGCTGCCCGGATAAAAGAGAAGCCTACAGTTTGTATCCTTTCTGCATCTGCGAAAAGGATACGGTACTGCACCTATAGTGTGTGAATTATAGCATAGAACGTCCCTCTTCTCAAGCCATCGTGTGAAAAAACTCTCCACTTATTTGTAAATCTTCCGAAGCCACTTATATCACCAGTTTTTCACTGATGAACTGTTCAAACTCC
>FR887178.1:0-1215 GCA_000436735.1 Firmicutes bacterium CAG:170
CTCCCGTTCGTAGTCAATGATCAGACTGCAATTGGCACGCTCATAGCTGTTGAATACGTTATCGTTGAAATCAGACGGCTCGATGGTGCCGTTATACCAGCTGAGCGAATCGAAATAGCGCTGGAGCGCGGGGTCCTTGAACCGGCGGCCGTGGCGGGCGTAGATCTCGTTGCGGGCAAGACGGCACTGCTCGGCCGTGAAGCCTGCCAGATCGTCCTCTGTCAGATAGCGCGAGTCGCTGTCGGCCAGGAGATATTCCGAATCGCTCTCGCTGGCGGCAGACAGGCGGGAAAGCTCCAGCCGGAGCTGCGCCTCCTCCGTCAGAACGCGTTCCTCCCACTTGAGATAGGCCGAGGTGGTGGCCTGATCGTAGTTCGCGGCGGTGTTGGAAACGGCGGTATCCGGCGTATAGCGCAGACGGATCAGACGGCCCTGACAGAAGTAGAAGCGGTAGCTGTCGCTGCCCTCGTAGTAGGCGAAGAAGAGCACACCGTCCTGATAATAATAGAAGCGGCGGTAGGCGTTGTTTTCAACGTTGGGCTGCGTGGTGATGGCGATCAGATCGTCGTCGGAGAAGTAGTAGACCACGCCGTTTTCGGGGTCGTAGGCGTCGTATGTACCGGCCTGACGGTTCGACTCGATCTCGTTGTACAGCTCGCGGATGTGTGTGATCGCTGCCTCGAATTCCTCCGCGGAGAGCGTGTCGATGGGGGGCGGTGTGGGCGCCACATCATCCGGCTGGGTGAGGTGCTGTTTGCTGCCATCCGGCAGGGTGTCATCCTGCTTGCTGCCATCCGGCAGGGTGTCATCCTGCTTGCTGCCATCCGGCAGGGCGTCATCCTGCTTGCTGCCATCCGGCAGGGTGTCATCCTGCTTGCTGCCATCCGGCAGGGTGTTATCCTGCTTGCTGCCGTTCGGCAGGGTGTTATCCTGCTTGCTGCCATTCGGCAGGTCGCCGTCCGGCACAGTGGGCGGAGCATCCGGCGTTTCCGGGTGGATGAGGTCGTGGACGAAATCCGTGACATAGCCCAGATTACCCGTCGTATAGAGCGCGCCGATCACGACGCCCAGCAGCGCCAGAAGCGCTGCGACGGCCATCAGAATATTGAACAGGAGCTGCTTTGTGTTTTTGAACTTGGGAGAGGGCTTCGGCTTCGGCACAGGCTTCGGCACAGGCTTCGGCTGAGGAGGTGCGGGCTCCGGCTGGGGGGGGGG
>FR887178.1:1260-2345 GCA_000436735.1 Firmicutes bacterium CAG:170
GCGGCTGCGGAGCCGGTGCGCCGCAGACCATGCAGAAGGCCGCGCCGGAGGGCAGAAAGCTGGAGCAGCGGCTGCATCTCCCGGCAGAGGCGCTTGCAGGGTAGGCAGGAAGCGGCTTTCCGCAGAAACGGCAGAATTTCGCGCCGTCCTGAGCTGCATTTCCGCAGGATGGGCAGAAAGACATAACGCGCCATCTCCTCTCGTTTCAGAAATCTCTTTATATTGTATCAGTTAATGTGCGAAGAGTCAAATTCCCGCAGCGGCAGAACGTCGGAAAGCTCCACCAGCTCGTGCGGATAGCCGCCGGTGTAGTCGATCCCTGCCGTGGGACTGCGGAGCTGAAGCTCGGTCGTGGCGGGCGTGTTCAGGGAGATCGACAGGACGACGGAGGTCCCGCTGCCGGGATCGGACTCGAGGAAGATCGAGCCGCCGTGCAGCTGGGCAACACGTCCGGCCAGCGAAAGCCCGAGTCCGGCACCCCAGCGCGGGTCGCCCAGCGGAATGTCACGGGTGTAGGCATCAAAGGCGGTGGCGAGCAGGTCCGGGCCGATGCCGTCGCCATTGTCGCGGATGCGCAGACGCGCGGCCTGCGGCGTATATTCCAGCTCGGCGGAGATGTTTCCGCCCTTCGGCGTGAATTTGATCGCGTTCGACAGCAGATTCCAGACGGCGCGCTCCAGCCGGGGCCGGTCCATCCATGCCGCAAAGGGCCTTGCCGAGCAGGAATAGGTGAGCGTGATGCCGGCGGCGCGGCACAGCGGAACGGCGCGTTCGAACAGGTCGCGGAAAAAGACCGTGACCTCCGATTTTTCGCGGCGCAGATGCAGCGAGCCGTCCAGCACGCAGCGCATATCCGTCAGATTGCAGGCCAGACGCAGGAGCTGATAATAGGCCCGGTTCATGGATGCGACCTGCATCTGGAGCGCGGGATCCTCAGCCTCCTCAAGCGCCGGGAACAGCGACGAGGCGACGGCGAAGAGGTTGGACAGCGGCGTGCGGATGCTCTGCGCGGCGGCAAGCAGCGCCTGCGGCGGAACGCTCTCCGAGACTGCGGGCGAGAGCAGGAAAAGATAGCCGCTCTCGGA
>FR887179.1:0-650 GCA_000436735.1 Firmicutes bacterium CAG:170
AGGACGTTTTGCATACTTGATTTATTCTGCGGCCACCGTCGGGGCGGCATTGAGCTTCCGGAAGCAGCACAGGAAGTAGATGGTCTCCGCCAGTGCCGTGATGGCCCACGAGAACGCATACAGCAGATACAGCGAAGGGATCGTATGGAAATGGGCGAATATCGTATAGACCCAAATGACGCGGAACACACAGGAGCCGAGAATGACGATCACCGTCGGTACAAAGCTCCGTCCGATGCCGCGGCAGGCCGCGATGGTGCAGTCCATGAAGGCGCTGATGGCATAGGAGAAGCACATGATGTGCATTCTCTGCATGCCGGCGGCAACGACAGCCGGGTCGTTTGTGAAGATAAACAGGAAGCCTTCTCCGAAAAACAGCAGGCTCAGGCCGATCAGCGCGCCGGAAAGGAACGAATACAACAGACTGATACGGTAGCTTTTTATCATGCGTTCGCGGTTTCCGGCGCCCCAGTTCTGTCCCATAAAGCTCGAACAGGCTGTGTGGAACGCGGCCATGACGTTATAGACGATGGAGTCCGTGTTCGCTGCGGCGGAATTGCCGGAGACCATGATCGAATCAAAGGAATTGACACCGACCTGAATGAACAGGTTGGCAATGGCGAAGATCATATTCTGTACGCCCGCCGGAA
>FR887179.1:684-5540 GCA_000436735.1 Firmicutes bacterium CAG:170
GAGCGCCAGGATCCGTCCGACCTGTTACTTATGGAAGCGGATGCAGCGCGGGATCAGGCGGCAGCTGTCCTCGAGCCGGAGCATGTGCCAGATAATGAGGACAGCCGACAGATACTGAGAAAGAATGCTGGCCAGCGCCACGCCGTCCGCCGCCATCTTGCAGACGATAACGAAGAACAGGTTGAGGATCACGTTTAGAACGCCCGCAATGGTCAGATAGACCAGCGGCCGCTTTGTGTCGCCGTTTGCGCTGAGGACGGCATTGCCGAAGTTGAAAATGCCGAGCGCCGGCATACCCAGCGCATAAATGCGGAAATAGAGCACCGCGCCGTCGATCAGATCGTCCTTGGTTTTCAGGAGCTTGAGCATCGGCTCGGCCATCGTCAGGCAGAGCACCGTAATGATAAGCCCTGCCAGCGTACACAGCAGGAGCGACGTGTGGACCGCCTCCTGCGTCTGCTTTTCCTGCCCGGCGCCAAGGTGCTGGGCCACGCGTACATTGACGCCGCAGCCCATGCCGATCAGGTAGCCGGTAAAGAGCGTGACGAGCGTCGTTGTCGAGCCGACGGAGCCGAGCGCCGTCGAGCTGGCAAACTTGCCGACCACGGCCACATCCGCCATATTGAACAGCACCTGAAGCAGCTGTGAAAAGATCAGCGGAACGCTGAATAGGAATATATTTTTCCAAAGCGAGCCCTCCGTCATGGGAATGGAGCGCACACGCCCGGAAGCCTGCCTTGCCATGTTGAAACACCTCGTAACTCAGAATTTCTTCTCAGGCCGAAACTTGTATATTATAGAGTGTTCCATGCAAATCGTCAAGCGCCGTTTTGTCTCATTTCCTGTTGGCTTTTCCGGCGCTTTCTGTCCATTTCGCCCTACTTTCCGCTCTCTGCCAGAATGCCGCGTTCCCGGCAGACATTTTGCAGATACCTTTGCAGCATAGCGATCTCCGGCTGCTTCAGCGTCTCCCTGCGGCAGATGAAGCACAAACAGACCTCTGTCCACGGTGTGAGCGGCACCGCCGCGACCTGATGATAGGCCGCAAAGGATGCCGGGCCAAGCGCGACGCAGCGGCCGCTGCGCACCAGATTCATGCTTGTCTCCACACCGTCGGAGCGGTAGACGCGGTTGAGCGTGATCCCGTGGCGGCGACAGGTCTCAAGCAGCGTGGATTCCTCCGCCGACCCCTCCAGCCCGGAGGTGATGGCGCAGCCCTGAAGCTCATAGAGGGAGATCGACGTTCTCCGGCTGCGCGGATCGTCCGGCGACAGAAGGACGCACTGCGGTTCGCGGATAAGCGGGCAGATGGAAAACTCCTTCTCCAGCGCGCCGATATTCGTATCCGGCAGCCGGTCGAGCGCCAGATCGAGCGTACCTCGCCGGAGCTGGCTGATAAAGTCCAGTCCGACCTCCGTCACAAACGCAACATCCAGATCCTCATGCTCCTCGAAGAACTGCGCGATCTGCTGAAACAGGTCGTTGGAGTAGACACGCGAGCCCATGCCGATGCGCAGGCGCTTACGGATTCCAAGCGCACTCTTCTGGACGTTCGCCTGAAACTCCTTCCATGTCCGTGCCATACCCGCCGCCTGCTCACAGAAGCGTTCGCCCTCCGGCGTCAGCTGCACGCCGTGCAGCGTGCGCGTGAAGATCGGATAGCCAAGCTCCTGCTCGAGCCGCCGCAGCTGCTGCGACAGCGCGGACTGAGACAGGAGCAGCCGCTCCGCCGCACGTGACACATTCTGACACCGCGCGACCTCCAGCGCATATAGGACCTGCGTCATGGTCATACCGTCCGCCTCCAAAATATAAGTTCGACTTATATCATTATCATATTATAATATTTTACACATTTCAAGTCCTCCTGTAAAATAAAAATATCAGCATAATAGACAAATACGATCTGGAAAGGTGGTCATCGGTTTGGAACACGTTCTCCTCTCCGGCAATGAGGCCATTGCGCGCGGCGCTTATGAAGCGGGCGTCATGGTCTGCTCTGCCTACCCCGGCACTCCCAGCACGGAGATCTTCGAAGAGCTGCCCAAATATCAGGACACTCTCTACTGCGAATGGGCTCCCAACGAAAAGGTCGCGGCGGAGGTGGCCTACGGCGCGTCCATCGCGGGCGTCCGCAGCCTCTGCGCCATGAAGCACGTCGGCGTCAACGTCGCGGCAGACCCGATCTTTACAGCGGCCTATAACGGCGTCGGCGGCGGTTTTGTCGTCGTCTCTGCAGACGACCCAAGTATGCACTCTTCCCAGAATGAGCAGGATAACCGGCATTATGCCCGCGCAGCGCGTCTGGCCATGATCGAGCCGTCCGACTCGCAGGAGTGTCTGGACTTCATGCAGGACGCCTATGAGATCTCGGAAAAATTCGATCTTCCGGTGCTCTACCGCATCACGACCCGCGTTTCGCACTCCAAGAGCCTTGTCCGCTTCGGCGAACGCACGGAAAAAGCAGTCCCGCCCTATGCCAGAAACATCCGCAAATTCGTTTCCTCCCCCGGAAACGCCTATCTCAACCACGCCAAGGTCGAGGAAAACCTCCGCGCGCTGGAGGAATACGCTTGCACCTCCCGCCTCAACCGCATGGAGCTGAACGGCGGCAAGGTCGGCGTCGTCACCGCCTCCATCGCCTATGAATACGCCAAGGACGCCTTCCCGGAGGATACCTCCTTCCTGAAGCTCGGCATTACCAATCCCCTGCCGATGGCGCTCATCCGTGAATTCGCCTCGAAGGTCGAAAAGCTCTACGTCATCGAAGAGCTTGACCCCTTCATGGAAGAGCAGATCCGCGCTGCCGGTATCCCCTGCACCGGCAAGGAGCTGACCGGCAAGCTCTACGAGCTGAATCCGCAGCTGCTGCGCGAGCGTATCTTCGGCGACGCGCCCAAGACTGTAGACGTCGGCGTCACGCCCGTCTCGCGTCCGCCCGCACTGTGTCCCGGCTGTCCGCACCGCGGCTTCTTCTACACCATGTCCCGCCACAAGGACTTTGTCGTCGCGGGCGATATCGGCTGCTATACGCTCGGCTTTGCGCCTCCTTTGAACGCGCTGGACAGCTGCGTCTGCATGGGCGGCGGCTTCACAGTCGCCATGGGCATGGCGAAGGCGTTCGAGCGCGCCGGACAGACCGACAAAAAGGTATTCGGCGTTCTGGGCGACTCTACGTTCTTCCATTCCGGCATGACCGGCGCGGCGGAGATCCGCTACAACGGCGGAAACGTCATTCCCGTCGTGCTCGACAACTCCATCACCGGCATGACCGGCCATCAGGACAACCCCGGCTCCGGCTTCACGCTGGAGGGCGATGTTGCCGAAAAGCTGAAGATCGAGGACATTCTCACCTCCTATGGCTATCAGCGGGTCATCATCGTCGATCCGCAGGATCTGGCCGCCATGGAACAGGCCGTGCAGGACGCGCTGGCCAGCGACGTGCCCGCAGCCATCATCACCCGCCGTCCCTGCCTGCTCATCAAGCGCATCAAGCACAACACCGCTCTCTGCGAGGTGGATGCCGACAAGTGCATTGGCTGCAAAAAGTGCTTGAAAGTCGGCTGCCCAGCTGTTATGATGGAAAATAAAAAATCCCGGATCGATCCCACGCAGTGCGTCGGCTGTACGGTCTGCGCGCAGGTCTGTCCGAAGGACGCCATTACCAGAAAGGAGCGCTGAGAAATGAAGCAGACGAAACATGCCCTTTTGGTGGGCGTCGGCGGTCAGGGCGCGATCCTGACGGCAAAGGTGCTGGTCAACGGTCTGATGCGCGCGGGCTACGACGTGAAAATGTCTGAGGTCCACGGTATGAGCCAGCGCGGCGGCAGCGTCTCCACGCAGGTACACTGGGGCGAGAAGGTCTACTCCCCCGTGATCGGCAAGGGCGCGGCGGATATCGTCCTCGCGTTCGAAAAGATGGAGGCCGTCCGCTATTCCGATTATCTCAAGCCCGACGGCATCGCCGTCATCAACGACTATGCCATGCCGTCCTCGACGGTCGCGGCCGGTATGTGCGAGTACCCCGAAGGCTGTCTGGAAGCCATGCAGAAGCATTTCCGCTGCTTCTCTCTGAACGCGGAAAAGCTCGCGCTGGAGCTTGGCAACGTCAAATGCGCCAACATCGTGCTCTTCGGCTCGATGGTCAAGGCGCTCGGCATGACCGAGATCGACTGGGAGAGCGTCATTTCCGACACCGTCCCGCCCAAATTCCGTGAATTGAATCTGAACGCCTACCGGGCCGGATTCAACGCCGTCTGACAGGTATCCATATGAAAATTCTTGTTATCAACCCCGGCGCGACCTCCACAAAGATCGCTGTTTTCGACGGAGAAAACGAAATTTTCCGCAGCTCCGTCGAGCACGCGGCGCAGGATCTCGCCCATTTCGAGCACGTCGCCGATCAGATGCCCTATCGCAAGGCGCTCATTCTCAAGGCGCTGGACGAGGGCGGCGTTTCGCTCTCGTCTCTGGACGCCATCTGCGGCCGCGGCGGACTGCTCCGCCATATTCCGTCCGGCACCTATCTGGTGACCGACCGCGTGATCGAAGACATCCTGCATCCCTTCTACGGCGAGCACGCCGCCAATCTTGGCGCGTACATTGCCAGAGAGCTGGCGGATCCGCTGGGCATTCCCGCCTTCTTCGTCGATCCGGTCTGTGTTGACGAGCTGACGGAGCTTGCCCGCGTCTCCGGCCTCAAGGGCATCGAGCGCGAGAGCTTCTTCCACGCGCTCAACCAGAAATCCGTCGCGCGCAAAACGGCAAAGGCCCTTGGCAAAGCCTACGAGGACGTGAATCTGATCGTCCTGCACCTCGGCGGCGGCGTTTCCGTCGCCGCGCACGAGAAGGGCCGC
>FR887180.1 GCA_000436735.1 Firmicutes bacterium CAG:170
TTTATTCAGAGGTTCCCTAGAGCTTCGGCCGAATATACCGGGCGTTGGAGTCCGGAGCCGGACGCATCCAGATGCCGGAGACGAAACCCATGGCGGCGAACATGGTGACGATCGAGCTGCCGCCGTAGCTGAAAAACGGGAGCGTCAGACCGACGACCGGGAAAACGCCGATGCACATGCCGACGTTGATGCCGATCTGCGAGGCAAGCATACCGGCAATGCCGATGCAGATGAGGCGATTCATATAGTTCTCCGATTTGACGCCGACGTAAACGCAGCGGACGATGATGGCGCCCAGCAGCAGAAGAATGAGCAGGCAGCCGATCATGCCCAGCTCTTCGCCGCAGGCGCAGAAGATGGTGTCGGTGTGCTGCGCCGGAAGGGAGCCGGACTGCACCATGGTGCCGTTGTAAAGGCCCTGTCCGGTGACGCCGCCGTTCTGAAGCGCGCGGATGCTTCGGTTCATCTGCCAGCGGACCCCCTTGGCCTCCGGGTCGATGGTCGGGTCGAAGAGCACCAGAATACGATTCTGCTGATAAGTGCCGAGGCGCGACCAGATGAACGGGAACGCGGCCAGAAGCACGCCGCCTGCCGCAAGGAACCAGATCAGGTTGATGCCGCCGCTGAAGGCCATAATAATAAAGATGAGCAGATAGTTGAGCATCATGCCGTCGTCCCACGAGAAAAAGCGGATTACGGCGGCGAACAGAACGGTAATACCGGCCAGCTCCGCGACCGTGATCGGGGAGGAGAGCTTGTTTTGCTTGACGGACATGGTTTTTGCGAGAATAATAATGAAGATGACCTTGCAGATCTCTGCGGGCTGGATCATGACCGGCAGGCCGAAGTCGAGCCAGCTTTTGTTGCCGCCGCGCTCAACACCGAAGAAGCGGAGCAGGGCGATGAAAAAAACGCTGAAAACCAGCAGCAGCTCACGGCGTTCGGCGATGATATCCACGTCGATCAGCGTGAAGAGCACATACAGTGCAATGCCAAGCAGAAGCGCCACGAGCTGGATGAGGACGTAGCGGCTGTTTCCGGCGTAGTTCGTAGCGCTGGAGATGATGACAATGCCGTAGATCGTTGCCGTGACGCAAAGCGACAGCAAAAGCATGTCCGCTTTTTTAATGAATTCGCCGATGGTGCGGAAAATGCCCTGCATAGACGGCCTCCTTTCCGGGATACGTGCCGCGCCGGAGCGGCGGGGCGCCGATTCGTCTCTACATTGTAACAAAAATCACGTCGGCTGTAAAGTTTTTTTGCAAATGGCGCGTTTGTGTGGTAGGATAGAGCGAGAAAGACAGGAGGGATGCGCACGATGGAGTTTATTTCGCATTCTCCGGAGCAGACGGAATGGATCGGCGAACAGCTGGCGCGTCAGCTGCGGCCCGGCGACGTGATCGCCTATTACGGCGGCCTCGGCGCGGGAAAGACCGCATTTACGCGCGGACTTGCGCGGGGGCTTGGCGTGACGGAGCCGGTGACAAGTCCGACCTATACCATTGTCAATGAGTACCTTTCCGGCAGAATGCCGCTGTTCCATTTTGATATGTACCGCCTTTCCTCCGGCGAGGAGCTTTTCGACATCGGCTGGGAGGATTATCTCCAGCGTGGCGGCGTCTGCGCCGTGGAATGGAGCGAAAATGTGGACGACGCGCTGGAAAGCCCGATCTGCGTAAGGATCGAGCGCACCGGCGACGACAGCCGGAGAATCACGATTACCGGAGGAGAGCATCTTGAAGATTTTAGCCTTTGAATCCTCGGCCAAGGCGGCAGGAGCCGCGCTTCTGGAGGACGGGATGCTGCGCGCCGAGGCGTTCCAGAATTCCGGCATGACGCACAGCTGCACGCTGATGAAGATGGCGGAGGATCTGCTTGCGTCGAGCGGCGTTTCCCCGCAGGAGATCGACGCCGCGGCAGTCGCCGCAGGCCCCGGCAGCTTCACCGGTGTCCGCATTGGCGTCGCGGCGGCGAAGGGCTTCGCGTGGGGCAGGGAGATCCCCTGCTACGGCGTTTCGACGCTTTACGCGATGGCCCTCGGCGCAGCCTCGGCGGACGGCGTCTACTGCTGCTGTATGGACGCCCGCCGCGCACAGGTCTATAACGCCATTTTTGCCTGCAAGGACGGCGCGCTTACGCGCATGACGGAGGATCGTGCAATTTCTCTCGTGGAATTGCAGCAGGATTTGTTGAAAATCGATAAAAAAATATTTCTTGTTGGCGACGGTGCCGCTTTGTGCTATACTACTCTTTCGGATAGGGTCCCGCAGCTTTGCCTGATGCCTGAGCATCTGCGCCAGCAGCGGGCGTCCGGCGCTGCGCTGGCGGCGTGGGAGCAGATACAGTCCGGCGAGGGCGGCGACGCGGCCGCGCTGACGCCGAATTATATCCGTCTTTCCCAGGCGGAACGCGCAAGGCTGGAAGCAAACACAACAGAATAATCGGACGGAAAAGGAGAATCGAAGGATGAACGAGAAGAATTTTGGGCCTCATGTACACATCATGGATCATCCGCTGGTTGCGCACAAGCTGACCATCATGCGGGACAAGAACACCAGCGTCAAGGATTTCCGCGAGCTCGTCAGCGAGATCGGTATGCTCATCACCTATGAGGCGACCCGCGACCTGCCCATGACCACCAAGCACATCGAAACGCCGATCTGCGAAATGGACGCGCCGACGCTGGCCGGTAAGAAATTCGCAGTCGTTCCCATCCTCCGCGCCGGTCTCGGTCTTGTTGACGGCGTCCTGCGCATGGTTCCCTCCGCCCGTGTCGGCCATATCGGTATGTTCCGCGACGAGGAGACGCTGATCCCGCACGTCTATTTCTGCAAAATGCCGAAGGATATCGCCGAGCGCGACATCCTGATCGTCGATCCCATGCTTGCCACCGGCGGCTCCGCCGACGCGGCCATCGCCGAGATGAAGAAGCGCGGCTGCAAGCACATCAAGCTCATGGTTCTCGTCGCCGCTCCCGAGGGCATCCGCTGCATCGTCGAGCGTCACCCCGACGTCGAGCTTTACGCCGGAGCGCTGGACGACCACCTCAATGAGCACGGCTACATCGTTCCCGGACTGGGCGACGCGGGCGACCGCATTTTCGGCACGAAGTAAGCCCTCCGGCGGTTCTTTTCTGCCAGAAGCTCGTTGCTCGGATTCGGCCTATGCCCGATACGCCTTCCTCCTCGCGCCTGCTTCTGACGAAAAATCTCTCGCCGGTT
>FR887181.1:0-8643 GCA_000436735.1 Firmicutes bacterium CAG:170
GCAGGCGCGCGCCGACCTCGGAGACCACGCGCAGGCTTGCCCGGCTCTCCTCCTCTGCCAGCGTCACGACTGCCGCGCGGTCAAAGACCGAAAGAAACACCGATTCGCCAAGGGTCTGACATACGTTTTCCATATACGGACGCGCGATCGCGCTGATATCCCATGAGCCGCTCACCGCACAGCCGTATTCAAACAGCCGGATGCCCAGCCAGTAACGGCCGTCGGCCCCCTGCTCGATCAGTCCGTAGGCGCGCATGGTGGACAGCAGGCCGTGGATCGTGCTCTTCGGCCAGCCCGTCTCGCGGTAAAGATCTGTGAGCGCGACCGGCTTCCCCTTTTCCGTCAAAATATCCAGCAGTGTGATCGCTTTTGCCACAGAATGAATGGTTTTTCCATCGCTTTCCGGCATTTTCTCGCCTCCTGAAAATCTTTTATTCAGTATAACAATTTTTTAGTTCGTCCACAAGGTACATTCATTCGCCATTGTCGAAACTTTTTCGAAACTTGTTTCCATGCACCGTCCTTCCAGATCACCGCCGCATTTCTCGCCCGTCCGGCTTCGAAAAGACTGCATCAGCATAGAAAAAACCGCCTGTCGTTACGACAAGCGGTTTTATGGAGCGGGTGACGAGGCTCGAACTCGCTACCTCCACCTTGGCAAGGTGGCGCTCTACCGGATGAGCTACACCCGCATCTCAAATGCAGGTATGATTATAGCAGAAATCCGTCATTTGTCAAGTCTCTTTTTTCAATTCGGCACAGAATTTACGCCGCGCCCAGCTTTTCTGCGTCCGGCTCCGTTTCCTCGCCGGGAAGCGGCTCCTGCGGCGGTTTCTCCGGGTCTGTCTCCTCGGGATTGCCCTCCTCTGGATCGCGGGCCTCCGGGTCGCCCGCTTCCGGGTTCCCCTCGCCGGGCTCAGGCGCTTCTTCTCCCGTCTCCTCCGGCTCCTCTGTCTCCTCCAGATCCTCCGGCTCCGGATGGACGCAGGCGGGATACTGCGTGGTGTCCCAGTAATAGTCCGTCATTTCGCCGTCGTCATAGAGATGCAGTGTTCCGTCCCCGAGCAGGTCTCGGAAGGTGTCCAAATGGCTGTATTCTCCGTCGAGGCACACGATGTTCCACCAGTGCTCCGCACCCTGATACAGGCCGCTGACGGTCACGCATTCCAGTCCTGCTTCCTCGCACAGCAGCTGCCAGCTCTGCGCGGCGCTCTTGCTGGTCGTCAGGCCGTCGCAGAGGTGCGAATAAACCGGCGTCTGCGTCGATTTTTCCTTATAGGCGAAGCGCTCCATCAAATAGGTAAACAGCAACTCTGCCTTTTCCAGCTCCGTATCGCGGTAACGGACGTAGACCGATGCGGCGTGCAGGCTGTCCTGAACGGCCGTCTCCATTTCCAGAAGCGTTTTTTTGTCGTAGGGATAGTCAAACGTCATTTCCACGATGCGCGGCGTGCGGTTTTCCGGGTATGCCGTGCAGCGGATCTCCGGCATGGCCATCAGCCGGCCGGGATTCTGCTCAAAATAGTCCCTTGCTGTCTGCTCCAGGTCGAGCTGGAGATTGTAGCTGATATACATGACCAGCCGGTCGTCATAGCGGTCCATCGCCTGCTGGATGCGGCGCTTTGCGTCCGTCGAGGCCGTCACGCTCTTCATTTTCTCCGGCGCGACGGCTCCGGGACGGAAGGTGATGTCGATTCCGATCTCGTAATAGGAAACGATCAGCGAACAGCTGTGGGTCATGTAGTCCACCATATACGCGCCGTAGGGGTCCTCGCGCGAGACCTGATAAGCCGCTGCCGTCAGATCCTCCTCCACATCGCCGCCCTCGTAGCTCTGTACGCGGATGACGCCGTGCTCAATGCCGCTCTTCACAAAGCTGAGGATCGCGGCCTTGAGGCTCTGAAAATCGTTTGCGGAAAGGACATCCGCGTTTTCCTGCACCGTTCCGCCCGCGTCGTGCTTGCTGACACGGACATATTCCGACGGCACCAGCCTGCTGCACCCGCTCAGGACGGTGCAGAGCGCCAATACCAGAAAAAACATTCTTTTCACAGGCTGTGTGCCTCCCTTCCAGTCCTTTATCCCAGCGTCCGCGGGGTCACAGGGAATCTCCGTGGTGCCGGAAGCCCTCGCCCAGCACCTGATGTGCGTCCTGCAAAATGAGGAACGCGTGGGGGTCGATCTCACTGACCAGATCCTTCAGCTCCGTGATCTGGCGGCGGCGGATGGCGCACATCACGCCCTGACGGCTGTCGCCGTGGTAGCCGCCGTGCGCCTCCAGAAGCGTCGCGCCGCGGTCAAGCCTGTCCGCGATGGTCTGCACGATCTCCGCGTAATGGTCAGAGATGATCAGCGCCAGCGAGGAATAATCCAGCCCATAGATCACGCCGTCCATGACCAGTGCCGAGACATACAGCGGCAGGACGGAGTAGAGTGTTCTGGTGATGTCGTGGAACACAACGCCCGTCAGCGTAACAGTGATGATGTCAAGGATGAGCATGAGACGGCTGAGCTTCAGTCTGCGGAATTTCTTCCGCAGGAGCTTTGCAATGATGTCGGAGCCGCCCGTGGAGGCGCCTGCCAGAAACACGAGGCCAAGGCCGAGGCCGGTCAGGCCGCCGCCGTAGAGCGCCGCCAGCATCAGGTCGATTTGCGGAACGGGAATGATCGTCAGGAGGTCGAGCAAAACAGTGCTGAACAGCATCCCAAGCATGGATCCGATGAAGAAGCGCCGTCCAAGCTCCTTATAGCCGATCAGGAACAGAGGAATGTTGATGGCGGCGAAATACACGCCGATGCTGCCGAAGCCGAACAGCTCACGCAGGATCATGGCGATGCCGGTGATGCCGCCGACGTTGATGTTGTTCGGGTCCAGAAAGAGGTCAAAGCCGAGTGAAAAGACTGTGCATCCGAGCAGGATCGTGCCGACAAATTTGAGTTCTCTCCAAATGATTTCCCGTTTCAAACCAATACCCCCACCTATTTCATTTTATTCTCGATACCATTCCTCACGAAAGCTCCATGGTAAGCTGTTTTTCCTCGCTGTCCTCTTCCCGCAGCAGCGCGCCCGCCGCCGGAAGCGTCCGCGTCCGGTAGCGCGCCTCGTTCACGATGCCCGCCTGTGCCAGCGGAACGGCCCGCAGCAGGACGGCCTTCTTTTTGAGCGACAGCACCGCCACGCCCTGCGTGGCGCGCGTGGTCTTGACGGCGATCTGCGCCGTCGAGAAGATCAGGCAGCGCCCGTCCGAGGCATAAAGCGCGATCTGCGTATCCTCGTAAAGTGGCAGGATTGCCTTGACCGGGCTTTTGTCGGAATACGCGCCGGTCAGGCGCTTGCGGTTCGTTTTCGTCTCGTAGCCCACCAGCGCGACCTTCGCCGCCTTGCCGTTTTCAAAGACGAACAGGACGTTTCCCTGATAATCGCCCGGCAGGATGGCCGTCAGGAAGCTTTCTCCCTCGTCAAAGCCGAGGCGGCTCGGCAGAAATTCACCCAGCACGGAGGCCTTGGAATCCTCGAAGTCACTCAGACGGCACTTGTAGACCTGGCATTTGTCAGTAAAGACCAGGAGCTCCTGATTGTTGCTCGTCTCCTGCGAGAAAAGCAGGCCGTCGCCCTCCTTGAACTTCTGCTCGCTCGCCATGCGCAGCGACTGCGGCGTGATCTTCTTGAAATAGCCCTCGCGCGAGACAAAGACGGTGACGGGATAGTCCGGCACGTCCGGCTCCTCGTCCGCCTCGATCTCGTGATCGTAGACCAGCGCCGTTTTGCGCTCCTTACCGTACTTGTCGGCGACCGCTTTCAGCTCCTTTACGATCACGTCGCGGAGCCTGCGTTCGCTCTTGAGCAGCTCCTCCAGCTCGGCGATCTCCTTTTCGAGGTCGCTCGTTTCCTCGAGCTTTTTCAGGATGTATTCCTTGTTGATGTTGCGGAGCTTGATCTCCGCGACGAAGTTCGCCTGCACCTCGTCGATGCCGAAGCCGATCATCAGGTTCGGCACAACCTCGGCGTCCAGCTCCGTCTCGCGGATAATGGCGATGGCCTTGTCGATGTCGAGCAGGATCCGGCCGAGGCCTTTGAGCAGGTGCAGCCGGTCGCGCTTTTTCTGGAGATTGAAGTAGACGCGCCGCCGGACGCACTCCGTGCGCCACGCCGTCCACTCCTCGAAAATTGCCCGCACGCCCAGCACGCGCGGCTGGCCCGCAATCAGGATGTTGAAATTGCAGCCGAAGCTGTCCTGAAGCGTCGTCGTCTTGAAGAGCTTCTGCATGAGCTTTTCCGGCTCGACGCCGCGCTTGAGGTCGATGGTCAGCTTGAGGCCGTTCAAGTCGGTCTCGTCGCGCATATCGGCGATCTCACGAATTTTGCCAGCCTTGATGAGCTCCGCGACCTTGTCCATGATGATCTCCGTCGCGGTCGTATACGGGATCTCATAGATCTCGATCATATTGCCTTCCTTGATGTAGCGCCATCTAGCGCGGATGCGGAAGGTACCCCGGCCCGTGTTGTAGATCTGCAGCATCTCCGCCGGGTCGTAAAGTATCTCACCGCCGGTCGGGAAATCCGGCGCCGGGAGCGTATCCAGCAGCTCCGCATCCGGATTCTTGATGAGCGCCGCCGCCGTATTGCAGACCTCGCGCAGATTGAATGAGCAGATATTCGACGCCATGCCGACGGCAATGCCCATATTGGCCGAGACGAGCACGTTCGGGAAGGTCGCCGGGAGCAGCGTCGGCTCCAGCATGGTGGCGTCGTAGTTGTCCACAAAATCGACCGTGTCCGAATCGATGTCGCGGAAAAGCTCCGCGCAGATCGGGTCGAGCTTCGCCTCGGTGTAACGCGAGGCCGCATAGGCCATATCGCGGGAATAGACCTTGCCGAAATTGCCCTTCGAGTCGATGAACGGATGCAGCAGTGATTCGTTGCCGCGCGCAAGGCGCACCATCGTCTCGTAGATCGCCTGGTCGCCGTGCGGATTGAGGCGCATCGTCTGTCCGACGATGTTTGCGGATTTGGTGCGTCCGCCGGTCAGAAGCCCCATTTTATACATGGTATACAGAAGCTTCCGGTGCGAGGGCTTGAAGCCGTCGATCTCCGGGATGGCGCGGGAAATAATGACCGACATGGCGTAGGGCATGTAGTTCGTTTCCAGCGTCTCACAGATTGCCTGCTCCACGGTCGCGCCGTGCAGCCCCTGCACCTTCGGGTCTGTCCATTTTTTCGCTTCAGGTTCTTTTTTCTTTGCCATTTATTTTCGTCCTTTGCCCATCAGCCCGGCGTTACGACACGTCCAGCTGATCGAGGTATTTATAGCCGTTTTCGGCGATGTGATCCTTTCGTCCCGCCAGATTGTCACCCAGCAGCAGGTCAAAGACCTCCGCCGTGCGGGCGGCATCCTCCGGCATGACCTTGATAAGGCGGCGCGTCTCGGGATTCATGGTCGTCATCCACATCATCTCCGGGTCATTCTCACCGAGGCCCTTCGATCGCTGAACGGTCGTCTTTTTGCCGTCCAGCTCCTTGAGAATGGCGCTCTTCTCCTGCTCCGTGTAAGCAAACCACGTCTTGTCCTTGCAGCCGATCTCATACAGCGGCGATTCGGCGATGTAGACGTAGCCCTCGCGGATCAGCGTCGGACAGAGCCGGTAGATCATGGTCAGGATCAGCGCGCGGATCTGGTAGCCGTCCACGTCGGCATCGGTGCAGATCACGACCTTGCTCCAGCGCAGGCTTGCAAGGTCGAACGTCGCAAGATCCTTCGCAGCCTTTTTCGCCGGAACCTCCACGCCGCAGCCCAGCACGCGGATCAGATCGGTAATGATCTCAGACTTGAAGATGCGGTCATAATCTGCCTTGAGGCAGTTCAGGATCTTGCCGCGGACGGGCATGATGCCCTGGAACTCCGCATCGCGCGAGAGCTTGACCGAGCCAAGTGCAGAATCGCCCTCGACGATGTAAATTTCGCGCCGGGAAACATCCTTCGTCCGGCAGTCCACGAACTTCTGCACGCGGTTGGAGATATCCAGATTGCCGGTCAGCTTTTTCTTGATCGAAATACGCGCCTTTTCCGCAGACTCGCGGCTGCGCTTGTTGACGAGCACCTGATCGGCGATGCGGTCGGCGTCCTGCTTGTTTTCGATAAAGTAGACATGCAGGCGGCTGCGGAAGAACTCGGTCATGGCCTCCTGCACAAATTTGTTGTTGATGGCCTTTTTTGTCTGGTTTTCATAGGAGGTCTGCGTCGAGAAGCAGTTCGTCACCAGCACAAGGCAGTCCGCCACGTCCTGAAATGTGATCTTCGACTCGTTCTTTGTATATTTTCCCGCCTGCTTGATGTAGGCGTCGATGGCGTAGACAAAGGCATTCTTCACAGCCTTCTCTGGCGCGCCGCCGTATTCCAGCCAGGAGGAATTGTGGTAATACTCGATGCGGCTGAGCTTATTGGAGAAGCAGACCGCCGCAGAGATCTTCACCTTGTACTCTGGCTTATCCTCGCGGTCGCGGCCCTTGCGCTCTGCCTCCCAATACTGCGGCATGGTGAGCGCCTGCTCCTCCGTCAGCTCCCGGACATAGTCAAGAATGCCCTGCTGATAGCAGTAGTCCGTCGTCTCGAATTTTCCGGGCGCAGTCTCATAGCGGAAGCGGAAGGTCACGCCCGCGTTCACGACGGCCTGCCGCTTGAGCGTATCCTCGAAGTACGCCCTCGGCACCTGAATGTCGGTGAAAACATCCAGATCGGGCAGCCAGTGGAACACGGAGCCTGTCTTTTTCCGGTCGGCCGGCTCCTTCTTCATCTCCCCCACAAGCTCGCCGCGCTCAAAATGGAGCGAATATTTGAAGCCGTCGCGGCGGACGGTCACGTCAAAATAGCGCGAGGCGTACTGCGTGGCGCAGGCGCCAAGGCCGTTGAGGCCCAGCGAAAATTCATAGTCGCCGCCTGCATTGTTGTCATATTTGCCGCCCGCGTACAGCTCGCAGAAAACCAGCTCCCAATTGTAGCGGCCCTCCTTCTCGTTCCAATCCACCGGGCAGCCGCGTCCGAAGTCCTCGACCTCGATCGAGCTGTCGGCGTAGCGCGTCACGATCACCAGATCGCCGTGGCCCTCGCGCGCTTCGTCGATGGCGTTGGATAGGATCTCAAATACGGCGTGCTCGCAGCCCTCCAGCCCGTCGGAGCCAAAAATGACCGCCGGACGCTTCCGCACGCGATCCGCGCCCTTCAGCGCGGAAATGCTGTCATTGCCGTATGTCTGTTGTTTTTTCGTACCCATTGATTCTCCGTCCTGTTGTGCAATTGAGCCCAAAAACCCAATATAATTATTATTAGTATACCCATTTCCCGGCGGGAAGTCAAGTTTTCCCATTCTCCTTCCACCGAAGCGCCGCTGACCTTCTTCCGTCGCTTTGCCCGCTTTTCGGCAAAACGCCCTGTTGCAATCTGCGCCGTTTCGCGGTATCATTTATTTTGAGAGAGATTTGAGAGCTTCCGGCCCCGGCCGCACCGTGCAGGCTTCTGTCCGGCGCAGCCCCCGGCTTTGCGTTTTGATTGAGGTGTAAAATGACTACCATCGGATTTGACAATGAAAAATACCTGAAATTGCAGTCGCAGAAAATTCTGGAGCGTGTCGATCATTTCGGCGGCAAGCTCTATCTGGAATTCGGCGGCAAGCTCTTCGACGATTACCATGCCTCCCGCGTGCTTCCCGGCTTTGAGCCGGACAGCAAAATGAAAATGCTGCTCCAGCTCCGCGATCAGGCGGAGATCGTCATTGCCATCAACGCCGCGCACATTGAAATGAACAAGCGCCGCGGCGACCTCGGCATCACCTATGACATGGACGTCATGCGTCTGATCGACGCTTTCCGCTCCATCGGGCTGTATGTCGGAAGCGTCGTCATCACGCAGTACAGCGGCCAGCACGCCGCCGACCTCTTCGAACGCAAGCTGGAAGCACTCGGCGTCCGTGTCTACCGCCACTACCCCATCGAAAACTACCCCGCCGACATTCCCCTCATCGTCTCCGACGAGGGCTACGGCAAAAACGACTATGTGGAGACCTCCCGCCCGGTCGTGGTCGTGACTGCACCCGGCCCCGGCTCCGGAAAAATGGCAACCTGCCTGAGCCAGCTCTACCACGAACACAAGCGCGGCATCCGCGCCGGTTATGCAAAGTATGAGACCTTCCCGATCTGGAATCTGCCGCTCAAGCATCCGGTGAATCTCGCCTACGAGGCGGCGACGGCCGATCTGGCCGACGTCAACATGATCGACCCGTTCCATCTCGAGGCCTACGGCGTCACGACCGTCAACTATAACCGCGATATCGAGATTTTCCCCGTCGTGGAGGCGATGTTCCGCCGCATCTACGGCGAGTGCCCCTACAAGAGTCCGACGGATATGGGAGTCAACATGGCGGGCTATGCCATCGTAAACGACGAGGCATGCTGCGAAGCGTCCAAGCAGGAGATCATCCGCCGCTACTTTGCCACGGCGTGCAGCGTCAAAAAGGGTCTTGCGGAGCCGGGCGAGCTGAAAAAGCAGGAAATGCTGCTCCGCTCGCTGAACATCGACGTGACCATGCGCCGCGCCGTTCCCGCCGCCCGGGAAAAAGCCGCGCAGACCGGCGCGCCCGCAGCCGCCATCG